>PWHX01000059.1 GCA_003555415.1 Syntrophomonadaceae bacterium | reverse complement strand
CTATTTGATTGGTATCTTTATCTCTCATTAAAGAAATTATGTCCGTAAACTCCATGACGGGCATATACTCGTCTACTTCACCAGTAATCTCTTGCCAGTACTTTTCTATTACATGTAAATCCACCATTTCTTTTTGTTCTTCCCACAGGTGATCTTCTTCTGCTCCGACGGGAGAAAAAAAACCCATTAGCAATATTAAACTCATAAGGAGTGAGAAGAATATTCTTTGTTTATACACTTTTTTTCACCTGCAATTAAACAAAAGATTATAAGTAATAGGATCAAGGAATTAAACCCATGATAGTTTCCAGTACAACTACCACCAGAGGTACAGCCAAAACCAGGATTAATATTTTACCGGCAAATTCTATCTTGCTGGCTGTAGCTCCTTCCCCGGCATCGCGGCATATCTGGGCACCAAATTCAGATATATAGGCGATACCAATAATTTTTAACAGGATATCTAAATATAGTATGTTTATATTAGCTCTGACCGTTATCTCTTGAAGTATATGTAACACTCTGGCTATATGTTTTAAAAGGGAAAGAAATATAATGACACCAACAGTAATGGATAAAAATACAGCCAGTTCCGGTTTAGTTTCTTTTAAAAATAATGTAAACACAGCAGCTATTAGCCCTAACGCTACAACCTGTACTATTTCCATGATAGGTGCCCCTTTTAATAGATGTTAAAAATGGTTCTTATGCTATCAAAAAGCTCATTAATCAACTGAATTACCATTAATAAAACGATTACCACTCCTACCAGGGTTAACATTTGCGCCTGTTCTTCCTTATCAGCCTGTTTGAGAACAATGTTTAAAACAGATATAAAAATACCTATACCGGCAATTCTAAAAAGAAGATCTACATTGATAGTTTCCATATTCTTCTCCCCTTCCTTTTAAGAAAACAGTATCACCAGCATTAAACCCCCTAATACTCCAAGATACTTCCACATTCTTTCATTACTGTGTAAAGTGCCCCAGGCTTCTTCTTCCGATTGTTTTAACTGATGTAGTATTAGTTTTATTTGTTTTTCCTGATGGACCTGGTCAGAATATCCCAAAAAAGAACTTACCGAAAGGAGTATCTGCTTATCCTTAGTATTTAAAAAGGTTATAGGGAAAATCTCATTAACCGCACCTCTCCACATATCTCCCAGTTCTCTTCCTTCGCTATTTTCTAACAACTCTGCAGCATTTAAAAAAATATCGGATACGGGTTCATTAAGCTTTTGACCCACCCTGTTAAAGGCAAAAGGGAGTGGTGTAGCACAATAACTGATCTCTGAACTTAACATTTGAAAAGCTATCTGGAGCTGACGCAATTCTTTAATCCGTTCCCGGTATTTCTTGGCCATGGCAAAACCCAGCCCGGTAGTAGAAAAGATAATCAAAACTGCTCCTGCAATTTTTAAAATAAGCATAATATCACCTGCTTTACAACAATCTTTTTGATTGGTCATCATCCCAGATATTCTCAATGGTACCAGTCCCCCGGGAATTTCCCAGGAATATAAACCTTTTAAAAATTTTATGCTCTAACAATCTTTTTAGACCTGGTCTTTTTTTAAAATCTTCCATATTGCTTCCATGGGCCGTTGCTAAAACAGATACTCCCGCTTTAAGTGCTTCTTCAACTGCCAGGGCATCTTCCATGCTTCCAATTTCATCTGTAGCCAAAACTTGTGGCGACATAGACCTTATTAACAGCATCATCCCTTGAGCCTTTGGACAAGCATCTATCACATCGGTTCTTATGCCTATATCATTTTGAGGAAGGCCTTCAAAACACCCGGCAATTTCAGATCTTTCATCAACCAGACCCACCTTTACTCCCCGGAAATCATACTCTTTCACCCCATAGCTTAGTAATCTAACTAAATCCCGGAGTAAAGTTGTTTTTCCACATTGGGGAGGAGATATAATAAGGGTACTGTAGACTCTTGAATTCCTGCCGATAACATATGGAAGCAGCTTTTCCCCTGCTCCTAAAATTTCCCGGGTTATCCTTATATTAATTCCAGTTATATGTTTTTGAAGTTTTATTTTCCCGTTGGACAGGACAACTTTGCCTACCAGACCGATCCGGTGTCCCCCAGGTATGGTTAAATACCCATTCTTTAATTCTTCTTCAAAAGCATACAGGGAAAAATTACTTATTAGCTGTAAGGTTTTCTGTATGTCTTCCCTTTGTATTTTGTAGGACTTTTCTATGTAATGAACATTGTTGCCTTGCAAATCAATCATACAATCACCATGATCCCAGTTAAGCATCAAAGGCCTGCTTTCTCTCAGGCGAATCTCATGAATTTTTTTTAAGGTAAGAGGAGAACACTCCTTAATTATTTTTTTAAGATTCGGCGCCAGCATGGGTAAAATTTGTTCCTGTATTATTTTTTGAGCCATATCTCACCCTCCACTAATAAATATTTTAAAAACTACAAGTTTATGCTTCCTTATTCAGAAATAAAAACCACATTCAGAAATAAATACCACTAAAAAGAACATAAATAAGAACATAAAAAAACCTCCCGTGTTAAACGGGAGGTTTAGGATTTTAAAATATATATTTTATTATGTAGTCTGTTTCTCACAGGCCAAAATAGTATGCTTGCAAAGAATTACGGTAGTCACGCCACCAACACCACCAGGAACCGGTGAAATTTGTCCAACAACGCCTTCTACATCAGCGGTGTTTACATCTCCACAGAACTTGCCGGGGTTGTCCGGATCTTCGTTGATACCTACATCAATAACTATCTGTCCTGCGCTAACATAGTTTTTGTCAACCATTCTGGGGCGTCCTACTGCTGCTACCAGGATATCGGCATCAGCACATACCTGGGGAAGATCTTTAGTCCTGGAGTGGCAAATAGTAACAGTAGCGTTTTCCCGGAGTAACAACATGGCCATAGGCTTTCCTACTACCATTGAACGGCCGAGAACTACTGCTTTTTTACCTTCAAGGGGAATATTGAAAAACTTCAGCATTTCCATGCATGCTGTAGGTGTGCAGGGTGGGAATCCTTCAGGATCGTCGGCAAAAACTTTTCCAGCTCCGCCAACGGTCAGGCAGTCAACATCTTTTTCAACAGGAATCAAGTCCCGAATTATAGGCTCATCTAAGCTGCCGGGCAATGGTGAAAATAAGAGAATGCCGTGGATATCTTTATTGTTAGCAACGTCTTTAACAGCTTTTTCAAAAGAATCCTGGTCAACATCTTCGGGATATTCAAACACTTCAAAGTCAACACCAATGCCGCCACATGTTTTTTTGATTCCGCCTTCATAATATAGGTCATCAGGACGGGCACCTACTCTGATTACGCCAAGCTTTGGCGTTATACCTTTACCTTTTAATTCTTCAACTTTCTTAGTAAGCTCCTCCCTTAAAGAAGCAGAGACTTCTTTACCTTTTAACTTTTCAGCCATTAAAAAATTCCTCCTAAAATATTTATTTTTGGCCTTTTTTTTACTTCTTCCTTAATGCTTTTTCTGTAAAAGACCCCCCGTCTAAAACGGGAGGTCCTATATTACTAACAATTATACACAGCACCTGTTATTAATGTTGTCTGTTAAGGGAAAGTTACACTCCGGCTATCCTTTCTGCACACTCCACGGTGTTGTAAAGAAGCATGGTTACAGTCATGGGTCCAACTCCGCCGGGAACAGGAGTTATGTAGGAAGCCTTCTGGGAAATGGCATCATATTCCACATCTCCCACTAAACGGAAACCTTTTTTCTTGGATGAATCTTCAACCCTGTTAACTCCAACGTCAATAACTACAGCACCATCTTTTACCATATCTGCCTTAATGGCTTCTGGCACACCCACGGCAGCCACTAGAATGTCAGCCTGCTTGGTGAAGTAAGACATATCCTGGGCACGTGTGTGTACTACTGTAACTACTGCATTAGCTCCTTCAGCCTTTTGCATCAACATTGCTGCCAGGGGCTTTCCTACAATGTTGCTTCTTCCGCAAATCACTACGTGCTTGCCGGCAGGGTCGTTTCCGGATACCATTAGCATTTTCTGTACACCATATGCGGTGCAGGGAAGTGGGCATTCCTCTCCTCTAAGTAATAGGCCCTGATTGACTGGATGGAAACCGTCTACGTCCTTTTCAGGAGCAATGGCATTAACAACTTTTTCTTCATCAATATGGTCGGGCAGAGGAAGCTGTACAAGAATTCCGCTAAATTTATTGTCATTATTCATCTTATCAACCATGTTCAATACTTCTTCTTCTGAAGTGTCTGCTGACACACGAATTAATTCATCGTAAATACCGAGTTCCTCACATCCCTGGGACTTACTGGTAACGTAAGATACTGAAGCAGGATCATCTCCTACGAGAATAACACCTAGACCGGGATGTACGCCCTTTCCTTTTAATTCATCAACCTTTTTCTTAAGATCTGCCCTAATTTCCGCTGCTACTTCTTTACCAGAAATAACTTTTGCTGTCATTAGAAACCCTCCTTATTATTTTTATTTATTTAAGCCCTTCTCTTTGAAGTGACTTTTCAAAACCATATTTTAGTTAAAAAAGTGTTAGAACTTGTACATAGAATCTGTAGCATGTTCCCAACTCCTTTATTGCACACTATTATTATTATACCAAAAAATACAATCTATTTCAATAATAATTTCTGAAGTCCTGAAGTCTCTCAGAAAGGTGTAATAATAAAATGATAGCAGAACAAGCCACACCCGTTCTGCTATCTATTAGCTTTAAGATTCCTGGTCTTCTTCCAGGTCTTCTACTTCACTATCACCTTCCCACAACTCGTCCTGGACAAAGACAACTTGATGGCACCTTGGGCATAGAACCTCCATTTCCATTTCCTCATCACCAATAGTATTATCATCAATATATACTATTTCCTGGCAGTCAGGACATTCTATAGAAAAACCATCATATTCTTCTTCATCATCCTCCAGGGCTTCGTAGTAATCATTTTCCAGCTCAGTTAAATCCTGATCCATAGCCTCCATATAATCGTAAAGCTCTTCATTATCCGCTTCTAAGTTTTCTATAGATGTAGTCATCCCATCCATTAGATTAATTATCTGTAAAAACAGCTTTCCTTCTTTAGAATTATCATCTAAATCTAAGCCCTCAACCAAACCTTTTAAATAAGCTAATCTTTCTTTCAAATCTTCCATATTACATTACCTCCTCATTTTTATTATATCTTTTATCATTGTTGCCTATTTCCTCAATTCTTATCACGATATTCTTTCCATGTACTCTCCGGTCCTGGTATCTATCTTTAGAATATCCCCTTCATTTATAAAAAAGGGAACCTGTACAGTTAAACCTGTTTCCAAAGTAGCCGGCTTGGTCCCTCCTGAAGCTGTATCCCCTTTAAAGCCAGGATCTGTTTTACTAACAGTCAACTCCACAAAATAAGGAATTTCAACCCCAATTATTTTATCGCCGTGCATTAAAATATCAACTTCCATATTCTCTTTTAAATAATTCACTGTATCCTCTAGAAGATTATTATCTATAGGATACTGATCGAAAGATTCCATATCCATAAAATAATAATCTTCACCGGTATTATAGAGATACTGCACGGTCTTTCGTTCAATATGAGCTTTGGAAACCTTTTCTCCGGCCCTGAATGTTTTCTCTGTTATGGATCCGGTTTCAATATTTTTTAATTTGGTTCGGACAAAAGCCGCACCTTTTCCAGGTTTAACATGCTGGAACTCTACAACTGTATAAAGTTGTCCTTCAAGTTCTATTGTTATTCCCGTGCGGAAATCATTTGTAGATATCATATATGTCAACCTCCAATATTTATTTAGAGAACTATTAACTCTTCTTTTAAATCACCAGTTAGTAGTTCACAACCATTTTCACCAATTAATACCATATCTTCAATTCTAATCCCGCCCCATCCGGAAAAGTAAATACCAGGCTCTACTGTAGATATCATCCCATTTTTTAAGATAATTTTACTTCTAGGAGCTAACCGGGGTTCCTCATGCACCTCCAGGCCGACCCCGTGGCCTAATCCATGGCCAAAATTATCTCCATAGCCATCTTTAAATATTACCTGTCTTGCCAACTCATCTGCTTCTTCCCCGGATAATCCTTCTTTAATTCCGCCCAAAGCTCTCTTTTGTGCTTCTAGAACAAGTCTGTACAGTTTTCTCTCCCTGTTACCAGCATGGCTCATGGCTACGGTACGGGTCATGTCAGAACAATATCCATTATAATAAATTCCAAAATCTATAACTACCATATCTCCATGCTCTATTTTCTTTTTTGAAGCCACCCCGTGGGGTAAAGAAGAACGCTTGCCTGAGGCAACGATAAAATCAAAAGATGCTTTCCGGGCTCCCTCTTTTTTAATAATATAATCAAGTTCAAGCACTACATCTTCTTCCCGAACCCCTGGTTTTAAGTAAGGTAAAATTTTTTTAAAACTATTTTCCGTTATGTGGGCTGCTTCTTTAATCAGCTTTATCTCTTTTATGTCCTTAATTGTCCTTAAATCTTCTACTACCTGATGCAGGGGGACAAGCTCAAGCCCAGAAAGCTTATTTTTCAGTGTTTCATACCAGTAAACTGTAAGGTAATTATGTTCAAAAGCTATCTTTTTCAGACGTTTCTTCTTTAGAAAATTTTCCAGAGTTGAATCCAAAGAACCTTGAAGCGATACCAGGGAAAAACAGGGAGCTTCTTCTACTGCCTGTTCACGATACCTGAAATCTGTTATCAAAAAAGCTTCTTCCATGGTAATTAACAGGTAAACAGAGGTGCCTGTAAAACCACTCAGGTAACGACAGTTTATAGGATTACTTATTAAAAAACCATCAATCCCCCTATTCTTCAGGGCTTTTCTTAAATTATTCAATCTCCTGGTTATGTAATCTTCTTCCATGCTAGTCTTCCTTCCCTTCCAACAAATGAATAACAGCTTCTAACCCAAGGAGATAACTTTGAAAACCAAACCCTGAAATTTGTCCCTGAACAACCGGGGCTGTAACAGAGCGGTGGCGAAAATCTTCCCGAGCACATATATTGGATAAATGCACCTCTACAACAGGAATAGAAAGGTTGGAAAGAGCATCCCTTATAGCAACGCTATAATGGGTAAAAGCAGCAGGGTTAATTATAATACCTTCTACGGAGGAACTAAATTGCTGAATCCAGTTTATAATTTCACCTTCAAAGTTTGACTGCTTGATAATTAAATGTATATCTTTTTCTGCCGCATTTTTTTTAAGCATATTATCTATATCTTCCAGGGTAACCGTCCCATATACATCAGGTTCTCTTTCCCCCAGCATATTTAAATTTGGCCCATGTATTACCATTATTTTCATTACTAATCTCCATATTTTCTAATATTTCTTAAGCTTATTAACCTCTAAAATTCGCTACTTTTTATCAAAAATCCTTCTTAATTATTCTTTCTTTTAAACTAAATAAATAACCATTTTTTAAGGGGTAGAATATTCTACCCCTTAACCTGTTCAAGATTATCAACTAAATTTTTCATTATCTCCCCCACAGGTAAAATATCTTTAACTTTATATACGTTTTCTCCTGAAAATACCAGCCCATCAATTACATCTCCCTGTTCCGCCTTTTTTAGGGCATCCAGAATGCAAAATTCATTGTTGCAGACTTTTAAACATTTATCACAACTATTAACACCTATTTTTTCTTGACGTTCTATTTTTTCCGTCAAGGGGTTGCGTAAAGCCCTCCCCGGAAACCCTACCGGACTTTTAATTAGGACTACATCTTCCTTATTAGCTTTTAGATAAAGCTGTTTAAAACTGTCGGCAACAGTACACTCTTCACTTAAAACAAAACGGGTGGCCATCTGGACTCCATCAGCTCCCATTTCTAATACTTCGGCTATATCTCCTCCACTAACTATACCGCCGGCGGCAATAACTGGAATATCTACAGCTTTACGAACTTCCGGCAGTATATCCTTTAAAGGTCGGTCGGTACCTAAATGTCCTCCCGCCTCTTTGCCTTCTACCACTACGGCGTTGGCTCCAAGTTTTTCGGATATCCTACCCAGCTTTGCCGAAGAAACTATAGGGATAACCGACACACCAGCCTCATTACCCCAGCTGAACATATCCCGAGAAAACCCTGCACCGGAAACTATAAAATCTATTTTTTCATTAATGGCTGCTTTTACCAGGTCAGCAAAGTTGCCTATAGCAAATAAAACGTTGACCCCCAGAATGCCATCTGTTAAGCTGCGGGCTTTGCTAATCTCTTCAATGAGTTCTTTAGGGGTCATACCTGTGCCTGCTATTGTACCTGCACCACCACAGTTAGCTACCGCAGCAGCCAAAGGCGCAAGGGACACCCGGACAGCCATGCCTCCTTGGAAGATAGGCAATTTTACTATTTTATCACCTAGTTTAAGGGGTGATAATTTCAAAGATAACTCTCCTCCTTGCTGTTTTCTAAAAATAATACCATTTTACCTAATTCTATTAGATTTAAGTTATAATGTCTACTAATAATATATTATTTATTATTATTTAATGTTTTTTATATAAATAATTCCTTTATTACAATTATTTTATTACAAATTAGTTTGAATATATTCATTCT
>PWHX01000155.1 GCA_003555415.1 Syntrophomonadaceae bacterium | reverse complement strand
TAGTAAATATGATATAATTTCAAATACGAACACATATTCGCAATCAACTGAAAGGTAGGGTGAACTCTAATGCTCAAAATAATTTTCCTCGCTGACATGGAATCTTTTTATGCCAGTGTAGAAATTGTCCATAACCCTTCACTGCAGGGAAAACCTGTTGTGGTATGCGGCGACCCCAAGCGCCGGCACGGGATTATCCTGGCTGCCAGCAAAAAAGCTAAGGCTTTTGGAGTTAAAACAGGAATGCCTGCCTGGGAATGCAAAAGCTTATGCCCGGAGGCTGTTTTTGTACGTCCCCACATGCAAAGATATATCGATGTATCCATTAAAATAACCAAGATTTTTGAACAGTTTACCGACCGGGTAGTCCCTTATTCCATTGATGAACAGTTTCTGGACATGACCGGATGTGAAAAATTATTTGGAACGAACCCCAGGGGAATGGCAATGAAACTTAACCAACAGGTGTTACAAGAAACGGGAATACGCTGCCGGGTAGGTATAGGTGAAAACCCCCTCCAGGCTAAAATGGCCTGCGACAGGTTTGCCAAGGCAAACCCGGAGGGTATCTTTCAGCTATCCCATGATAATTACACTTGTTACACCTGGCCCCTTCCTATTAGAGATCTTTTCGGGGTAGGAAGCAGGATGGAACACAACCTGCAGCGTATAGGCATCAAAAAAATCGGTGACCTTGCCCGCATGCCCAAGGGAATTTTAAAGAGGCGCTGGGGTATCAACGGTGAAATACTCTGGCTGAATTCCCAGGGCATTGATTATTCTAATATTTATGCCAAATCTACGGAAGTCCAAAAAGGGGTAGGCCACTCCATGACTCTACCCCGGGACTACGGGCAAAAAAGGGAAATTGAAGTTGTCCTTCTGGAACTAACAGAAGAAGTCTGCCGCAGAGCACGAGCTTTAAATAAAATGGGGAAGGTAGTCAGCCTGTACTGCCGGGGAACTAGTTTTAACCAACCCACAGGTTTTTCCCGACAAAAAAAATTACCTGAACCTACAGCAGTTACTATGGATGTGTACGCCATTGTACATAAACTGTTCGACACCTATTGGGACCGGCGTCCTGTCCGTAAATTAGGAGTCAGCCTTTCCGGCCTTTTTGATGACAGTTACATGCAGTTATCCCTCTTTGAAGACAGGGAGAAAAAAACAAGCTTAAGCCACGCGGTAGATAATATCCGGACACGCTACGGGGTAACAAGCCTTTTCAGAGCCTCTTCTTTAACCTCCGGAGGACAGCTCTTCGAATGGGCAACAGAAATAGGGGGGCATAAGAAATGAGCAAAAAGCTTTCTAACCAGTTTAGCTGCAGTCGTTTGATGCTGCCGGCACACCGTAAAAAACTAAATGAATGCCACAAAATAAAAGAGGAAGAGGAAAAATACTGTATGCCAAATTTAGACGACCAGCAAAAAGAACAGTTTCAATTTCTCATTAGCCAATCTCTCCAACAGGGCCTGGTTATTGAGGTTACGCTTCTAACGGGGAAAAGTTATTCCCGTCTAAAGGGAGAGGTAAAAAAAATTGATCCCCTACAGGGAAAGTTAAACATTGTCCTGACCTCCAATAAAGAAATTAAAATGATTAATCTAAAGGAAATAATAGAGGTAAAGGAAGGGCCATAGCCTGCCAAATATTCCTTTTAGCCCTATACTTAAAAGTTAATTCGCCTCAATTTGCCAGCGAATAGACCTGACCCCTTCTCGGGAACCCAATTCCCTGGCAATTTCCTCTAACAAAGCTTGCTTTTCTTTAGGAACAAGTAATTCTGCCTGTATCTGGATTTCCCCAGATTCATCCATGTCCTCCTTGAACAGGGAGGTTAAGGCCAGGGGGCCACTATCCAGCATAGCTATAAGCGAAGAGCGGATATCCTCCTCATCGTCTCCGCGGCATATTAACTCCAGGCGGTGGGGCAAATCAATATCCTGGCTTTTAATATGCTCCCGGTTAACTTTTTGTTGAAAGGAACGCAGTAAAATATTAGCGATTAAGATTACAACTGCACCTACCAGGGCATTAAAGAAGAACCCATATCCCGACAAGGCTCCAATAGCCGCAGCACACCAAAGGGTAGCTGCCGTATTGATCCCCCGGACATTAAAACCTTCCCGCAGGATTACACCGGCACCTAAAAAACCTATGCCGGAGACAATCTGGGCAGCAACTCGAGTAGGACTCTCATCATCGATAATTAATACCGAAAGGGAAACAAAAAGACACGCCCCAACTGAAACCAGAGCGTTAGTTCTTAAATCAGCAATCTTATGCCTCCACTGTCTCTCTGCCCCAATGGCTGTTCCTAAAAGTAAAGCAACCATTACCCGCATAATAAACTCAAACTCCATATGAACAAAACCTCCCCCATATCTCCTGCCTACCGGTAAAATACTCACCAGACCGCAAGTTCACCATTTCCCCTTTAAAATAAGCTGCCCCTAACCTATAACATCAAAATCATTATATTCCTTGTCGGGAACACCCCACTCCACTTCCACTTCAGTAACCTGAGCCCCGGGAGGGCCTTTTTTTGCCCACAGAATTACAGCATCTACGTCTTCTTTTTGCCCCTGGAGGTGGGCCTCAACCCGGCCATCGGGTAAATTTCTTACCCAGCCGGAAACTGCGTTGTTTTTTGCTTCTTTTAACATACTGTACCGATAATATACGCCCTGAACAATCCCTGAAACCAAAACATGTGCGCATACCTGTTTCAAAAAAAAACGCCTCCTTCTATTGATCTAAAAATATTAAGTTAAAATAGGCTCTAATCAGTTAATATCTAATATATTAGGTCATAACCACTGGAAGTCCTGCTTTTTCTTGAATTTCTAGAAAGGAATTTCCTAAAAGATCTTTCCCTTTGATATCGAAAGGCTCCTCCGGAATTATTACCAGGTCGTACTGATTTTCTAAGGATTCCATGACATCTATGAAATCCCCTGTTACCAACAGCCCGGCACTCATTATGCTCCCTCCAAAAAAATTATTGTTTACAGCTTTTACCGCCAGATTTTTTCTTTTGGAGCTGACTGTTTCTGCTAAATGATTAATCAAGGGAAAGCCCAGGACCGAGGTTAACACTAATACCTCCAGAGTTTCATAACGTTTTAATGTTTGGATTAATTCTTGTGCCCGCAGGAAATCCATATCCCTGTAGAGTACAAAGCCGGGGGCTTCTTTCTCCTTTTTAATTATCCTTACCTGTTCTTTACTTTCCCCCCGACAAACCTCTAAAAAGGGATCCTTCTCCCCTTGGGTCAAATCAAAAGCACCAATCCTACTTCTCACCCTCTTATGGTTTACTTTTAAGATAGTATCGCCTTTTTGCAGGCCAGCCTTTTGTGCCGGAGAGTTTTTTATGATCCCCTCTATACGGGCCTTAAAATCAGATAAAAAGGGAGGCTCCAAAAGTAAGGGTGTCTCCAGCCGGCTGCTTAACTCCTGGACAAATAAACGAAGTTCCTCCCATAAAGACAAATCAAAAATCAAGGGGGAGGGAGCCAACCTGGTAAAACCAGGCAAAAACAATCTCAAGGTCATGGCTCCATTTTCTTCTAAAAACTTTAGGGTGAGTTTTAAATCTTCCCATCCCCACAAGTGGGGTAAAGCTACTACACTTCCATGAAACTTGATTCCAGCCTGTCCCATCCTTTTTATATTATCCTGTATCTTCTGGGGGAACTTGTCCCCCAAGTACTCTTTTCTTTTGTCCGTATCCAAGGTATTTAAAGATACCACCAGCTCCAGGGGTTCTAGTTTTTTTATTAAACTGATGGTATCTTCATCTAATAGTGTTCCGTTAGTAGTTATTTGAAAAGGGGTTTCAGGAAAATCAGTTCTTAAATCTTGTAAAGTTTCCTTTATCCCGGGATAACAAAAGGGTTCCCCTTCTATAATTTTTGTGGCCGATTCTCCTATAATAATTTTTTCGTTTCTGGAAAGATACTTAAAAGATTCCCTTATTTCCCGGGGTTTTCTATGGGGCAGGGGGTATACCTCTATTCCCGAAGGGTTTTGTCTATGGCTGCAGAAAATACAGCTTAAATTGCACCGGGAGGTTACAGGCAAAATATTGCCCTGTTGTATGGAATTAAAAATAAGAGAAGGTAAATTATTACCCACTCTTGTTTTCCACCTTCGCTATTTTCTCTGCCAGCTCATAAGATACCTTCCATATATCTCCAGCCCCCATGGTAATAACCATATCTCCCGGCTGTAAGATTTTATAGAGATAGTCTCGAATTTGCCTGGTTTCCAGCAATATTACCTCCCTGTCTTCTTCCTCTCTGATTCTTTCTACTAAAATATCACTGCTGATACCCTCAATAGACTCCTCCCCTGCAGAATAAATTGGGGTTATTATAACCAGATCTGCATGACTAAAGCTCTTCACAAAGTCGTTAAAAAGATAATAGGTCCTGCTGTATCTATGGGGTTGAAAAACTGCTATTATTCTCTTACTATCAGAGGATTTTGCTGCTTTTAAAGTCTCTTTTATTTCCGTAGGATGATGGGCATAATCATCTACAATAGTTATGCCTTCTGCTTCCCCGACAATTTGGAAGCGCCTCTGGGCCCCTTTAAAGTTTCTTAGTATATCCTTGATTTTATGAAAATCTATGCCTAGCTGCCTGGCTACGGCGATAGCAGCCAAAGCGTTATAAATATTATACTCACCAGGAACGCCTAGCTCTATTTCACTTAATTTTTCTCCCTTGTAATATACATTAAACACAGAGCCTCTATTCTTCAGCTGAATATCTCCTGCCATATAGTCTGACTGTTCTTTTATCCCATAAGTCACACAACCTAGGCTGTACTGTTTCTTAATTTCCTGAAGGCTGGAATCATCTCCACAAAGCAGAGCTATTCCTTCATCCTTAATATTTTTTAAAAAATTTATGTAGGTCTCTTTAATTTTATCAAAGCTTCCATCATAGTACTCCAGATGATCTGCCTCTACATTTGTAACTACCGCTAAAAAAGGTTTATAACGCAAAAATGAATGATCGCTTTCACAGGCTTCCGCCACCAGGTAATCGCTTTCACCCAGTTTGGCGTTCCCATCAAAATCAGTAAGCTCCCCTCCTATCACAGCTGTAGGGTCCAGACCTGCTTTTTCTAAAATAAGGGAAATCATAGCCGTAGTTGTGGTTTTACCATGGGTGCCCGCAACAGCAATACCATACTTTGTGTTTATAAGGTATGCCAGGAGTTCTGAACGGTGCCAGAGGATAATGTTATTTTCCTTAGCTGCATGAATCTCTGGGTTGCTTTCAGGTATGGCTGTGGAATAAACAACCAGGTCAGCTCCTTCAATATTTTCAGGGCTGTGATAATAAAAAATTTCAACCCCCATTTCACCTAGTCTTTTTGTTATCTTGGATTCATTCAAGTCAGACCCGGTAACAATATAATTCATTTTATGCAGTATTTTAGCCAGGGCACTCATACCGTACCCCCCAATACCCACAAAATGAACCTTTTTAAATGTTCCCACCTAAATCATTCCTTTCCGATGGTTATAACTTTAAATAATTTTAGCATTTACTATTCCAACACTCTTTATTTTATGAAAAATATATTTTATTAATTACCTTTGTGTTTTTATTACATATTTTTTACATATAATTATGAAAACTCATTATGTAAAAGAAAATAATGACGGATGTTGTTATATTATATATTAATTTGGGATGCTTCGATTTAATTATATTAGTAATTTCTTATAGTTACCCACAGTATCCACAGAGTTATCCACAGAAATATCATTTGAAAGCTGTGGTTTTAGATTTTTATCCACAATATCCACATCAAGATAACATAATAAATCTTATTTGACAATAAGTTATTCAACAAGCGTTTCCATAAGAGTATAAAGAATACACTTTTTTAAGTAAGATGTAAATTTGGTACGGCATTAAGATCCAGGGGTGCATAGTTATTTTCAAAAAACTGGTAGTGCCCGGCACAGGCAATCATGGCCGCATTATCCGTACAAAATTCAACGGGGGGGTAGTACAGCTTATAACCTTTCCCTTCCGCACCTTTGGATAAAGCTGCCCGCAGGGTTTTGTTGGCAGCAACTCCACCGGATAAAGCAATTCTTTCCACTCCTTTTTTATCTGCTGCCAAAAGGGTTTTATCTACCAGAACATCTACTACTGCCTGTTGAAAGCTGGCAGACAGGTCCTTTAAGTTAACCTCCCTGTTCTTTTGTTTTTGCCGGTTAAGGTAATTGAGAACAGCAGACTTCAAACCGCTAAAACTAAAATCCAGGCTTCCCTCTTCTAAAAAGGCCCGGGGAAACTTAATGGCTTCAGGGTCACCCTCCTGTGAAAGTCTATCTATAACTGGTCCCCCAGGATAGCCCAGGTTTACAGCCCTGGCCGCTTTATCAAAAACTTCACCTGCCGCATCATCCCTGGTTCTTCCCATGATTTCATGTTTTCCATGCTGCTCCATATAGACCAGGTTGGTATGCCCTCCAGAAACAATTAAAGATAACAAGGGAAATTGTAAGTCCGGATGCACTAAAAAATTGGCATACATATGGCCAGTTATATGATTTACTGCAATAAGAGGCAAACCACAGGCAAAAGCCAGGGCCTTGGCCGTAGCCACTCCAATTAAAAGGGCTCCAACCAGCCCGGGTCCATAGGTAACTGCAATAGCCGAGAGATCGGAAAATTCTTTATCGGCTTCCCTGAGAGCCTCCTCCACCAAAACGTTAACAATATCCAGGTGCCGGCGGGAAGCAACCTCCGGCACAACCCCACCAAATTTGCCATGAAGGTCTACCTGGGAAGACACAAGGTTACTCAATATCTTCTCCCCGTTTTCTACCACTGCCACTGCCGTATCATCACAGGAGCTCTCTATGCCCATTATGACTATTTGATCTTCTTTACTCATCAAATACTTCCTCCAGTCCAATTGCGGTAAAATAAAAAATAACTAATTTAACGCTGTTCTAAGTTTACAGTCATCAGATAAGCATCTTCATTTCCATAATAATATTTTTTTATCTCTTCCACTATAAACCCGTTATTTTTGTAAAGCTTTATGGCATAGGAATTAGAAACTCTTACTTCCAGACTGATAAATTTTGCCCCTCTATCTCTGGCCTTCTGTATTAAAGCCTTTAACAAAATATCTCCATTACCTTTATTCCTGAAAACCGGGTCCACAGCCAGGTTTGTTATATGTGCTTCTTCAAAAATAACCCACATGCCCCCATAGGCTATTATTTCCCCCTCCTGTCTTAATACTAAATATTCTGCATGTTTATTATTCTTTATTTCTGTTAAAAACAAATAAATAGACCAGGGGTTGGGATAAGACTGATGCTCTATAAACATAATTTTATTTATGTCCTTTATATCCATGGGTTCAATCAATGTTTCTTTCTGCTTCACTTAGAACAACCCCTCTTTTGACGTTCTTCCCACTTCACCTCGGCTTCAGAACGTCGAAGATATAAAGGCTGCAGATTTTTATAATTGTCATAATGGTTCCCTTTTTTTATGATATCCAAACCCAGTTCTGCTGCCAGCGCCCCCCGGTTTATCCTAAGGGAGGAAGGCGCCCAGGAAACCCTTTCTCCCAATGTTTCCTTTATTAAGCCGGCGTATTTATCCAGGGCATCACCTGAAAATATTACCTTCCCCACTGTGTTTTGGTTCAAAAAATCAAACAATTCTTCTAAAGGAACAGCCATATAGTCTGTAATTCTATGCAGTTTTCCCAAAGGACAGCGATAAACAGAAGTATAAACCTCCTGGCGCCTGGCATCCAACACCGGACAGATCAACCCATCAGTAAAGGGAAACTGTGCCGCCAGGATATCCAGGGTAGGAACACCTACCAGGGGCACTTTTAATCCCTGGGCCAGGGCTCTGGCAGTAGCCATGCCTATCCTTATTCCGGTAAAAGAACCGGGCCCACTGGCTACAGCAATTCCGCTGATGTCTTCCTTATTTAAATCAGCATCATTAAGCAGCCCGGCGATCAAGGGCATTAAGCGCTGGGAATGGGTTTTTTTAATATTCAAGCTGTATTCTCCAACTATACTGCCTTCCCGGGCTAAAGCCACGCTGCAGACCAGGGTTGCAGTATCAATACCCAAAACCAACATGTTTCTTCAACTCCTCAACCTGTTCAGCATAACTTTTCCCCCGGGGCTGAAAATTTATACAGCGTTTTTCAGGATCAAAGATATTATCTTCATTATTAGCATTATTAACCTTGTAAATATAAACAGCCATATAATCAGGTGGAAGGTAATCTGTAATTTTTTCAGCCCACTCAATTACCGTTATACCTTCTCCATAAAAATACTCTTCATACCCTAATTCCAGAAGTTCCTCCGGTTCTTCCAGGCGGTAAACATCGAAGTGATACAGGGGTAAAGCTCCTTGATACTCATTTATTATAGTAAAGGTAGGGCTGGTGACGTATTCCTTTACATCTATCCCCTGGGCTATCCCCTGGGCAAAAACAGTCTTGCCAGCTCCCAGCTCTCCAAAAAAAGCAATAACATCCCCTTGTTTCAATAACTTTCCCAGAGCTTTTCCTATGTTAAAGGTCTCTTCAGAACTCCTGGTAACAAATTCTAACAAAAATTTTTCCTCCTGTTCAGCCATCTTTAGAAATGTGAATACCCGTTTTCAGGGAATTTCTTTTCTTTCCCCTCTTTATCTATTAATCTTATCCCTTCTTCTTTAAAAGTAATCTCTCCTATAACTGT
>PWHX01000120.1 GCA_003555415.1 Syntrophomonadaceae bacterium | reverse complement strand
GTTGCCGTAGGTTAATTTAGATTTGGACTTAGAAGTATTTAGCTTCTCTAAAACGATAGGCTTTTTCTTGTCATTAGCAATATCAATAACTTGGATAGCCAACCCTTCAATGATTTTTGAACAGTTCAGTTTTGTATATTCTTTTTGAAAACAAACATTTTTCCATTGAACATACCCTCCTTGAACCTTGTTATTGCTGAAAAGCCCTGCCATTATTATACATTAAGGCTTTATGCTTTAAAACCGCAAAAACCACATTTTTAAAGGAGTTTTTGTCTTTTTTGGTAAAGTTTAAGCTAAAACATTAGCAATTCATCCCCCGCCTTACGCTTCGCTTAGAGGCAGAGGGTCTTCTTGCTTGAAAAGAGAGATAAAATAAAAGGGCGGGCATATAAATAACCCCACCCTCTATAATATTTACTACTATTCATCATCAGCATGAGACTTAAACTCTACATTAACTACAGACCCGGTCTCAACCTGGGTATCAGGAGGCGGATCCTGTTCTACGGCAACCCCCGAACCATAAGAATTAAGGTGCAGTCCCATCCAGTTTAATATTTCACTTACCTCCCTTACTGTTTTACCTCTAAGGTCAGGTAAAAACACTTCAACAGAATCATCTATATTTTCATCCCCTGTATATACAAGTATATTCGTCTGAAGAGGAACTACTGCTCCAGGTTTGGGTGTTTGCTTAGTGATTAAATCTCCTTCACCAGCTATTTTTAAAATTAGTCCTTTTGTTTGTAACTGAATACTGGCATCATCAATAGTAGAATCTACTAAATCAGGTGCCCGAACTGTACGAGCTTCTTCTGTTTCAGTTACTTTCCTGGGAATATCAAGATAATTTAGAATATCTACCATCATATTCCTGAAAACGGGTGCAGCTATTTGTGACGCCCACATGGGACCACTCTTGGGCTCATCAACAGCCACAAAGAGAAGTATCTCAGGATCATCTGCAGGGGCAAAGCCTACAAAAGACATTATGTTTTTATCAGGTGCATAAACACCTTGTTCAACTTTCTGCGCTGTGCCGGTTTTGCCCGCTATTTCATATCCTTCAATAAAAGCATTAAGGCCACTACCTTCTGAAACCACTTTTTCCATAATCCAGGAAACCTGTTCCGATGTATCAGAGGACAACACTTCCCGGACAACCTCGGGCTCATTTCTTTTTACCACATTACCATCTGTATCTAAAAATTCCTTAACTATATAGGGTTCTAAGAGCTTCCCACCATTAGCCATGGCTGCCACAGCCATTATCTGCTGAATAGGTGTTACAGATACCCCCTGCCCAAAAGATGTTGTGGCCAATTCTACGGGACCAACCTGCTCAGGACTAAATAAAATACCTAAACCTTCACCTGGCAAGTCTATGCCAGTCCTGGAACCAAAACCAAAGGCATGAATGTACCTAAACAATTTTTCCTCCTCTAACCTCTGACCAAGGGTAATAAAACCAGGGTTGCATGATCCGTGTACCACTTCAAGGAAATCTATACTCCCATGCCCCCCTTTATGAGAAGTCCAGCACCTGATAGTCTGACCGGCTACCGTTGCATGGCCAGGACAGTGAAAGCTCTCATCCATACGATACATGTTTTCTTCAATAGCTGCAGCCAGGGTTACAAGTTTAAAAGTGGAACCAGGTTCAAAGGTTGCAAAGATAGGAGTAATTTGCCAGGATTCTGCTGGATAATCCATGTAATTGTTGGGGTCATAATCGGGTTTTTTAGCCAGAGATAATACTTCCCCTGTCTGAGGATTTATCGCTATAGCTATAACACTACTTGCATCATATTCCAGCCTGGCTTTACTCAATTCTCTTTCTACAATAAACTGTATAGTCTCATCCAGGGTTAAAACCATATCATAACCCGGCTCTGAAGGTATGTACTGCTGTACCCCTTGAGGCATTTGAAGCCCCCGGGCGTCTGATTGGTAAATAATTCGACCATCCCGGCCCTTTAAAGTATCTTCATAGTAAAATTCTATTCCTGCCAGGCCCTCATCTATTCCTGCAAAACCAAGAACATGAGAAGCCAGGCTTCCACTGGGATAAAAACGTTTGCTTTCTTTAGCAAAGTCAATCCCCGAAAGCTCCAGTTCCCTTACTTTCTGAGAAGCCTCATCTTCAACCTTTCTCTTCACGTAAACCAAAGACCTATCCTGGGTAAAAATGTCCTTTAACCTTTCTTCGGACATATCCAGAACTGAGGATAAAGCTCCAGCTGTTTCTTCAGGGTTCTCTATCTGCTTGGGTATAGCTACTATAGTTTCGGCCGTAGCACTGCCGGCTAGAATTTTTTTATTGCGGTCATATATAGTACCCCTAAGAGCTGTAACTGGAATACTCCGATTCCACTGCTCATAAGCTTCATCTTGCAGTTCTTCTGCTTTAACAAGCTGTATCCAAGCCAGACGGCCAATAAGAATTAAAATACAAAAAGTAAATAAAAAGAAAAGGAAGATTAGCCTTTTTTTAAGAGTTAACGTTGATATAGCTCCCTTTTCCAAATTTATAACCCTCCTATATTATAAAAAGCTTAATTAGTTTGTAGCCACTAAACCAGGCCGCTTATCTTCATTAGGGTAATTCATCCCCAGTTCGTTGGTAGCAATGCTTTCTATTCTTTCCAGGGTGCGCAAATTAGCTATCTCGATTTTTAAATGTTCCTGTTCTTCCTGGAACTCTCCCAATTTCTGTTCATAATGTATAACTTCCCTGTTTAACTTTGTAACCTGATTATAATGATTTATTAAGAGGATAGCTGCTGCTGCATGAAATAGTACAAAAAAGCAACTAAATATTTTTATTAATTTGTTTTTCTTTAACTTTATTCTTTTTTCAGATTTTTTATTATACCTTTCATAGTTCCTGTAATCCTGTAAATTTTTTTGCCTGGCTAATAACAAAAATATTCACCTGCCCCTTTTTTTAGAACATCAATTAATCTTTTCTCCTACCCTGAGCTTTGAACTCCTGGCCCGGGGGTTAGACTTAATTTCCTCCTGATGGGGAACTACTGGTTTCCTGGTAATTATTTTAATCTTGGGTTTACAGCCACAGGCGCAAACGGGTAACCCTGGAGGACAAATGCATCCTCTGGCGTTATTTCTTAAAAATTGTTTTACAATCCGATCCTCTAAAGAATGAAAAGAAATTATACACAGCTTTCCACCCGCTCTCAGTATTTTTAATGATGCTTTTAAGCCAAACTCCAAGTTATCCAGTTCTCTGTTAACAGCTATTCTTAAAGCCTGAAATGTCCGCCTGGCAGGGTGTCCCCCTTTTCTCCTGGCCCTGGCCGGTATAGCAGCTTTAATAATATCAACAAGCTCACCTGTTGTAGCAATCTCCTTTTTTAATCTTTCATTCACTATAAACTTTGCTATCCTGTTTGCCCAGTTTTCTTCTCCATAGACCCTAATTATCCAGGTTAATTCTTTTTCTGTTAACCGGTTAACCAGACTTCTGGCAGTAGTTTTTAAACTCTTGTCCATCCGCATATCCAAAGGAGCATCTTTTTGATAAGTAAAGCCCCTGTTCTCTTCGTCCAGTTGTATTGATGAAACCCCTAAATCAAATAAAATACCATCTACATTTTTTATCAAGTATTCCTGGGATAAATATTCTAAATCACCAAAATTACCCTTAATTAATTTAAAGTTTTTATATTCCCTTAATTTTTCATAGGCTATTTCTAAAGCTCTATCGTCTTGATCAATCCCCCACAAAAAACCATCAGGCTGTATCGCTTCCAATATTTTCTCGGCATGGCCACCCAGGCCTACTGTACAGTCTATAATGACTTTTCCGGAATCACAGTTTAAATAATTAATTACCTCTTCTAAAAGTACAGGAACATGCAATCTTATACCTCCAAATCCAAATCAAAATCTACAATCTTTTCTGAGATTTCTTCAAAAGATAAATTAGCTTCTTCACTGTACTTTTCCCAAACTTCCCGGCTCCAAATCTCAACACGATTAGATACACCTATTACCACAGCTTCTTTATCTAGATTTGCATGATTCCGTAAATTTGGGGGTATTAAAACCCGTCCTTGTTTATCTGCCTCACACTCTACTGCTCCGGAAAAGAAAAAGCGGGTAAAAGCCCTGGCATCTGCCTTGGTAAAAGGTAAAGCCTTTAACTTTTTTTCTAGCTTTTCCCATTCTTCTTGAGGGTAGACAAAAAGACAGTTATCCAGACCCCGGGTAACAATAAAGTTTTCACCTAACTCTTCCCTAAACCTGGCTGGTATTATTACCCTGCCTTTTCCATCAATAGAATGTTGGTATTCTCCCATAAACATTTTTCATTACCACCAAATATGTAAATTGTACCACTTCACACCACTTTCCACCACTCTCACTCATTTATTATTCTCCTAATAAATAAATAATCCTGCATACTTTTGGAAATAATTTAAAATTTCTTAAAAAAAATAAGCTTCCCCAAAAAGTTAACAGCGTCAGCTGCAAAGGAAAGCTTATATATTGCATATTACAGACTATCTTCAGTTATTTTTAAAAGTTGCGAGGTTTACAAATTATTTCTTTGATTGCCCCCTGGAAAAAAGTTTTAGCATGAGAAGGCTCTAAAACTAAGGCTGTATCTGCCCCCCTTCCAGAACCCCCTATAGATATTATTTCCTTTCCAAAAGGAATTAGCCCGGCATCTAAAGCCATAACAGCTATTTCTACAGCCACTTTAGTGCCCTGACCAAACATTTTAAGTGTATTGGCCACTACAGTTGAATAAGTGGCCCCACCCAACTTATTTTCAATTCCCCGCTCAATGCCACCCATTAAATGGGTAGTTGTAAGAATTATTATTCCTTTGGATTCCAGTTCATCCCTATCTTTTTCTTCCATGATCTGCTGCCCGTGTTCCTTAAACCCGGCATGATATCGAACACAAACAACCTTTACCCCTTTCTCAGCAAGCACTTTAGCAGTGTAGCCGGTACTAGAAGCTACAACAAAATTTTTTATTTTAAGCTCTTCCCCTTTATTAACAGCCAGTTCAAGTGTTGCATCGGTCATTTCCTTACCTTTCTTATCCCAGTACATTTAGTATTTGCCTCCCTTATTTTGCTGTAAGCAACTACCCAATTATTTTTTAATGTGTGGTTACTATAATACCCCGTTCTTATTTATGTTGGTAGCATGTCCATAAAAAGAGTCGCCGTAGAAAAATATATTAAAAGACCCGTAACATCTTTAATTGTAGTTACAAAAGGCCCGGCAGATATGGCTGGATCTGCGCCCAACCTCCAGAATATGAGGGGTATTAGAATTCCTATAACTGCCGCAAGAATTACGGTTGAAAACATGGCAATCCCAACAACCAAACCTAATATGTAAGATTGCTGCCATAAAAAAGTAGCCAGAGTTATCATCAAGCCACAAATTAATCCCATCATAAGCCCGACTTTTACCTCTCTAAAAAAATACTTCCATACTTCATTTGCTTCAATCTCTCCTGTTCCAAGACCACGAACAAAAACAGTAGAAGATTGTGACCCTACGTTACCTCCCATATCCATTATAACAGGTATGAAAATGGCCAGGGTGACAATAGTCTGTAGCGTTTCCTCAAAGACACCAATAACGCTACCTGAAAAAAGTCCTCCAAAAAGACAAACTATTAACCAGGGAAGTCTTTTTGTAGCTACATGAGTAACAGAAGCATTTATCAGGTCTGTCCCCTTGACCTCAGAAGTACCTACCAGGCGGTAAATGTCTTCCGTTGCCTCTTCCTCCAGAACATCCAGGATATCATCAACTGTAATTATGCCCCGCATGTTTCCCTTATCGTCTACCACAGGAACCGCCAATAAATCGTATCGGGAGACTATCCTGGCAACTTCTTCCTGATCAAGTTCAATATCTACAGTAATTATGTTTGTTCTCATTTTTTCTTTTAACAAAGTTCCATCCTCAGCACTGATTAATTCCCTTAAAGAAAGCACTCCTATTAAATGATTTTGTTCATCAATAACGTAAATATAATAAATAGTTTCTACTTCTACGGCTACCTCTCTAAGACGAATAATAGCCTCTTCAACAGGCATATTTTCCGGTAAAGCAAGATATTCGGTAGTCATAATACCACCGGCAGTATCTTCAGCAAATTTTAAAAGCCCTTCAATTTCTTCAGTATCTTCTATTCTGTTTAAAAGTTCCTGGGCATCTTCAGAGGGAAGCTCACTCAGCAGATCCACAGCCTCATCGGAACTCATTTCTTTTAAAATAGAAGAACCCCTGTCTTTTTCTAAAACTTTAAAAAGGGATACCTGATCGAAATCTTCCATGTACTGTATAATAAGGGCTGCCTCTTCATCATTAAGAAGATCAAAGAGTTCCTTTTTCTGCTCCTCATCTAAATCCTCTGACAACTCTGCCAGATCTCTAGGATGTAAGTGCTCTATTAAGTTGTTCAACTCCTTGTTCTTATGTTTCAACAACCTTATTAGTTTTTGTATTGTTTTAATAGCCATATGTCTTACCCCCCCAGATAAACCTCACAAAAAATGTTAATAAATATAAAAACCCCACCGTGCCGTGCTCTCCGATGTTTTGAACTGCTCCTTCCACAGGTGGGTGCCCTCCTATATACTTTATATGTCCTTCCTTAGAAGGCCTATACGCCATATATAGAGTCCAGGCTCCCTTTTAATTGCTGTTAGCTCAAAACTTGTCGGGAACACACGCACACAGCAGGGTGTTTGAATATTTTAAATATTCTGCTTACAATCTGCAAGCGTGGCTACTCTTTTTGTTTGAGTTTATAATAACATATTAACAGTTAATTGGCAAGAAAAATTGAGATTAATAATATTTTGGTTAATTTTAACAACCCTTTTCTTCCGATTCATCATCTTCTTTTTCAGGCAGCTCTAAACGAAGAAAAAGCTCATCCAATTGTTCTGTATTAACAGGAGCAGGGGCATCAGTTAACAGGCAGCTGGCACTTGCTGTCTTAGGAAATGGTATAACTTCTCTTATAGACCTAGCTTTCAACATTAGCATTATAAGACGGTCCAACCCCAGGGCGATTCCACCGTGAGGTGGTGTCCCGTATTCAAAAGCCTGCAATAAGAAGCCAAATTTTTCATAGGATTCTTCCTGAGTAAAGCCCAACAGTTTTAACAATCTTTCCTGAAGCTCCCGGCGATGAATACGAATACTTCCACCACCTATTTCGACACCATTTAACACCAGGTCATAAGCCTGTGCCCTGGCTGATAGGGGTTCCTCCTCCAGCAAATTTATATCTTCCTCTACCGGAGAAGTAAAAGGATGGTGGTTGGATACATACCTCTTTTCTCCGTCATCAAAAGATAATAAAGGAAAATCGGTGACCCATAGAAAGTTGTCTTCTTCTGAAATTAAATTTAGTTTTTCTCCCAGGTGAACCCTGAGTCTACCTAAAACTTCTTCCGCCACTTTCTGGCTATCTGCCACAAATATTAGCAGATCTCCATCTTCGGCATTCATCTTTTGGCTTAACTCTTCCAATTGCTCTGTTTTGAAAAACTTGTTTATAGGTGACTTTAACCCTTCCGGACCTACCATAAACCAGGCCAGACCTTTAGCTCCCAGTTTAATTGATAGTTCTGTGAGGTCATCTACTTCTTTACGACTAAAAGAAGCCCCTTTAGCATTGATTCCCCTTACCACACCACCACTGGCCAGTGCTCCGGTAAAAACCTTAAACTCTGAATCTGCTACCAACTTAGATATATCTTGAATCTCCAGGCCAAAACGTGTATCAGGCTTATCGGTTCCGAATCTGGACATGGCCTCCCTGTAAGGCAGACGTAAAAAAGGATACTTTACTTCTTTACCCAGTACTTTCTTAAAAATGTCGACAATAAGCTTTTCTACAATATTCATAATATCCTCAGAATTGACAAAAGACATCTCCATGTCAAGCTGTGTAAACTCAGGCTGCCGGTCAGCCCTCAAGTCCTCATCCCTGAAACACCTTGCTATCTGGAAGTATTTTTCCGTGCCGGCTACCATTAAAAGCTGTTTAAAGAGCTGGGGTGACTGGGGCAAAGCAAAGAAACTACCGGATTTTACCCGACTGGGCACCAGATAATCCCTGGCCCCTTCCGGAGTACTCCTGGTTAAAACCGGTGTCTCGATTTCCCAAAAGCCCTCCAGGTCCAAAAAATCTCTTATGTTTTTAATAATTTTATGCCTCAAGAAAAGCTTTTCCTGCATCTCAGGCCTTCTTAAGTCCAGGTAGCGATACTTAAGCCGTAAGTTTTCATCTACATCTATATCATTCTCTATGTAAATTGGAGGAGTTTTAGAAGAGTTGAGTATAGTCAGGGAATCTACAAATACCTCTATTTCTCCGGTGGTTAATTTAGGATTAATTGTTTCTTGCGATCTGGGGGATATCTCTCCCTCTACGGCAACAACATACTCATTCCGTATACTTTCTGCCAAATGAAATATCTCCTTGCTCTTTTCTTGATCAAATACTACCTGTATAAGACCAGTACGGTCCCTTAAGTCTATAAATATAATTCCACCGTGATCTCTGCGCCTTTGAACCCAGCCCATCAGGCTGACTTTTTCTCCCATTTGATCTGCAGTTAAAGTTCCGCAGCTGTGAGTTTTTTTCATATATAAAACCTCCCTGTTTATTAATTAATTTCCTGTTTTATGGTTTTGACTATCTCTTGTATACTAACTTCTTTCTGGTCGCCTGTTTGCATATCCCTCAGAACAATTTTATTTTTTTCTATTTCTTC
>PWHX01000085.1 GCA_003555415.1 Syntrophomonadaceae bacterium | reverse complement strand
ACTCTCTCGTTTCCACAAAGGTTATGGCTGTAGGAAAGTCTTCAGCGGTGGTGCCAAGGAGGCTGCTGCTCCAGCGCCTCACATTGCCGGACCCACCATTATAGGCAGCCAATGCCTTGTCCACATCATCATCAAACATATCCAACATTTGCCGCAAATAATAGGCACCAAAATCAATGCTGATTTCCGGGTTCAGTAAATCTTCATCGGTAATATCCGAATTTTTCTGCTCAGCGATGTCCTGACCAGTTGCCGGCATAACCTGCATCAATCCCCTCGCTCCTACCCAGGATACGGCATAAGGGCGAAAGTGGCTCTCCTCCCGCATGACTGACCAGATCAAATGAGGGTCAAGCTCATATTTATCCGCTGCTGCATGGACATACTCTTCAAAGGGACGCTGGTAGGCCAGGTGGTAACCGCGGCAGGTCTTCTCCTCATCCAGTGACCTGATTCCCCAACGGGTTGCTCTGAAGTAGTCTTCCTGCTCCAGATACCAGTCACCCAACGCCAACTTTTCCTCCAACCCGGCTGTATCCTGGCCAATGGCCAGTTCGATTTCCGCCATTTCTGTCCGTTCATTTTTCTTTAAGGCTTCTACCACTTTAATAAACTTTGGGGTTTCGTATGAGGGGGTGGGGTTTTTCTCCAACCCTGTTTCCCCGGTCAGCCGCATTAACCAGACAGGATAATCCTGAAGGATTTCCAGCATTTCTTCCACGCCCTCTAGACCCTCCCGCTCCATGAGAACATAAGCCCTGTAAGCTGCATCATCTTCGTACCTGCTTTCACCGTAGGCCAGCTCTTCATATATTACCAGGGCCTTCTCAAGGAGACCCAGTTTCTCCCATAATTTTGCACCCTGCCAACGGGCAGCAGGATGATCACTGCGGGCAAGAGCCTGTGCTGCTTCCTCCTTATGGCCCTGATCCCGAAGGATAAGCCCGAGACGGTAAGCCCCCGTTTCGCCCAGTTCACGGTAAATAGACACAGCGTCATCGATGTCTCCGATGACTTCCAGTGCCCGGGCATACCACCAGGCGAAATCTGTAAGCCCTTTCTTGTAAGCCTCCTCCAGGTAAGGAAGGGCCTTCGCATATTCCCCCAGTTGGGCAAAACTTTTTCCCAGCTTACCAGTTAGCTCCAAACGTAGATCGGCAGTCATGTCCTCATCTGCCAGTGCCTTATCTATGTAGGAAACTGCCTCCTGCCAGTGACTGCCTACCATGAGGGCGCGGGATACTGCGGTGGCTTCGGCTTCCAGTTCAGTTAGTTGGCTCATCGCCTCCCGATTAGGCACCAGCAAGAGATACTGCTCTATTGCCTTTTGTTTTTCCCCGTTTTCTGCCAAACACGCGGCAAGATGCAAACGAACCTCATCCGTTTCATAAAGATCCAGGGCACGGTTGTAGTAAAACTTGGGAGACTTCTCCAGGTCACCGTTTCTCTCAGCCAGGGCCAGATTCGACATATACCCCACAGCATTTTCTTTTTCTGCAAGGCGCCTTAGCTCCTCTTTTGCTTTTGCACTGGAGTCATCCAGCAGAAGTTCCAGGAGCACAGTTTCCTCCAGGTATGCAGGAGCCTTTTCCACCGCTGCCTGCAGTGCATCTTCTTCCAGTTTGTTTTCTTCACCAACCGGATCCTGTCCTACGGGTAAAGATTCCCACATGTAAAATAAGAATAAAATAATCCCCAGGATTAGCAGGAATATTGTCAGCGTTTTCATTTTCACCATGATTAGTTTCCTTTCCAGCCCAAAATACTTTCTTGCATATTTCTACAAAAGGAAACAAATTCCTGCAGCAATATCCCTTTTCACTTCTTTGTATTTGTCATAGTGAGAGTACATTAATCTATCTACTGAACCAATCTGCGCTTTTCACCTTTTATTCCAAGAAAAATAAAATACAGGGCATACCAGGCGCTTACTACCGCTCCCGGAATCGAAGCGACTTCACCATATAAATTAAGCCCCACCGCCGCAGCAAAAGCAGAAGTTTTAATGGTGGATAGCAAAATATAGCTATTTCTTTCCGACTCCGCTATATTAAACTTTCTACCTAACAATTCCACCGATAAATATGGAACAAGGGAACTTATAATGGCAACCAGGGAAACCGGTATCAATATGTGTGGCTGCTTTAAAAACACTTCTTGATTTACACCCACCACAGTAAATATAACCACAAAAAACCCCCAGTTTATAATGTCCCCCCTCCATTTATCAATATAGGAGGAAACTTTGATAATGTTAATAATTTGTGAAAGGATTAAGGGCACCAAAATAAGCAGCAGCATGGTATTAAGCAGTTGCAAGGGAGAAACAGCAGCTTCTCCAGTAAATAAGTAAACCAATGCCGGGGTTAAAAATAAAGAAAGCAGATATGCTCCAAAGGTTCCCAAAAGCGAAAGCTTTAGGTTGCCCTGTAAGATATAAGTAAAGGGTATAATGGCAATTCCCGGAGGTGCCGTTGCAACTAATACATAACCCACCCATAAATCCCAGGTAGGCATAAGCCACCATGCTAATAGCAAGGTGAGGGAACCCAGCAGCAAAAAGTTTAAAAGTAGTGTTAAAAACACAGGGCGTATTATTTTAGTCAAAGGCAAAAAATCTTTTACTGATACCTGGGTACTGGAAACAGTTAAAACCACGGCTAAGGCAGGCATGGTAAGTACACCTATATAGCTCGCTAAATCACTTAAAACTAAGCCACCAACAAAGGCAAAGATCAAGATAAAGGTACGACTTTTAAACAGTTTTGCCATATTAAGTCCACACCTCAAACAGGTCGGCGAATACAGTAGAATGCAAAAGGTATTTTTTATCATATTTTTGAGCCAGGTAATAAAAATTGTTAAGCAGTGCTGGTAACTGCTCCTGAGGACAATTAAGGTACTGCTCTTTTTCGGCCGCAGAAGCTTCTTCCTTAAAATAACCCCACAAATGCTGTGTCACATTCATCAAGGCTTTTGGGGTAACCGGCTTTTCCAAAATACCTAGCACCGCTTCTATCAAGTTTTTCTCTTCACTAATAGGGGAGGGCTTTTTTTGTTTTAAAAGAGATTGTATCTCCTTGTAAAAGCTGTAGCCTCGAGCCATTACGGAGTACTTATGGTGTGCCCAGAAATCACTCCCCCGCACCGGTAAGGGAATACGTCCCGTTAAGGAACGTTCTAAATACTTTTGCCGAAGTATGTTAAACTGCTCTGCCGGCTGATCCACATAGTCCAAACCCTCTAAATTGTTCACACTATCAACGTTTAAAGCTTCTAAGATGAAGGGACTGGCATGACGGTAACTCCGCAGTTCCATTTCTTTTACTGTAAGATCGTGTTTGCATTTAAGTTTATCCAGGTGACCTTTCCAACGCAGCGTTTCGGGGTGCGACCCGTAACCTTTTTTACCGCCGCTTACTACACTTAGCAGGGCATGAATTTCCGCATGCTGCCCCATAAGGCTGTTCCGGGAAAGGTATCCAGGATGAATATCCCAAACTCTCATCTACTACAATCCCTCCAGTTTAATTTAGAGGAGTTTTTCCATCTCTTCAGGCTTAAAACCAACTACCAACGCCTTCCCATCAGTAAACAGGGGACGGTGCATAGCCCGGGAATTCTCGAAGATAATATTTCCCGCCTCCTGGGAAGTGATTTTTTCCAGGTCCGCACCTGTATTCTTAAAAGCTTTACTCTTGGGGTTCAATAACTCAGAAACCTCCATGCCTCCCAGTGAAGCCAGTTCTTCCAACTCCTCAATATTTGGAGGTTCTTTTAAAATATTCCTGTACTGATAGTCCACATTTTTTTCGGAAAGCCACGCTTTCGCCTTTTGACAAGTTTTTCATGCTGGGAAACAATAAAATTTCAACATACTTAAAACCTCCCATAAATTTAGTATTCCTTTGCTTCGACTAATCTACATCATCGGTCCCAGAAGCAAGCTTTAACCCCATCCGGAAAGCATTATCCAGGGCGTCCGGATCCTTCTCAATATCTCCCTTGCGGTCAAATTCCCGGTAACACAGGCCGTCACTGTAGATAAAGTTAATATTATGATAATAAACCTTAACTACGCTTAAAGCACTCTCACTATACCTTTTGTTCTTCAAGGCCCCAACAGAAATGAAAAAGCCCTTTCTTTCTTCTTCCAGGGGAACAAAAGGCTTTTTTATGTTGTACTTGGCATGCCACCAACACTGAAACCTATCAATAAACATCTTGAGCTGGGCCGAAAGACTTCCAAAAAAGATGGGAGTTACCACTACCATAGCCTGAGCTTCCTTAACCATAGGATACATTTTTTGCATATCGTCTTTTTGCACACATTCTCCCGTTAAGGCACAAGCGTCACATGCCTGGCAGGGGCGAAATTTAAGATCATTTACCCGCACCATGTTGGACTGCCAGCCTGCCTCTTCTACTCCCTTGATAAAAGATTTTAATAACAATTCACTGTTCCCGTTTCGACGAGGGCTGGAGGAAATAGCCAGTAAATTAGACAATAAAATCACCCTTCCTTATTAATTTTTCCCTCAGACAATTATTAAATCATACATCAGTTCCCTGCCCTTTGCTTAAATAAAAAGGTAGGGTGTCCCCTACCTGAAATAAGTAATATGTTTAATATTAAGCCGTATCTTTAGTAACAAATTTTATATGAGATTCTTTACATATCTGGATGGCAATCACCGCAATCAACAAGGTCCACGCTTTCACCATGCCCCATGTCCAAGTGACATTCCCCACAATCCATGCTGGCATGAAGCTGGTGGGTTCCATCATCCTTTACCTGTTCATGACACTGCAGGCAGCTATCCGGGTTAACATCCACATCCATAGCTTCTATATCTTCTCTTCCTATATCACTGGTTACGTGTACATATAGCTCCTTAAGACCGTTCATTTTAGCCATTAAATAACCTATAGTGCCAGGGTCAGAGTGACAATCCAGACATGTTGTAGCTGCATAATGCTCAGACTCCTCCCAAGATTCCACAGACTCCTCCATATAGTGACAGCTGCCACAGAAACCTGGTGTGCTAGTATATTTTAGTGCCCCAACATTAACTACAATTAATAATACAACAATGCCTATGATAATGATCCATTTTTTGCTCAATTTATGCTCCCCTCCTTTCCTCTAAAAGAATTTCACCTCCTCTTAAAACTACATTAAAAAAACTAAGCTTAGATCTTTTTAACGTTATAAAATAAACCACCATAAATTATTTTGTTAAAAAGAAAGATTATTACTACAACATTTTCTACATTACATGCTTATAATCCTTCTCAAAAAAAATATTTTAATTAAAATAAAAATGCCCAGAAAAAGAGGCATTTAATTTTGTATCCATTATTTTTCTTCCATGTGCTTTAATCTTTTCTCAACTTCTTCAATCTCTGCTTGTAACTTTTTAAGGTAATTCTCCAACTGTTCTTTTCTTTCTTGCTTGCTATAAAACATCCTCTGAAACCCCATTGGAGCTTCCGTCCCGCAACCACAACCGCAGTTACAGGCTTCCATGCCAAGCTTATTGGAATGTCCTTTTGGCTGACAACACATAAGTATAACACCTCCTTTTTAAAACTTACTAACCTTGTGCTGGAAATTAAAATTGCTTTTTATATCTCCTTAAAAAATATTCAAGATTTTTTTTATTTCTTTTAATATTTTCTACCCAGGCATGCAGAAGTTCTTCACCCTCCGGAGTTAATTCATACACCCTTTTTGCTGGTCCTGATTTACCTGTTTCCCACTTAGAAGAAACTAGACCATCTTCTTCCATCCTCCTTAAATTTCTATACAAAGCTCCCGGATCAGAAGCAGTGCCAAATCCGAAATCTTTAAGATCTATTAAAAGATTATAACCGTGGGAATAAGGATATTCATACAAAAGCAAAAGAAGACAGGGCTGTATAAAACGCTCCATACGGGATTCGGGACAACTACACTTTCCACCTTCCAGTTTTTCTGTTGTTTTTTTACCTTTTTGTCCACAGATTGTCAATACACCTCATATAATTGAACTATATGTTAATAACATATATATGTAACTATACATAATTATATCATTCGTCAGTTAATTTTACAATAAAAAAAATAGTATATTTTATTATCGTCGAGGAAATAATTAAATAAACTATTTAAGATAAGGAGGAGTTCATTTGGAATTAATCGTTGATCAGGATCTATGCATCAGTTGCGGAATTTGTGTAGACACCTGCCCAAATATATTTAATTGGAACGATGACGGCAAAGCTGATGTTCAGGTTGAAGATGTGACGGGCGAGACAGAAAAATGTTCTATGGAAGCTCTAGAGGAATGCCCCGTAGATGCTATTCAAATAACATAAAATAAAAAGCTATCCCCTGTCTAGACGTCTGTGCTACTCCTTTTGTCCTGTAATAATAGGTTCAAACTCGTCCAGATAACCGGCATAATATAACAGTTCCTGGTAAGAGATATTTAAAGCCTCCGCTAATTTCCTTAGCACCTGGGGCTTAACATTTTTAATTGTTCCTTTTTCAATTCTATGTACTGTTGAATTTGAGATACCTGCCCATGAGGCTAATTTCCTTTGACTTAAACCCCTGCGATAACGAATACTAATTATATGATCTCCTAATTTCATCGGTAGTAAATCCTCCTTTTGACAAATAGAAAAAGACACATGTAGCTTATTTTACTTAATTGCTTTCTTTATATCTAATCGGCATAATTATTTTTATCTTGATAGTTTTATAAAAAAAAAGAGCACATTGTGCTCTTTTTTCACTCCTGCTTTAAAATATGGCTTTAAGTTCTAAGGAATTATTTTATTTAGGGAATATTCTATTATGCCTTCAGCTCCGGCTTCCTTTAATTTGTGCACGATTTCCCTAACTTTTTTCTCATCAATAACTGTTTCTATAGCTACCCACTCATCATCATGCAAGTAAGAAATGGTAGGTTTCCTTAAAGCAGGCAATAAAAATAAAACAGTATCTAAATTATTTTTACTGACATTCATTTTTAACCCTACTTTTTCTTCAGCTAACAACGCTCCTTTTAGCAGCGTAACTATGTTCTCGATCTTTTGTTTTTTCCAGCTATCCTTCCAGCTATCTATATTTGCGATTACTCTAGTAGTAGACTCCATTATTACTTCTAAAATTCTCAAATCATTAGCCTTTAAAGATCTGCCTGTTTCTGTAAGCTCAGCAATAGCATCTGCAAGTTTTGGAGGTTTAACTTCTGTAGCACCCCAGGAAAATTCCACCCGGGCATTAACGCCATGTTTTTTTAAGTAATCTCTAGTTGTTTCCACTAATTCCGTAGCAATCTTTTTTCCTTCAAGATCTTTTATACTCTGGATAGGAGAATCATTAGGAACAGCCAAAACAAGTTTAATAGGCTTTAAGCCCTGCTTAGAATAAACAAGTTCCTCAACTTCATAAACTTCAGACTTTGTTTCTATAATCCAGTCTTTTCCTGTTAAACCTATATCCAGAACTCCATCCTGAACATACCTGGCAATTTCTTGAGCTCTTATTAATGTGCACTCGATCTCGTCATCATCAATGTAAGGGAAATAAGACCTATCACTAACATTTATATTAAAACCTGCCTTTTTGAACATCTCCACAGTAGTCTTTTGCAGACTTCCTGCCGGTAGCCCTAATTTTAGCTTTTTCATATAATATCTTCCTTTCTTAGTTTTAAAATTTTATGGTATGCAAAATACAAATAAAATTAATTAAAAACTCCTGCCAAACAAGGAGTTCTATGGTTACCTTACGATAATTTAGTATATCATATATATAAATTAAGTAAATATCTAAGCTAAAGAAAGAAATAAAATTATTGAGAATCCTCCACCAAATAGATATAATAGATATAAGTTATTTTTTTCCCTTGCTTAATTAACATCAAGCTTTAAAATGATTTTTTAATCAAATTTAATAAATTTTAAACTACAAGGAGGAATTTTTATGGAAAGAGTATTTAATTTTAATCCTGGACCAGCTACGCTACCTTTGCCTGTCCTGGAAGAAGCTCAGCAGGAACTAACTAATTATCGCAAAACCGGTATGTCAGTAATGGAAATAAGCCATCGCTCTAAAGAATTTGAAGAAATAATTGCAGACGCAGAAGCTAACCTAAAAGAATTGCTGGGGATTAATGACAGCCACAGAGTTCTTTTTCTGCAGGGTGGCGCCAGCACCCAGTTTTTCATGGTGCCCTTTAATTTCTTAAAAGAAGGAGAAACAGCCGACTATATCTTAACAGGAAGTTTTGCAGAAAAGGCTTATAAAGAAGCCATTAAACTGGGAAATATCCATACTGCCAGTTCCACAAAAGAAAGTAATTACAATCATATACCATCTCCAAAAAATATCAATTTTAGCGATTCTCCAGCTTTCGTTCATATTACTTCCAACAACACAATTTTCGGAACCCAGTGGAAAGATTATTCCGTGTTTAAAGATGTCCCACTGGTTGCCGACATGTCCAGCGATATCTTGTGCGGCCCCCTGGATGTCTCTAAGTTTGCACTTATATATGCAGGAGCACAGAAAAACTTAGGACCGTCAGGAGTAACAGTGGTTATTATAAGAAAGGATGTGCTGGAAAGAGTTCCTGAAAACATACCTTCCATGCTGCGTTATGATATCCACGCCGAAAATGACTCCCTTTACAATACGCCTCCCTCCTTTTCTATATATATGGTGAATCTGGTGCTAAAGTGGCTGAAAAACCAGGGAGGATTAGAAAAGGTTAAAGAAAAGAATGAGAAAAAAGCTTCCATGATCTATAACGCCATAGACAATAGCAACGGATTCTACAGCGGTCATGCTGAAAAAGACAGCAGGTCTATTATGAATGTGACCTTTAGACTCCCCGATGAAGAAAAAGAAAAGAAATTTCTT
>PWHX01000030.1 GCA_003555415.1 Syntrophomonadaceae bacterium | reverse complement strand
GTATAGCTGTGTAAAAATAGGTGAAAAATATAATCAGCAAGAAGTATATAATTGTATTTAAAGGTGATCCCCAGTCAAGAATACTGGCAACTCTTACTGCAATGGGATGGTTAACAAACTGGGCCAGAGTTGGTGGAAACATCAGTATAGAAGAAGCGAAAATTACGGGAATAACTCCTGCCTGGTTAACTTTTAAGGGTATATGGGTTGACTGTCCACCGTAAAGCCTTCTGCCTACTACCCTCTTGGAATACTGTACAGGAATCCTGCGTTCTCCCTGGGTTATAGTAATGATAAATACAATTAGCCCCAGTGCAAATATGGCTATAGCAATGATGCCTAAAATATTTGCCTGACCAACGCGGATTCTTTCAATCAGCTGAGCCGCACCCCCGGGAAAACTGGCAATAATACCGGCGAAAATAATAAGAGAAATACCGTTACCTATGCCCTTCTCGGTAATCTGTTCCCCCAGCCACATCAAGAAAGCAGTGCCGGCTGTAAGGGCCATGATAATGGTAATATAAGATAGTGCCGTGTGGCTAATAATGGCTCCCCTTATTAACCCGAAAGTCATGGCTGTAGCTTGCAAGAAAGCAAGGCCTACTGTACCATAACGGATATACCTGCTTATGACCTTTTTCCCTTCTTCTCCCTCTTTAGATAACTGTTCCAGCCTGGGGATTACTACTGTTAAAAGCTGCATAATAATAGATGCGTTAATATAAGGAGTAATGCTCATGGCAAATATGGTAAAGTTGCTCAGGGCTCCTCCTCCAATTACATTTAGAAAGCCAAATAAACTATCTCCCCGGAAAAATTCTTGAAGCTGAGCCACATCAATACCTGGAACGGGAATATGAGAACCGAGACGGAAAACGACAAACATGAGAAGAGTAAATATTATTTTGCCCCGCAGCTCAGTAATTTTCCAGGCGCTCCGAACTGTCTCCAGCATTATATCACCTCTACCTTACCGCCGGCAGCCTCAATTTTTTCTGCAGCTTTTTTGCTAAAATGATTTGCTTTTACGGTCAGCTTTTTTTCCAGATCACCATTACCTAATATTTTAACGCCACCTCTAACCGACTTAATAATACCTTTTTCTTTCAAGGCCTCAGGGGTTACTTCGGTCCCCGAGTCAAAACGGTTTAAGGCCTGAACATTAACTTCTGCAATTTCTTTTTTAAATATATTTGTAAAACCCCTTTTGGGAAGCCGCTGCTGTAATGGCATCTGCCCTCCTTCAAAACCAGGTCTTACCTTTCCTCCGGAGCGTGATCTTTGTCCAGTATGTCCGCGCCCTGCTGTTTTACCCAACCCAGAAGCTATGCCTTTACCTTTTCTTTTAGGCTTCCTCCTGGATCCTTCCGGGCTCCTTAATTCGTGTAAGCGCAATACGTACACCCCCTTATAAATGCTATATTTCTTCCCCGTTAATTTCTTCAACTTTAACCATATGCTTTATCTTATTTAACATACCTCTTATATGAGGTTTGTCATTGTGTACCTTACTTTTATTTAGCTTTGTAAGACCCAAACTTTTTAATGTATCTTTCTGTCCCTTAGGATATCCTATGGGACTCTTGACCAGGGTTACACGAATAGTTTTCATCTCTGCTTTCCTCCTTAACCTAAGAGCTCAGCAATTGACTTGCCGCGAAGTCTTGACACTTCTTCTATTCTTTTTAATTCCTTTAACCCCTGGAGAGTTGCCTTAACCATATTAGTAGCATTGGCTGACCCCAGTGATTTAGTCAATATATCTTTAATGCCTGCTGCCTCCAAAACCGCTCTTACCGGGCCGCCGGCAATAACTCCTGTTCCTTTGGAAGCAGGCTTGAGAAGAACTCTACCTCCTACAAACCTTCCTACTATCTCATGGGGAATGGTACCCTCTACTAAAGGAACAGTGATCATATTTTTCTTGGCGTCATCAATAGCTTTACGGATGGCTTCAGGTACTTCACCAGCCTTGCCCAGGCCTGCACCAACCTTGCCTTCTCCGTCTCCAATGACTACCAGAGCACTGAAGCTAAAACGTCTTCCCCCTTTAACAACCTTGGCTACCCTGTTAATATGCACTACTTTTTCGATAAATTCAGACTTGTTGGGGTCTCTACGGTTATTCTTTTGCAAGCTTTTCCCTCCTTTGCTTGAATGTATATATCCATCAGAATATGTCTAGAATTCCAGGCCACCATCTCTGGCACCATCAGCTAAGGCTTTGACTCTACCGTGGTAACGGTAACCGCCCCTGTCAAAAACAACCTGTTTAATACCTTTGTCCAGAGCTTTTCGTGCCAGCATTTCTCCTACCAGTTTGGCTGCTTCTTTATTATTGGTATTGTCAACTTCATTAGTTATTTCCGGCTCAATGCTGGAAGCAGAAACTAGAGTATAGCCGCTGTGGTCATCAATAACCTGCACATAAATATGCTTTAAGCTCCGGAAAACATTAAGGCGAGGCCTATCCGGTGATCCTGAAACCTGGTTTCTAATACGCATATGTCTTTTTTTACGTAACGCATTTTTGTTTTCTTTCCGGAACAAAAATATTCCTCCCTTCCATAAACTACTTACCTGCTTTACCTACTTTTCGCCTGACAACTTCATCCTGATACTTTATCCCTTTACCTTTATAAGGTTCAGGACGCCTTATATCCCTTATTTTTGCTGCCAACTCCCCTACAGCTTCTTTATCAATACCTTTAACCACAATTTTATTGGCGGCAGGCACCTCTATTTCGATGTCTTCTCCCGGTTCAATAACTATTGGATGGGAATAGCCCATAGCTATATTAACTTTATCTCCCTGTTGTGTTGCCCTATAGCCTACCCCTACAAGCTCCAAAGTTTTTTCAAACCCTTTGGTTACACCTTCTACCATATTGCTTATAAGGCTTCGGCTTAAACCGTGAAGAGCGCGATGCTCACTGCTGTCTGAAGGACGGAGAACCACAAGCTCATTTTCATTTATCTCAATATTTACCGCCTGAGGCATTTGCTTTTGCAGCTGACCCTTAGGTCCCTTTACGGTAACAAGGTTTTCTGAGACTATTACTTCTACACCCTCAGGGATGATAACAGGTTTTTTACCTATCCTGGACATATATTAAACCTCCAATCTACAGTAACTAACACACTTTTTTACCATACATAGCATAATACTTCGCCGCCTATTCCGGATTTCCTGGCGTCTTTGTCGCTCATAAGTCCCCGCGATGTTGAAATAATGGCAATGCCCAGACCTCCTAAAACTTTAGGTAATTCATCATTTTTAACATATACCCTTAATCCAGGTTTACTTATCCTTTTTAATCCGGTAATAACTCTTTCTTTCTCAGGGCTATATTTCAAATAGAGTCTTATTAAACCTTGTTTATTATCTTTTCGGTATTCGTAATCCCGAATAAATCCTTCATTTTTTAAAATATCTGCCAGAGCTAACTTCACTTTTGAAGCGGGAACATCAACCTGGTCATGTTGAACAGTATTGGCGTTACGGACTCTTGTCAGCATATCAGCGACCGGATCTGTCATGGTCATATAAAGAATACCCCCTTTCTTTGCTTAACAAGCCTAAGTCTTACCAGCTAGCTTTTTTAACTCCTGGTATTTTCCCTTCATGTGCCAGTTTACGGAAGCAGAGACGGCACATGCCGAATTTTCGTAAATAAGCATGGGGACGTCCACATAGCTTGCAGCGATGATATTTTCTTACCCTAAACTTGGGATCCCGCTTGGCTTTGGCAATTAAAGATTTTTTTGCCACTCTATTCCCTCCTTACAGCTTTATAATAGTTTATATTTTAGCTCCTAAAAGGCATTCCTAACATTCTCAATAGTTCTCTTGCTTCTTCGTCAGTACTGGCACTGGTTACAATGGTTATATCCATGCCCATAATCTTTTCTATATCGTCATAGTTAACTTCAGGGAAAATAAGCTGTTCTTTTATACCTAGAGTGTAATTGCCCCTTCCATCAAAAGATTTAGAAGATACTCCTCTAAAGTCTCTTACCCTGGGTAACGCTACATTAATTAATTTTTCCAGAAAATAATACATGCGACGACCCCTTAAAGTTACCTTGCAGCCTATAGCCATCCCTTCCCTGAGCTTAAAACTGGCTACTGATTTCTTGGCCTTGGTTATAATTGGTTTTTGGCCGGTAATTGTGGATAGATCCTTAACGGCTGCATCCAGTAGCTTGGGATTCTCTTTCGCTTCGCCAACACCCATGTTAACTACAACCTTCTCAAGACGAGGAACCTGGTAAACATTATTATAGTTAAATTTTTCAATCATTTCCTTACTTACATCATTTACATATCTTTCCTTAAGTGCAGACAAAACATCTACCTCCTTTCAGCCGGTATCAGCGATCAATCGTTTCTTTGCATTTTTTACATACTCTTGATCTGTTTCCATTATCTAGAACCTTTTTGCCAACTCTGGCAGGACTTTTACAGGACGGGCAAACTAACATAACTTTATCACCGTAAAGAGGCGCTTCCTGTTCATTAATTCCCCCCTTCGGACTGTTCTGGGTAGGCCGGACATGCTTTTTTACTATATTAATTCCTTCTACAACAACTTTATTTTCCGGGGGAATACAGGACAATACTTTTCCTTTTTTCCCTTTATCTTTTCCTGCTAATACCACTACTGTGTCGCCTTTTTTTACATGCAGCTTAGGTGTTACCATCTTTCCACCTCCTTATACTTCTAAAGAGACTCCGGTGCGAGGGAAAGGATCTTCATGTAATCTTTTTCCCTTAATTCCCTGGCTACGGGGCCAAATATCCTGGTACCTCTGGGATTTTTCAGTTCATTTATGATTACAGCTGCGTTTTCATCAAACTTTATATAAGAACCGTCATTACGCCTGAGTCCTTTTTTGGTTCTAATAATAACAGCTCTTACTAATTCGCCTCTCTTTACCATGCCGCCAGGTGTAGCCTCTTTTACCGAAGCCACAATCACATCACCAATGTTGGCATACCTGCGACGAGTACCGCCTAAAACTTTTATACACATAATTTTACGGGCTCCCGTATTATCTGCAACTTTTAAATAAGATTCTGATTTAATCATTGGTGCCCTCCTTTCCTACTCTAGCCCTCTCTAAAACTCAGATTTTTCTAGTATTTCCGTAACCCGCCAATTTTTATCCTTGCTCAAAGGCCTAACTTCCATAATCTTAACCTTATCTCCAATATGGCAAGAATTTTCTTCATCATGAGCCTTTAGTTTATTGGTTTTACGAATGGTTTTACCATATAAGGGATGCTGTGTTATTCTCTCAACCGCAACTACTACTGTTTTTTCCATTTTATCGCTAACTACTCTGCCAACCCGAACTTTTCTGTTTGCTCTCTCCAACCAACAGGCCTCCTTTCCTTATGCATTTTACCGGGATAATTATCCGGATTTTATATTCAATTCCCGTTCCCTAATAATTGTTTTAACCCGTGCAATATTTTTTCTTACTTCCCGGATACGCATGGGATTTTCCAGCTGACCCGTGACCATCTGAAAACGCAAGTTAAATAGTTCTTCCTTTAGTTCTCCTACTTTCTGCATTAACTCAGCATCGCTCATATCTCTAATTTCCTTAGCTTTCACGAGTATCACCACCTAGTTCTTCAAGCTTAACAAATTTTGTTTTTACAGGCAGTTTATGAGAGGCCAAGCGCATTGCCTCGCGAGCTACTTCTTCACTAACCCCGGCTAATTCAAACATTATTCTACCGGGCTTTACTACTGCTACCCAATGCTCAGGGGAACCTTTACCACTACCCATACGAGTTTCTGCAGGTTTCTCGGTAACAGGCTTGTGAGGAAATATCTTAATCCAAACTTTCCCCCCTCTTTTAATATGACGGGTCATGGCAATACGAGCTGCTTCAATTTGTCGACTCGTTATCCAGACAGGCTCCAGGGCTTGTAAACCGTACTCGCCAAATGCAATTTGATTACCTGCTTTAGATATACCTTTCATACGACCGCGATGCTGGCGACGGTATTTTACTCTTTTGGGAATCAACGCCATACTACTCGCCCCTTTCTTTGTTTACCTCTTTCTTGACCTCCGGTAATACTTCACCTTTATAAATCCAAACTTTAACCCCAATCTTACCATATGTGGTATCAGCTTCAGCAAAGCCATAATCTATATCGGCTCTTAAAGTCTGCAGGGGCACGGTTCCTTCATGATATGTTTCAGTTCTGGCAATCTCTGCTCCGGCCAGACGCCCGCTGCAGCCTATTTTAATCCCTTTTGCTCCGGTTCTCATGGTACGGCCCATAGTTTGCTTCATGGCCCTTCTGAAAGCAATTCTTCTTACCAGCTGAGAAGCAACATTTTCAGCTACTAACTGGGCATTCAGTTCCGGCACTTTAACTTCGATAATATTAACGTGAACTTGTTTACCGGTCATTTTCTCTAGATTCTTTCTAAGTTTTTCCACACCAGAACCACCCCTGCCAATTACCATGCCGGGTTTAGATGTGTGAATAGTAATTCTTAATCTGTTAGCAGCCCTTTCAATCTCCACCCTGGAAACGCTGGCCTCACTTAATGTATTCTTTATAAAATCCCGAATAGACAGGTCTTCGTGTAATAGTTCAGTGTAGTTTTTTTTAGCATACCACTTGGCATCCCAGTCACGGATAATGCCTATACGCATCCCCAAGGGATGTACTTTTTGACCCACTTTTTACAATCCCTCCCTTTCTTTAAGAATTATAGTTATATGACTTGTTCTTTTCCTTACTCTTCCTACTCTTCCCATAGCCTTGGCACGCCACCTTTTTAGAGTAGGGCCTTCGTCAACATATATTCTATCTACAAAAAGCTCATTAACATCCATATCATAATTATGTTCCGCATTAGCCATAGCGGAATTTAAAACTTTTTCTATAATTGCTGCTCCCTTATTAGGCATAAACTTTAAAATAGAAAGGGCACTGGCTACATCTTTTTCCCTTATCAAATCAGCTACTAAGCGAGCCTTTCTGGGAGCAATTCTAATATATTTTGCAACTGCCTTTGCTTCCATGGCTAGTACCTCCCCTCAAACAGGTTATTTAAGTGTCGTTGCCCTTTCGGTATGATGACCATGGCCCCTGAAAGTCCTGGTAGGTGCAAATTCGCCCAGTTTGTGGCCTACCATATCTTCAGTAATATAAATGGGAACATGTTTACGCCCATCATGCACAGCGATAGTATGGCCTACCATTTCGGGGAAAATAGTAGAACGCCTGGACCAGGTTTTAATGACCTTTTTCTTTCCGGATTCATTCATTTCTCTAATCCTTTTAAAAAGTTTTTCTTCTATATAGGGGCCTTTCTTTAAAGATCTACCCAACGCCGTATCCCTCCCTTCAGCTATTTGCTTTTGCGCTTACGCCTTTTAACGATATACTTATCTGAATCTTTCTTCTTCTTGCGAGTCTTATAGCCCATGGTCGGCTTGCCCCAGGGTGTTACTGGGCTAGGCATTCCGATAGGAGCTTTACCTTCACCGCCGCCGTGGGGGTGGTCAGCAGGGTTCATTACCGAGCCCCGGACTGTAGGTCTTTTTCCCATCCAACGGGACCTACCGGCTTTCCCAATAGTGATATTTTCATGTTCTACATTACCAACCTGTCCCAGGGTGGCTTTACAGTCAATAGGTATTAGCCTTACCTCCCTTGAAGGAAGGCGAACATGAGCGTGGCTCCCCTCTTTAGCCATAAGCTGAGCAGTTGTTCCGGCAGAACGGACTATCTGAGCTCCTTTTCCCTTCTTTAATTCAATGTTATGAATAACCGAACCTACGGGAATATTACGCATAGGAAGGGCATTCCCCGGCTGTATATCAGCATCAGCCCCTGATATTACAGTCATCCCTACTTTTAAACCTTTGGGGGACAGAATGTATCTTTTTTCTCCGTCAACATAATTTAAAAGAGCAATATTAGCAGAACGATTAGGATCATATTCTACTTGTGCTACTTTAGCAGGAACACCATCTTTATCCCTTTTAAAGTCAATAACACGGTATTTTCGTTTATGACCGCCTCCCCTGTGGCGCACTGTAATGCGGCCGTACGTATTACGTCCCGAAGTCTTCTTTAATGGAACCGTGAGAGACTTTTCTGTCTCATCTGATGTTACTTCTGCAAAGTCAGATATAGTCATAAAACGTCTTGCCGGAGAAGTAGGCACGAATTTTTTAACAGGCATCTGTTTCCCTCCTTTTAACTGCTGATATTTTGCTATAGTCCTTCAAATATCTCAATAGGTTTGCTATCTGGTGCCAAAGTTACAATAGCTTTTTTCCAATCAGATGTATAACCTCTATGGACGCCCATCCTTTTAGGCTTCCCCTTAACTCTCATGGTATTTACAGACTCTACTTTTACCCCGAATATTTCCTCCAGGGCTTTTTTAATCTCAACTTTATTAGCCTTTATATTAACCTTAAAGGTATACTTGTTTTCTTCCATCAAACTGGTACTCTTTTCGGTAACAATAGGTTTGACAATAATATCCCTGGGATCACTCATCAGGCAAACACCTCCTCTGCCCTGTTCACAGCATCCTGTGTAATAATTAATTTTTCACAGTCTAAAATATCGTAGACATTAAGCTTGTAAGCAGGAAGGGTTTTAACACCAGGAATATTTCTGGCAGATTTATACACATTATTGTCCTGCTCTCCGGTAACTAACAGTACCTTTTTCCCCGTATTTAAATTTTTTAAAATATTAAATATTTCTTTTGTTTTGGGCTCTTCTATGGTCAGTCTTTCTAGAACTACAAAAGACCTTGCCTTAACTTTAGAAGTTAGAGCCGACTTAATAGCATTTTTTTTGGCTTTTTTGGGTATGGTATAACCAAAGTTACGCGGCTTGGGACCAAAGGTAACACCACCACCAACCCAAAGGGGTGAACGAATAGTTCCATGTCGTGCTCTACCTGTACCCTTCTGTCTCCAGGGTTTAC
>PWHX01000038.1 GCA_003555415.1 Syntrophomonadaceae bacterium | reverse complement strand
TAGTAGAACAAATCAGGACTAAAGATTATGTCCATATCCCTGATGTAGAAAACTTGTTACCGGAAGCTGAAAAAAGGGAATTGAAGTCCCAGGGCATACAATCCCTTTTATGTATACCCATGATAAAAAACATTGAAGTTATTGGCTTCCTGGGTTTTGACGCTGTAAGGGAAAAGAAGGCGTGGACTGAAAGCCAAATAACACTCTTAAAAGTTGTAGCAGAACTAATATCCAGCACCCTTTCAAAGTCCCAGATAGAAGAAAAAATACGCTACTTAAGCTTCCATGATAAGCTAACCGGCCTTTACAACCGCACTTATCTGGAGGAAGAGATGAAAAGACTGGATACCAAAAGGCAACTGCCTATCAGTATCATCATGACCGACCTGAATGGGCTTAAATTAGTAAATGACACTTTCGGACATTGTAAGGGAGACGAAATGCTGCAGCACGCATCAAATATCTTAAAAAATTCCTGCCGTAGTGAAGATATTATAGCCCGCTGGGGCGGCGATGAATTTATAATTTTCTTACCCCGTACCACAAAAGAAGAGGCCTGGACCATATGCAAAAGAATAAAAAACAGGTGCAGCGAATATTACGTGAAAGATGTACCTGTTTCCATGGCCACAGGTGCTGCCAGTAAGGACAATACAGAAACAAACCTGTCAGAGGTTTTAAAAGAAGCAGAGAATAATATGTATAAGCATAAACTTGGCGAAAGCCAAAGTGCAAGAAACGCAGTGATAAATAATTTACTGAAAACGCTAGAAGAGAAAAGCTATGAAACAAAAGCCCATACCCGACGCATGCAAACATTTGCTTATGATATCGGCGAAAAGATAGATCTTAATGACCTGGAACTAAGCCGATTGCACCTTTTAATCACCTTACATGATATAGGGAAGATAAACATTACTAAAGAAATTTTAACCAAAAAAGATTATCTAACCTATGATGAATGGATTATAATAAAAAAACATCCGGAAATCGGTTACCGCATAGCCCGGGCCTCAGATGATTTTGCCCATGTGGCCGAAGATATTTTAGCCCACCACGAGCACTGGGAGGGCACGGGTTACCCCCGGGGGTTAAAGGGAAAAGAAATACCTATCTTGGCCAGGATTGTTTCCATAGCCGATGCTTACGAAGTAATGACCAGCGGCAGGCCCTACAAAAAAGCTATGACCCAGAGTGAAGTGGTAGCAGAACTGAAGAGGTGTGCCGGCACCCAGTTTGACCCGGAACTGGTGGATATCTTTCTCTCCGTTTTGAAAAACTAACAGTATCTGTATTAATTATTACCCAAAGCCAACTACCTTTGGGAGTTAATAAATAAGAAAGAGCCCGCGTGCGTTTGTCGAGAGCTCTCTCAAATGCCAGAAGTCTTTTTTTGCCGTTGCTATTTCCTTTCGGATTTTTCCCCAAGTAATACCTCGACCTTAAGTGCTTCCAGCTTATTACAATCATTGTAACAAATTTTTGCCAATTTGTAAATCCCTCGAAGAAATTAATACCCGTAATAGAACAAAGAACCCTATCTTAATCACTGAAGGCTAAACCGGATCAACAGGTATGCACTTACCAGGTCGGACTCTTGTAAACTTTGAAAGTCCGGAATGTCGTCTTTCTTAAGCTTAACCTGCCATTCCCCCAGCACAGGTGTACCAGGGAAGATATCAGCCTTCTCCATGTGATGCATATCACCGAAAACAGGATTTTTGTTCATAATTTCAATGTCAGCCGCTCCGTGACCTGGAAGCTGCAGGTTAACTTCAAAGCTCCCATCATGCGAACTTTCCACCATCAGATCCACCCTGGTTAGATGGGCGGTCTTGTTACGCGCATAAAACGGCAGGTGCTCTGGCTTCAGACTGAAGCTTAAGACCTGGTGGGCATGACCGCCAGCGTGGAAAAAGCGATGCCATTCACTGCCGAACTCGTGGTTCAGGAAAAACAACCGCACTCCGCTTTCAGGCAGCACGGCAGCAAGGTTGTCCCTGGCCGCATCCGCCAGGGCAGGACTGCCGGGAGCTGCCGTATAACTTATGTGCATGATGACATCGGAAATTGTGGAAATATCAAAATGATTGTTCTCTTTAGGGAGGCTTATGGACCATTCACTTACTGCGCCGGCCCCCTCGAAGGGCAGAAAACGCTCGTCATTAAAGTTCAATTCAAACATGCCGGCATCATTCCGGGCAGTGCTGGTGGCAATAGAGCGGATGGGAACCGGGTTGCGGGCAAAACGGGTATCGTTACCTGCCAGTGGATCGCCGTAGCCGCCGGCCACCTCATCGGTCAAGCGCACCCCGTTATTCGTTAAAGACAAGGTGCAGTTCACGCCGGTGTAAGGACCCACCACACACGGAATGCTGATGGAAACCGACTTTATGCGCCGGCGGTAGTGGCCTGGATAATCCATGTCCAGCAGCCACTCTGGCAGGGCGATATTGCAGGCCCCAGTAAGCTTGAGCTCCAAAAGCTTCTGGGGGAAATAATGCATCAGCGAAACGTGCTTGGTCAGCTCCAACTCTCTTTTGTTCAAGTCAAGGTAGGCAGCCTCCATGCGGTTGAGATCGTTGGCCAGTTTTTCGCCGGCCAACAGACCTTTCTTCAGGCTATCCCAGTAGCCGAACTGAATATAATTTGTATCCGCTTTTCCCAGCTCCAACTGGAAAGTTCCCTCAGCCCGCTTGGCCATATCGTAGGCCAGCTGGTAGCTCTGGAAATAGACAGTAGCCAGCCGGCTCACCATCCAGTCGTAGAGTTGCTGGTTGGTGTACTTGCTGCGCATGTATTCTTCCACCGCCTGAGACTGCTCGATTTGTAGCTGCTGGTTCTCCAGTTCTTTCTCGGCGATGGCGTGTCGGATGCGGGCTGCTTCGATCTGCTTGTTCAACTGCTCCACCTCAATGGCTGCCAGGCGGCCTTGAAAGTCCCATTCCTCCTGGCGTCGCTGGTAGCCAGCGATGGTCCCCACCATTGAAGAACTTTGCGACAGAATCGAACCCAAATGTGCAAGAGCACTATTGGATGCCTGCATGGAGCGCGCAATGTTATCTGTTCCCCAGGTTGTCGTAACATGGGCCGATCCGCCAAACCCTGAAATACCGCTACTAAAACTGGGTGCCAGATAGAAATTGGCAGCTATTATTTCGCTTATGGCCAGCCCACCGCTCACAATGATGGACCCGGTAGCCAGCGCATCTGATACATTCTCAAGCATATTCATGAACTCCTTACCCTCATAATAGTTCTTCCTCTCTTCCGCCGAATCCCTGGCTTTTTCCAGCCCGGCCCAGGTCTGTTGCGCTTCGTCAATCTGCTGTTTGCGCACCACTTCAATTGCCTCCAGCAGGTCAAGCTCTTGCACAGAGCGAAGCAGGGCCAGCTCCTCAGCGTCCCTCTTCTCCAGAACTGATAGCAATTTGTCGCCAAGCACTTTAACCTGGCCGATAAATTCCCTTGCCTTTTGTGCCAGGATACGGAAGTGATATTGAGACTGCGGCACCGCAGTATCGGAGAGCACACTGCTCAGGTCCACTCCAGCTGCGGCAGCCTTGACCAGCAGCGCCGGGTCAATAGGCGGCTGGAATAGCGGGAGCTGCCGCATGACGCCTTCAATGTTCACGCTGTGGCGGATCTTAAAAAGGCGATCTTCCACAGTATCCCAGTAACCCAGCAAACGATCGTTGCCAGGAATGCAAAAATAGAACATATCCAGCTGTGGTAGTGGTTCACTGCCTTCCTCCGTGGAGACAACCTGAACCGGTGTCTCCAGGAAATTTTCCAGCAGCACCTCCACACGGCTGTTACCAAATATATCAAAACCCTTTTCGGCAGCCAGCTCGTTGTAGCTGTAATCGGGTCGATCAACGGGGGGAACCTTGACCGGACGGCGTCCCAGCAGCTCGTAGGCCAATATATACAACATGGTGGCTTCATTGACAGACTCAATGGTATCCTGTCGGAAAAGCTGGTCTCCCCAGGCAATCAGGTTGTCAATATATTTCATAACCACGGCCTTCTGGTATGCTACTGGACGGTAGCGGGCGATGAGATGGGGTTTGAAGGGGTTGTTCTTCCAATCCATCACCTGCTTGGCATTGCCGTTGATATTCTTCAGCAGTTCATGGATGCGCTGCCTGCGATAGTCCTCGCTGTTCTGTTCATAGAACGGTTTTGTGATCCAGTAGCGCTGCGGCACACTTAAGGCCTGGACACTGGTGGGATCGAAGATGTAATGGAACCACTCCATCGCCTCCTCAAAACGCTGGTTCTGGCTCAACTTGCAGGCTATCAGGAAGGGGGCGTGGAAAAAAATTTCCCAGTTGTATATGGAATATGCGCCGTCCCTGCTAAAATCGACGATATCCCGCACTGCCGTAGTATCTGCTTTATTGGGCCAAACAGGCTCATAGACAGCATTAAAATCAAAGCTGTTACCCGGATAGTAGCTGTGGGGGTAGAGCTGGATATGGCGGTTGAGCAGGCCCTCCATCCCGGAGCGGTTCAGTTCACGAGTAAAAAGGTCAGTGTACGGATGATCAAAAGGGTAGATGTTGTGCTTCAGACTCTGCAAAGCCAGGTTGTCGCCCAGGTTGAATGTCTGACACTCCGGACGCATAAGAAAGGTCCTGGAGCTGTCCTGGTAGAAGAAAGGCGCCCGCGTACCTGCCGCCGCATCAAACTGGATCTGGTGTTGCGAAAAGAAAAGCTCAAAGGGATCCTTTGCCCCCTTCAGCACTGTACGTACGGCGGAGCTTTCCAGGATTTTCAGCTCATTGGGATTGGAACTGTTATTGACCAGGCGGTTATTATGGTAGCGCATACCCACCGGCAGCCTTAGGCGCGGTGCAATTTCATAGGGTCCCGACAGACAGCCGGTGGCCCGGCCGGCGTCCCCAAAGCTATCCTGCACGTAGCGGTGGGATGTGGTACTGAACAACTGGTCGCTGGCGAACCCTTCGCTGTTCAGGATACGGTAATGTCCGGCCAGGGGTTTCAGCTTTATATCGACCACATCGCCATTAAAGATAAAGGAGGATGAATGCCAGGGCCGGCTTTCCTCATGGTAGTCGGTGGAAGTTAGCCTGCGGTAGCTGTTGGAGTAAGGGTCATAGAAAGTGGCGTTATTAAACTCCTGCGAAGTGGAAATGTAAATATCCAACCACAGCAGGTTTTCCCTGCTCTTGTAACGGGGCTTGAGATTATAGGAATACAGGGGCCTCTCCCAGGGGTGAATGAGCTTTAGGCGAGATATTTTTTTGGAGCTCCAGCCCTCCAGGGTGTACACGCTCCAGGCAAGCTGGATTTCCAGCTTTTTTGGCGCTTCAGGGATGTCTTCCGGCATATCCGAAGCTTTTGCAGGTGGCTGTTTCTTTACTTTTTGCGGCTTTTCTACAAAGATCGGCCAGAACAGGTGGAGCTTGCGGTTGTAAACAACCGGGGCAACGTGATCACCCGTAATCTCCAGATCAATCTTATCCCATGCAGACCAGGTATCATAGTTCAGGTCGAACTGACGGTAGTAATAGACAGCGGGCTGTGACCTGGTCCGGCCAATAACATGCAGTACATTTATACCGGGCAGGTTATCGTCGTGCAAATTATCGCCATCATCAACCTGGTGGTAAACCCCTGCAACCTCCAGGTGCGCTACCTCGTGAACCTTTTGCAAATAGTGACGAAGCGTGGCCTCAGCGTTTTCGTGTGTGATATCCGATTGCACAAGCTCGTTCTCCAGTTCCTTGAAGAACGGTGATTTATCATCCCTGAGCTCCGGCTCAATCCAGTTCTCCGGATAGAGAAATACCTTGCGGTTGGCTTCCCAGATCCGGTAGTTTTTCATCCACTTCCACTGGCGCCAGCTGTTTTCCGATACCCTTTCTTCCCGCTCCTCCCGGGATACCTGGATATAAGGTTGTTCCAGGTTAAGGAAGCAGCGTTGCACAAACATCTGCACTGAACTGATGGCCTGCTTGATGCGGGAAGTCATCACGATGGCGCTCATTTCCACATCAATCAGAAAATAACCAAGAAGATCGTGGGCATCCCGCCATCTCCTGGGGTTGGCATACTCCTTGCCGCCGGACAGAATCTCAACTTCCTGGGGTTCCTTGCGCCACGAGTACTCCAGCAGAAAACTTATCAGCGCATCGCGCTTTTTCTCGCGCATCTCGTCCTGCAGCGGTGTTAACTTACTTAACCAGACAGCAGTATCGTATTTGGATCTGGTGGCCTGCCTGACCTGCTGTGAAATGTTGAACTGCGTGTTATCAGCATCACTGTCCCGGTTTGCCCAGCCCATCAGTATGCCCGCTGCCGCTCCAATACGCTGGGAATGTTTAAAACACTTTTCCAAGCGAAGATAGGTATCCACCTCCGTATAGTCGGAAGAGAGCCCCTGTTTGAGTTTTAGGCCGATATGGAGCGCCTCCAGATCCGAAACAGGCCAGGAGGTGAGCAGGTTAAGGGCATCACGCAGTTTAGCAAAGCCTGTTTCCGGGTCGGCTGCAAGCTCAAAAATCTCCGGAAGGGATATCCCTTCCTGTTCGGGGCATTGGGACTTGAAATAAAGCCATTTTTGCAGTCTCAGCCAGCCGGGGAAAAGAGGTTCTTCCGGTTGGGCCTTTACCGGCAGCGCGTTCATGTCAAGCAGTTTGTAAGCGGCAGCATTCTTCAGTAACCAGGAAAGGTCATCTTTTTGCTCAATGTCATGGCGCCTGACCAGCAGCGCAGTTTTGTGCAAAAAGCGATAAGTCGCATACAGGTCCGGGAAGTTTTCCAGCGTAACAGGAGTCTTGTACCGGTTGTCACTGTCCTTTTCCATAAGCCTGGGATCCTGGAAGTGGACCAGCAGGACGCTACCCAGCTCCAGGCGGGTCAACAGCAGCAAGGCCTGTTCATCTGTCAGCATAAAGCTGCCGGCAACCTGGGAGACAATCTGGCCCTCGTTCTGGCCCGCAGGGCTGCTGCGCAGTGTTTCCCGCAAGCCTTCGATCTTCTGCGTTATGACATCTTCCCGGAGTCCGCAGGGGGAATCAGGGCAAAGGGTAAACAGGTATTCCAGTTCCTGAATGGTCAGCCCAGAGTTTTTAATCCACTGGTGTATCTCAATCAGGCCCAGGATATCCCGGGGTGAGCCAAAGTAACCGGTACCCCCGGTAAGTTCTTTCAGTGTAAGCAAATCTTTTACGGTAACTTTCAAGCTCCGGGCCAGGATCACCAGGCTGTACAGGAGACTGAGGTTGCTCAGTGTAAGTTTTCCACCGGTAACTTCCAGCAATAAAGCCAGCTCTGTTTCCGTAACGGCAAGGGCAGCCAGCAGGGTGCCCCTGTGCTCCTTAAGCTCTTCGTTTCCGCTTAAAGGCAGGGAAAACTTGCTGTCAACCGGGTCCGTTACAGCCCGGTTCTGGAACAGCTGATGGTAAAGGGGCATGATCTTGACCTCGGGTTCATCCGGCTTGTTGCGGATCTCTGTATTTAGCTGGTGAAAAAAACTAAGAGCCGCCTCCAGGGGTAATCCCAGTTTTTCCTGCACCTGTTTGAATTCCTTGAGGCAGACCAGCGCCTTCCCATCCATGACGCCCTCCCCGATTCCTTCTGCACGAATCAACAGGTCAAGTTCCCACATTTTCCAACCAGTGCGGCGCCAAAGACGCAGAAAGCGGTGGATGCGGTCGAACTTTTGAGCAGTCAGGTTTTTCAGGCTTTGAGCACCGATATCACAATTATCCACTGGCCGCATCAGAATTATATTATCCGGTGCACCCTGGGGGTTTATCCAGCGCACCTCCAGAAGCTCCAGCAGTTCATGATAATCCAACTGTGCACGATCAAGGAACTGGGAAACGCCTATGGTGCTGCTGGCAATATCAAAGCCCCAGAAAAGACTTTGTTCTGATATTGTATCTGCGCAGTCAGTCACTATTCCCGTCTCGTGCGTGGAGATGCCAAAGTATTCGCCGGCTATGCTGGTTGCCACCGGCAGTGCTGTCTCCTCCTGTGGATGAGCCTGGAAAGCCTCCATCAACTCCCAGCGGCTGACACCCAGGTGCTGCAGAAACAGTCGCGTCTCTTCCTGCCACAGGTCAAAAGCAATGTTCATGGGATAGTTACTGGTCTTGAGGAGATCGTAGACCTCCCTGCGCACGTTCTCCGGAAAGGCACGCAATTCTTCCGCCGTCAGGCCGGTCTGAAAACCAAAATCCTGGTCAGGACTGGGGTCAAGGCCCTCGTTCTGGGAAATCACAGCATTCTTGTAAATGTCGTTTTCAAGTATCTCGCACACCAGGTCGATATACGGCAGGGGTGTATCGGTATTGACACAGTTCATCTTGACATTTCCAATGTCCGGGCGGCGCTCCAGTAAAAACCGGCCCGCTTTTTCCCCTTCTTTTTCAGTTTCTTTTTCATCCAGAAAACGTAACAGGTCCGCCAGGTAAGCGGGCGGCCCGTAGACCGACCGGCAATGAGAGCAATCACAGAAATCCATTGAACCAAAAAGGAATTCCAGATTAGGGATGCCCGCCAGTAATTGCTCCTGATCTTCTTCAGTGCAGGTGTAGGGGATAATCGCCTTGGGATGGTCATGATAAAGTTCATTACGGTACTCTGCCAATCGGGTAAGTACTTGTGCGTACTGGAACTCTGCCCGGGCATAGACGGTCAGGGCTGTACGCCGTTGGATGCCCTTGATCTCCAGCAGCCTGATAAATTCTTCCTTGCCCTTGGCCATAATCTGTGCCGAATGATGGATCCTGCCCTCCAGCAGGGCTGTGGCCGCCTCAGCATTGGGAGCGATACGCTGTGCCCGCTGCATAACTTTGATCTCGCCCAGCACTTCCATGTCTAAGGAAATGCCTTTCTCGTGGACAAACAGGTCCAGGTTGATGGTGCCCAGCTCCAGTTCAGGCTGTTCGTCCAACAGTTGTTGGACGTCCTGTGTTCTGGTAAGGCTGGTATCGGTACTCCGCCCGGCCCGGGCAGCAAAAGCAACGGATGGATAAAGCTGCTCGCTCTGTTGGGCCAATATACCAGCATAAACCTGGAGCTTTTCGTCGCTAGATACACCGTCTATTCCATCGGAAACGGCGCCACCGTTTTCCTGGAGCAGCATCACCCAGTCATCGTGAGCGAGCTTGGCCAAATCACGCGGCAAATTGAGCTGCGGCACACCGGGGGGCGAAGGCGATGGGTTCTCCAGTTTGCCCTTTAAAAACGACAGGGTTTGGG
>PWHX01000082.1 GCA_003555415.1 Syntrophomonadaceae bacterium | reverse complement strand
CTCCAGCAGATGCTCGAAGACGCCAGGGGCAAAAAGTTCGAGGTCCTGATCTGCTACCGCCTGGACCGGGTTAGCCGCAACATAGCCGACTTCTCTACACTTATAGAGGAACTGCAAAAACACGGTATCGCCTTTGTCTCTGTCCGGGAGCAGTTTGACACCTCCACACCCATGGGCAGGGCTATGATGTTCATCGCTTCCGTCTTCGCCCAGTTGGAACGCGAAACCATAGGCGAACGCATCCGGGACAACATGCACGAGCTGGCCAAGACAGGCCGGTGGCTCGGCGGTGTCCCTCCCCTTGGCTTTAAGGCCGAACGAATCTCTTTTATCGACGAGGAACACAAAGAACGTTCCCTAGTCAAGCTGAACCTCGTCCCAGAAGAGATGAAAATAATTGAGCTCTTTTACGAAAAATACTTGGAACTGGGCTCCATTTACAAGGTCCGGAAATATCTGGTGCAGAACAACATCAGGAGCAAAAAAGGAGCTCATTTTTCTAGCCGGGTCATTGCCGAGTCATTAAAAAGTCCGGCCTATGTGCAGGCAAACGAAGAAGTGGCAGAACATCTCAAGAAAAAAGGGATTATAGTGGCCGGTCAGGACCGAAGCAACGGCAAGAGGGCCATCCTGACATACAACAAAAGGAACAATAAGGGGATTAAAAACGAACTGGAAAAATGGATCGGGGCTATCGCCAAGCACGAAGGAGTAATTTCGCCCGAAAAATGGCTGCAGGTACAGGAAAGGTTGGCGAAAAACGCTATGAGGCTGCCCCGGGTGGGGACCTCCGAAGTAGCGCTTTTAAGCGGAATACTAAGGTGCGCTAAATGTGGCTCGGCCATGAACGTAACCTACGGCCGCAAACGAAAAGATGGCAGCTGCAATCACTACTATACCTGCAACATGAAGGTTATCTCCGGCCAGGAGCACTGTCAGAACCCGAACGCTAATGGGATTGATATTGACCACACGGTTATAAGCAAGATAACAGAACTGGCAACTTCAAACAAAAGCACAGAAGTCCTCTTGGGTGAGCTGGAGGCACTTAGACAAGAAAAAAAGCACCTGGAAAAGGTAGACATCCTAGATGAGCTACAAAAGAAGAAAGAACGGCTTCTAGGTGAAATAAAAAACCTTGTGGGCGAAGTGTCCAAGAGTGCAACTGCTTCGAAGTATATCCTTCCGCAGATCGAGGCTAAGGACCGAGAAGTAAACGATCTTGACGAAGAGATCCAAAAGCTGGAGCAGAAAAAAGAAAAGCAAAACAAACAGGCCGAGAACTTCAGCCTGGTGGTAAACAATATATTAAATTTCAGCAGCGCGATAGAGGACCTGGAAAACAAGGAGAAAAAGTTCTTCTTGCAAACGATAATAGATACAGTTTTTTGGGACGGGGAAACCGGAGTCGTATCCATTGTACTGTTGACAGATACGACCCCGGGGAAGAAAAATCTAAGCAGTAATGTGTCGCAGTTTTATCCCGCACCCTGTTGGCCCGGTAACCAAAATAATACCGCTGGCTCCTTTAATAAGCCTTTGGTATTGGTTAAAATTTAACTGGTTTAAACCTAACTTGTCCAGCGGTATAATTATTTTATCTTTATCTAAAATACGCATCACAATTTTTTCGCCGAAAATGGTGGGAAGGGTAGACACCCGCATATTTACAGAACTGCCTGCCAAAGGGAAAGCAATTCTACCATCCTGGGGTAGTCTTTTCTCGGAAATATCCATGTTAGCCATAATTTTAATGCGGGATATAATTAAAGGGCGGATATTTTTAGATGTAGTCATGTGATCGTGAAGTATACCATCAATTCTTAATCTTATCTTTAAACCCTGATCATAAGGCTCTATATGTATATCACTGGCCCCTTCACTGAGAGCCTGCTGTACGATGGAATTAACCACCCTTACAATAGGAGCCTCATCAACATACTCTTTTATTTTGTTATCATCTATGTCCTCACCTTTACGAGAGCTATATTGAATATCTACAGCAGCTTTTTCCATGGATTCTTTCAGCCCAAAATACTGGTCAATTAAACGGCTTATTCCTGATTCACATGCTATAACAGGCTTTACCTCACAACCGGTAACCATGGTAACAATATCCAGGGCAGCAATGTTCAAGGGATCAGACATAGCAAGAGTCAAAAGGTTGTCCACTTTTTCTAAGGGTATAATTTTGTGCCTCTGGGCCAAATCAACAGGAATAGAAGTAACCACCTCTGAGTCAATCTTAATATTACTCAAACTGACATGGGGTATATCTAGCTGTTTTCCAAGTATTTCCATTAATAATTCCTCTGTCAAATACCCCTCTTCTATTAATATCCTGCCCAACCGCTCACCAGAAATCTTCTGCTGGGACAAAACATCAGATAACTGCTCTTCTGTAATAATTCCTTCCTGTAGAAGTATTTCTCCCAATTTACTTTTAGTAAAAAATACCATATAAATTCAACATCCATTTTGGAAAATTTTAAAAATATTAATATAATTTTAATGGTATTGTCTAATTTTGTCAACTATTTAATTAAATAATCACAGATGATCAACACTTTTGTTTACTGAAGTTATATTTTAAATTCTGAATTAGAAAAAAGCCGTATACAAGCATCTACCACTTTGGGATCATAAGGACCACTTCTATTATCTAAAATCTCTGTTAAGGCTTTCTTCATACCCAGAGCAGGACGGTAAGGCCTGTGAGAAGCCATAGCTTCTACTACATCAGCCACGCCAAGAATCTTGGCTCCCATAGTTATTTCACTACCTGGTAAACCCAAGGGATAACCTGACCCATCTATCCTTTCATGATGCTGACCTACAATATCAGCAATAGGCCAGGGGAATTCTATCATCTTTAATATATCGTAAGCCATTTGGGGATGCGCTCTAATCATTTCAAATTCTATGTTGGAGATTTTACCGGGTTTACTTAAAATTTCAGCAGGCACATAAATTTTCCCTAGATCATGAATTTGACAAGCTAATCGTATCCCGTCAATCTCCTTCTTTGGAAGGCCCATTTCTTGAGCTATAGCACATGCAAGCTTGCTAACAGACTTCTGATGCCCGGCAGTGTAAGGATCTCTCATTTCCACTGTTTTAGCAGTAACCAGGATAACTCCCTCCATGGCAGAAGTTAACTTTTCCAAGCTCTCTTTAAGATCATTTTCAGCTTGTTTACGTTCAGAAATATCCCTGCAAATTGAAAAGACGGATCTAGTCCTCTTTAACCAAAAAATGTGAGAGCTAACTTCAACTGGAATAACTTTTTTATCTTTAGAAACAAATGACGTCTCAAAAGTAACATCGTCTTGATTTAAAAGTCTCTGCATGACATTACAATTTCCGTCTGTATTTTGTAACAGTCCTAAATCCATTGGTGTCAAGGAGAAAAAATCATCCCTGGTGTAGCCTAGTTTACGGCAGGCTACATCATTAACCTCAATAAAACGTCCAGGCAAACCGTTATCTAACAATTCATAAAGACATATTATGTCATTTGCATTATGAAAAAGAGTTCCGAATTTTTCTTCGCTTAACTTTAAATCTTCCTTTGCCTGTTTGCGTTCCTGCCGAACTTGAACCTCCTGCATTTCTCTTTCCACAGCCGGTATTAGGCGTGATAAATTACCCTTGTAGATATAATCGCTGGCACCTGACTTCATAGCGTTTACAGCCATGTCTTCCCCTATGGCTCCCGATACAATTATAAAGGGTTGATCAACTCCAGTTTCTTTTAATAAGTTTAATGCAGCAGGGGCACTAAACTGAGGCATATTATGATCAGCAATAACAATATCCCAAGACTGTTTTTTTAGTGCTTCTTTCATGTCTGAAGCTGTATCAACCCGTTGAGATATGGGATCATAACCCCCACGTTTTAATTCTCGGAGCAATAATAAAGTATGATCTTCTGAGTCTTCAACAATTAAAACACGTAGCGGACTACTCATTAATCCCCCTTTCCGGTTCTGTCAGCAACATTTAGAACCAACCAGTAATTAACTATTTCCCTAATATCATCAAAAAATTGACTAAAATCTACTGCTTTACGAATATAGCTGTTTGCTCCTAATTGATAGCTTCTAATAACGTCCTTTTCCTCTTTTGAAGAAGTAAGCACAACCACAGGTAGAGACTTAGTATTTTCATTTTCCCTTAAACGTTTTAAGACTTCCAACCCATCAATCTTGGGGAGCTTCAAATCTAGCAAAATCACCTTGGGCATATCCCTTGTATCACGGCCGGTAAATGTTCCGGTTCCAAAAAGATAATCTAGTGCTTCTATCCCATCTCGAGCTACCGCTAATTCGGTCATAATATTATTCTTTTTCAAAGCATATATAGTTAATTCTACATCATCACTATTATCCTCTACTAATAACAGCACATTATTATTCAAAATAATCCATCCCCACTTTACTATTTATAGTGTAAAATAAAATACTGCCCCTTTATCAACTTCACCTTCAGCCCAAACCCTCCCACCATGTCGGTGCACTATACGAGCAACAGTAGCCAAACCAATACCGGTACCCGAGAATTCATCAGGTGAATGTAGTCGCTGAAAAGCACCAAAGAGTTTATCAGCATATTCATTTTGAAAACCGGCACCATTATCCTGGACAAAATATTCAGGGCTAGAACCATTTTTTGTAACACCAAATTCAATTCTGGAGCAAGAATTTTTTTCAGTAAATTTCCAGGCATTTCCTATAAGATTTTCTAACATTATTTTTAGAAGTCGTGTGTCTCCATTTACTGTTATTTTTGAATTTAGAATAAACTCTACATCTCTTTCCGAATTAGTACGTTTCAACTCTGTTATGATATCTTGTGCCAGGTCACTTAAATTTACCGTTTCTCTACACATATCACTTCTACTCACCCGGGATAAGTTAAGCAAATCATCTATAAGTTGTCCCATACGCTGAGAAGCAGCTCTTACTCTTTGAAGGTAATCTAGCCCTTGTGTATCAAGCTTGTCTCCATAATCATCCATAAGGGCATTACTGAATCCATCAATACTTCTCAGCGGCGCCCTTAGGTCATGAGATACCGAGTAGCTAAATGCTTCCAGTTCTTTGTTAGCCGCTTCTAGCTGTGCAGTACGTTCAATAACTCTAAGTTCTAATTCTTCATTCATTTTTCTTATTTCTTCCTCAGCAATTTTACGTTCCGTAACATCTCTAACGAGTCCCCTGAATCCAGTCTGCTGTTTTTGTTTATTTTTAATAAGAGAAATAGAAATTTCTACAAAACTTACACTTCGATCTTTTTTCACCAGTTCCCACACCAAACCTTTTTCAGAAATTCCGCTAACAGCAACACTATCAAAGGAGTTAACAACTTCGTTATAATCCTGAGATAAGATATCATAACTTAGTTTCATTAACTCTCTTCGATTATAGCCAGTTATACGACATAAGGAATCATTAACAAAAGTAAAATTACCATATATATCTACTTCGTAATAACCTTCTTCAATAGCTGCCATTATCTGTCTATATTTTTCTTCTGATTCTTTTAAGTGTTCTTCAGCCATTTTACGATCAGTAATGTCCCTGGTTCCAAAAATAGCTCCAACTGCCTTTCCATCATCATGTAAAAGGTTACCTGCAGCCTCCAACCAAAGATAATGGCCTTTTGCGTGTTTACATCGAAATTGTATCTTACCTAGGGAAGAATTATCCCTGGCAAACTCAAATATAATTTCCATACGTCTTTGATCTAAAGGATGTACAAAATCAATTAAAGATTTTCCAATCATATCATTATACTCATATCCAAGAACACTTTTATGAGAGGAACTAACATATAGGAAGCTACCTTCCATATCTGTCTGTGCTATCATGTCAAGCATGTTATCAGTAATACGCCGCAGCCGAACCTCACTCTCAACTAGTTCACAATGTGACCACTCTAGAGCCAGGAGCATCCCATTGATTTCTTGAGCCAAAGCAGACAATTCATCTGTCCCAGATATTTTAACCCGGGCGGAAAAATCGCCGTTTGTACCGATTCTACTGACACTATTACTTAAATAATCCAAACGAGATAATAGTACTTTTTCTAAAAGTAGCATAGTAATAAGAGCTGCCAACAGCGTAAGAATAAATAAAATGAAAAATAAATAATATACATAACCCTGCCTGTATATTTCCTGTCCCACTTCGTTAAGGACAGCTACTTTTGATGTAACATAAAGAGCTATTCCAATCAGGCAAGCAAACGCAAAACTAATTATTGTAAGCATCTTCATACGAATAGTCATGTTTTCGACTCCCAATTTGTAAACTAACTTAAGAAAATATTACCATATAATGTGTTGGAACACATAATACTCAAGAGCCAATTTTTATGGTAAAAAAGACTATAAATATATTATCTAAAAGTATTATTTTCGACCTTTTCTGGACTTAAGCGCAATAAAAACGCCGTTAAGACTAAAAGTTCTAACGACGTTTCCTTTTCACAAGGCAATTAATTTTGCAAATTTCCAACTTCTTAAGTAGTCTTAGAACTGTCAAGAAGGCGTTCTATTTCTTTCCGATCAATACATTGTTCCTCAGCTATTCGGCGGGTAATAAGTCCTACGCTATATAACTTGGCCAGTGCCTGGTCCATAGTTTGCATCCCCATGGAATAACTGGTTTGTATGGTGCTGTATAATTGATGCAATTTTCCTTCCCGGATTAAGCTACGTATAGCTTGTGAATGTAACATAAATTCAATAGCCGCAACCCTGCCACTAATATCGGCCCTTGGCAAAAGCTGCTGAGATAAAACACCTTTTAATGAGTTAGCCAACTGCTGCTTAACCTGATCCCTTTGATCTGCATGGAAAACATCTGCAATCCGACTGATAGTTAAAGGAGCCGTTTGAGTATGTAGGGTAGATAGAACCAGGTGTCCCGTTTCTGCAGCAGTCAAAGCTATGGAAATGGTGTCCAGATCCCTCATCTCTCCTATTAGAATAACATCGGGATCAGCCCGGAGAACATGCCGCAGAGCATTGTTAAAAGTGTGGGTATCTGTCCCGATCTCCCGCTGCCTGACTGTAGATTTCTTATGCTTGTGCAAAAACTCAATAGGGTCTTCCACAGTTACAATATTTACACTGCGATTATTATTGATGAAATCAATCATAGCAGCCAGGGTAGTAGATTTTCCACTGCCCGAGGGACCTGTAACCAACACCAACCCCTGGGATAAATAACACAGGTTTTTTACTTCTGCTGGTAAACCTAAAGTTTCAATGTCAGGAAGGTTATGAGTTATCGCTCTAAATACTGCCGACAGAGTCCCCTGCTGGTACATGACATTTCCCCGGAAACGGGCGACTCCATCAACAGAATAGGAAAAATCTAGCTCCCACTCATTCTCTAGGTGCTCCTTCTGGTGAGGCTCAAGAATAGAGTATAGGATTGTTTCCATGTCCACAGACATTAAAGCCGGGAAATTCTGGGCCATCAATTCTCCATTAATCCTTATTAAAGGAGAAACACCTACCGCCAGGTGGAGATCTGAGCCATCTTTTTCCACAGTTAACTTAAGTAGTCCCTCCATATCCAAAGGATAACTCATGATTTCTTCTCCTTTATTGTTGGGTCAAGTTATTCAAAATAAGTTTAAATTTGCTGGTTTACATCTACTGCATAACAATAGACTTCATAACTTCAAGAGGAGGCTCACTACCGGTAAAGATCTGAAAAGCCAGTAATCCTTGGTACAACAGCATCCCCAGTCCGTTATAGCTGGATAAACCCATTTCCCTTGCTATCTTCATCAAAGTTGTTTCTTTAGGATAATACCGTAGATCAAACAATACAGCTTCTGATGGAAATACATTATAGGTAAAGGGCCACTCTCCTCCGGTAATAAGATCGGTGGGAAGTGTATAGATGAAAAGATCGGTTTTAGAAATAAATGCATCCAAAATATTCTTATCCAGGGGAATACCGGCAACAGGTTTGTTAGTATTCTTTTGCAATTTTTTTGCATATTGTTCTGCTTTTTCAGGAGTCCTGTTGGCAATAATCATCCTTTGAATATCTTCTTTGCAGAGATAAAGAGCTATGGATTTAGCTGCTCCTCCTAAACCTACTATTAAAATTTTTTTACCCTTCAGATCTATGTCTATCTCTTCTTTTAAATATTTAACAAAACCAGAACCGTCGGTGTTATGCCCTCTTAGTTTCCCCTGATCATTAACTATAGTGTTAACAGCGCCGATAATTGAAGATTCCTCAGATATTTCATCTAAATGGGCTAAAACTGCCTCTTTATGGGGAGTAGTAACGTTTACCCCCTTAATATTCAGTGACCTGATTCCTTTTATGGCCTCCGGCAGGTCATCTTTTTTTACCCTGAAAGGAACATATGTACAGTTTAGCTTAAGTTCCCGGTAAGCTGCATTATGCATTTCGGGGGAAAGGGAGTGTTGGATGGGATCTCCAATTAATCCAAAAACTGAAGTAGAACCAGATATGCTTTCCATGATTTATCCCTCCATCATACTTTAATCCTCTAATCCAATTATTCCTTTAATAAGCAAAATATATGTGACATTTACATAATATAACTCATTTTTTATAATAACACAATTGCGAAGATAATTAAATAAAATAATGAAAATAGTCGAAAATTTAAGATAATTAGATAAAAATAAAAAAGAGACTAAAAATAAAAAGCATGTTAATGAGATAGCATGCCCTTATTCTTTAGCCGCTTTAAAACAAATTTCTCTGCCTGCCTGACTACTTTTGTTCCTATAAATTCCCGTTCACTTACTGGTATTACCAGGATAGTGAACAGGCCTAACCGGTTTCCTCCCAGCACATCGGTAAAAACCTGGTCCCCCAGGACAGCTGCCTCTTCTGGTTTGAGCTGCATTTTTTCCATAGCCAGGCGAAAAGCCCTTCTCCTGGGCTTAACTGCTTTAGGTATAGCCGGAATACCAAAAATATCAGCAAATTCACTTACTCTTTCTAAAGAATTATTAGAAACAATACAGACCTTAAAGCCCTCTTCTTTTAATATTTTAAACCAATCGTCAAGTTGGGGATATATTTCATTCTCGTCCCAGGCTATTAAAGTATTATCAAGGTCGGTGATAATACCTTTTATCCCTTTCTTTTTTAGTTTAGAAAGGTCCAGCTGGTATATGGACTCGAGATATATATCTGGACAAAGTAAGTTTAACAAAAGATCACCCCTATGAACTAACTGTTACTATATTTACTATG
>PWHX01000031.1 GCA_003555415.1 Syntrophomonadaceae bacterium | reverse complement strand
TTTCAAAGGGCTCTATCTTCATGACGTGCTTACCGGCTGAGAAGGGATCGCTGTCGGAAATGGAGGAGCTTATTCTATCTCCCCTTAAGGTTAGTATTCCATGGACATCGAAGGAGTGTTTCCATTTTATAGAAATACCTTTTATGGAAGGGGGGAGGCTTTCGGCCAGCTCCATAATTTCTCCAGTTGTTAATTCCTGGGTGTACCTGTTTTTAACGCGGAAGCCATCTCCCAAAGCACTTCCTTTTTCCACAAAGCTGAAGCAGGTGCGCAGGTAAACCTCGTCTTCCCTGAGGACTGCGCCTTCACCTAAAGCTTCTATAGCACCCCTTCCAGGGAAATCCTCCAGGTTGTAGCCGAAAAGGATAAAATGGGCTGTTTCTGTGCCCATGGGGATGCCCTGCCTGTAAGGTATCATGATACCCGTTTCTGCTTTACTGCACAGATAATTCAGGTGGGGGGTATTTGCTGCTTCTAAAGGGGTTTTATTGTCCAGTTCTGCCTGGGCCCGGTCGGCCAATCCGTCAAGTATTACCAAAATTGCTTTCATAATACGCCCTCCACTTCTTTAAGCAACTCCCTTTCAGTTATATCTTCCTTTTGAATAAAAAGGGTTACAATCTTAATTAGAACAGGCTCTAGAAATTCCTCCAGAAATTTTTTTATTTGCTTTTCCTCTATCATGGACTCTCCATTCAAGTCCCTGTAATTACCGCTAAAAAAGCATTGTGGCTGGCTCTTGCCTTCTTCCCAGCTGGAGCCCAAGATTTTTTCTACACCTTTACCTTCCTTTAAGTACTGCAGAGGCATAATTAAATCTACGCCAAAGCAAGAAAGGATTTTTTTGTAAGAGTCCAGGCATAGGGGGAGCTGGTTAACTTTAATGCGCCCGTCGTGACTTTCCCTTTCTCCGGATATAATTATTTTTCCCAGCTTAAGAGCCATGGGTACCCTTAGAATATGAAAGTAAGCGTGGCAACCAATGCATGGAGTGTAAAACCCATACTTTTTTATGAGAAGGGAAGTAAACCTGCCGTTAATAACGCTCCATAAAGATGGGTTACTATAAAAAATAAGGGGAAAGAGTTTTTTTTCTTTTCCAAACAGTTCTTCAATTCTTTTAGCGGTGTATTCATGGTTTTCTTTAAGAACCTGTGCATTTCCATATTCTACTCCTGCGAAAGAAGCCACGGGCAGAATATTGTTAATATCCGGTTGCTCCAGCGACTTGACAATAGCTGCTGCGCTGTCCCTGCCGGAAAATTCTCCGATAACTGTATCTTTTGGAAGTTTTGTAAAAATTTTCTCCACAATTTTTTTATCTGTATTGACAGGGCTCATTAAATAACTCCTTCAAATAACGTTTTCATTAATAATTCTTGTAAAATTCATGATATCCTTTTTGGCTGACATAACTGTTTGTAATAATAAATCCCCATAAGTGTTTAATACTGCTATACTTGCTTAATAAGTAATGGGTATATTAACTGCAAAAACACAAAAACACTGAATTACTGAATCATTGAATTAATATTAAAGGTTTTTTCCAACCACCTGTGGAACTTTTAATTTAATAAAGTTTTGGAGCTGATTACGATGTATTTCAAGGAAACTTTCGGGGAAATGGAGGATTTACAATCCATTACCCGGTTTCAGGAAATCATATCCCAGAGGTTTAGGGAAGAATTTAAAAGTCTTTACAGTCTTTTTACAAGTCTGTCGGATATTTATTTAAATACAGTAAAAAAACTAAAAGACAAGCTTGATCTGCCTGAAATCCAATCTAAGGATGAAGTCACCTTTCTTTTAATGGCCAGAATTTTTAATCATTCTTTAAGTGCCTTTGTTTTACTGGAGCGGGGGATGCTAATCGATGCGGCAGCTGTTATCAGGCAGGTTTTAGAAACTCAGTGGCTGTTGGAATACTTTTATACGTATCCTGATAAAATTGACAGTTGGACCAAGGGCAAGGTGATAAAACCCGGTCAGGTCAGGCGAAACCTCAAGATGAACAAGGAGCGCTCCCTTCTTTATGATGAATACTGCCAGATGACCCATAATAATATTGAGTCTGCCAAGTATTTTAGCGGTGTACAGGATGACTTGAACTGTATTGTGTTTGGTGGTTATTATAATCCGATTTATATAGAACAGTTAGTATGTGAATTGATTATATATCTTACTACAACTTTGTTTATCGTCAATCATGAATACGAAAAGGAATTAAAAGATTTAACAGCGGCAAACCAAAAACTGAACAATATGTTGAAAATAATTATAAACAGGTTGGTAGAGTTAAGCGGCATGGAGGAAGATCTGCCGGAGTAAAAGCATTACCTTGGACACCTGACACCATATTCGGCGGCAATTTCCAGCGCATCCCGGTAATCCTCAATGCTCAGGCGACTGCTCAGCTCAGGATATTGGGAAGCTTTATAAGCCGGATGATACTGGGCCATTATATTTACAAAGGTGTCTGGTGATATTTCCTCAGAGATGAACCTCATAACTTCTTCTGTGCCCGATAATCCCTCCGGGAGAACCAGGTGCCTTATTAACAGGCCTTTTTGTGCAGCACCTGTTTCATTGGAAGCTAAATCCCCTACCTGCCGGTACATTTCCTTAACTGCGCTTTTTACTATTTGGGGATAATTGGTAATACCCGAATATTTTTTAGCAGTTTCTTCATCAGCATACTTTATGTCCGGCATATAAATATCTATAATCCCTTCTAAAAGCTTTAAAGTTCTTAAAGATTCGTACCCTCCGCAGTTATATACCAGGGGCAGACTTAGCCCCTCTTTGGCGGCTATTTCCAAGCTTTCTAAGATCTGGGGGACAAACTGAGTAGGGGTAACCAGGTTAATATTGTGGCAGCCCTGTTCCTGCAGATAAAGCATCATTCGGGCAACTCCATCTCCGGTAACCTCCTCCCCGTGCAGGCCGCAGCTTATGTCATAGTTCTGGCAGAAAACACATCTCAGGTTACAGTAGGAAAAAAATATTGTACCTGACCCGTTTTGGGCTACAAGGGGTCTTTCTTCACCGAAATGTGGTGAGAAACTGGCAACAACCATATCCCTCTGGGTTCGGCAGAACCCTATTTCTCCCTCCAGGCGGTTAACCCCGCAGTTATGGGGGCAAATATCACAATTTGCCAGCCTTTTCATGCCTTTTTTCACCCGCACTTTTAATTCTCCGTTATCCATAAGTTTTAAATAACCCGGCTTAAAATTCATTTAATATACCTCCCAAAAAAAATATTTGCCTATCTTGTATATTTGTTTTTGTATATATTTCTTTATACTTGTGGTATTATTTGTCTGATAGCTTTTTTTATATTTTAACATATCCTTTAATTTACATATAGTAGCTATCAATTATTATTCTTCTTGAAATTATTATTAATAAAAAGGATATTTTATATTGTAAAAGAATATATAGTGTGGGAATGAGTTTATAATTTTATTTTGCCAAATAATGTTTGGCTTTTTGCATATATAGAGCTGTATTAAGGAAGGAGAAAAAGGAAAGATGACAAACAATAAAAAAGGGCACCGGGTACAATCTGTAGAAAGAGCGCTACTTCTTTTGGAGATATTATCGGAAGTAGGTAAGCCCATATCATTGAGTGAACTGACGGAAAAAGCCTCTCTTAACATCAGTACTGTTCACCGCTTGCTGCATACCTTGATGTCAAGCCATTTTGTTGAACAGGATTTAAATACTGGAAAATACCGGCTGGGACTAAGGATGTTCGAGATTGGGAGTAAAGCCCTGTATAGTTTAGATATCCGGCAGGTAGCCAAGCCCGATCTTCAGGAAATGGTTGATAAATGTAACGAAACAGTAAACCTTGCTATTTTGGAGCAGGGAGAGGTTGTTTATATTGAGCAGGTAGAATCCACAAACATGATTAAAATGTTTGCCCGGGTTGGAAGTAGAGGGCCAGCTCACTGTACAGCTGCCGGGAAGGCCCTGCTGGCTTATGTGAAAGAATCGGAGTTGGAGGATATTATTTCAAAAAAGGAAATAATAAAGTTTACGGAAAATACTATAACGGATCCTGAAAAAATAAAGGAAGAATTAAAAAAGATTAGAGAACAGGGGTATTCACTGGATTTAGAAGAGATGGAAGAAGGGGTGAATTGTGTAGCAGTTCCTATAAAAAATTATGAGAATAAGGTAGTAGCTGCCATAAGTGTTTCTGGCCTGGCTTCGCGTATAACCAGGGAGCATCTAGACAGCTTCCTTATAAAAAAAATAAAGGATACAGCCATGAAGATATCATTAAACCTAGGCTATAAACATATTATAACTGATAAAAAAGAAGGTTTCTTTGAGGCTTAATGGGAGAGGGTATTGTGGAGCTAATATTTGGATATTTTATTGTATTTTTGGCCAGAGCTTTAGATATATCCCTTGCTACGGTAAGAATTTTAATGATCCTGCATGGGCAGCGCGTTTATGCGGCAGTAATAGGTTTTTTTGAGTCCCTGATATTTATAGCAGTCTTAACTTATGTAATACATGGTTTAAATGATATACCCAGCTTATTTTTTTATGCCCTTGGTTTTGCTACCGGGAATTATCTGGGAATTTATGTGGAGGAAAAGGTTGCCATTGGCTGCATAACAGTACAGGTTATATCAAAGAAGGACCCGGACAGGTTAATTAGCGAAATTCGCCAGGAAGGGTTTGGGGTCACAGTAATAGAAGGCTATGGGAAAGAAGGCGTGAGAAAAATATTACACGTCCTGCTAATGAGGAAAGATTTAAAGACATTAATGGAACTGGTTGAAGATGTTGATGATTATGCTTTTATTACGGTATTAGACACAAAAAAAATCATGGGAGGTTATTTCTCCAAGATTAAGACTAAATAAAATCATAATCAATTAATCGGTTAAATAAAGTATAGGGAATATATTAAATGGAGTGAGAAAATGAACGCTTTAAAATCTATTGCCCTGCTAGATTCAGGAGTTGGAGGGTTAACTGTAGTTAAAGAGATATTTAAACAGCTTCCCAATGAAAGAATCGTTTATTTTGGAGATACAGCCAGGATGCCTTACGGTCCCAGACCGCATCAGCAGGTAAGAGGTTTTGCCATGCAGATTATTGACTTCTTACAGACCCAGGATATAAAGCTGGTTATAGTAGCCTGTAACTCAGCCAGTGCGGCAGGTCTTTCCTGGTACCAGGAAAATGTAGTTCTTCCTGTAATTGGAGTAATAGAGCCCGGTGCCAGGGCTGCCCTGGAACATACTAAAACTAAAAGAATAGGTGTTATTGGTACCACCGGAACCATAAAAAGTGGAGCTTATGATAAAGCTATTAAAAAACTTGATCCTGAGGTAAAGGTATTCAGCCAGGAGTGTCCTCTGTTTGTATTAATTGTAGAGAACAATCTTATTAATGCCAGGGAAACAAAAAAGGTTGCTGAAGAATATTTAGGGCCATTAAAGGAATCAGGCATTGATGTTTTAATACTGGGATGCACTCATTACCCTCTTCTGAACGAGGTTATTCAGGAGGCGGTAGGACCTGAAGTAAGGCTTATAAGTTCTGCTGAAGAAACAGCCCGGGAGGCTAAAGAAATATTAATAAATAATGATCTGCTTAACTCCAACAGCGATAATTCCACCCATCATAGGTTCTTTGTAAGCGCGTCTCCCAAGACTTTTGTGGAAATAGGTGAAAAACTAATAGGCATGAAGGTAAAAGCTTACCAGGTTATAATGCCGTAAATAAAAACACTTCCGTTAACATGAAATTTTATGGAATTATTTTCTTATTAAATGTATATATATTTAATTAAGAAAATTATTATAACGGGGGTGTTTTAATTGTACAGGAAACATATAAAGTTTCTAGCTGCCTTATTAATCATCGCTATGTTCATGTCGGGCTGTAATTATTTCGATTCTAATGATGAGGTTCAACTGGATAACGATTATGAAGAAAATGGAGAATATGAGGAGGAAAATCTCAGGGATACTGTATTTTATTATCAATACGGGCAGGAATACCTTGTCCCGGTAGTGATAAGTATCCCCTGGACTGAAGGCATAGCAAGGGCTACTATTAGCTCTCTTGTAAGCAGCCCACAGGTAGAATCTAACCTGGAAGGAACCGGTTTACAGGCGCCATTACCTTCAGGAACAGAAGTGAAGGGGTTAACCATTAAGGACGGCCTGGCAAGAATTGATTTTACGGAAGATGTTCTAGACGTAAGGCAAGGGCAGGAAAGGGGTGTTCTGGATTCAGTAGTATATTCCTTAACAGAATTTGAAACGGTAGATGAGGTGGAAATTATGGTAGAAGGACACTACCTGGAAGAATTTCCGGAGGGGGATATCTTAGAACAGCCATTGGACAGAAAAGGTATTAATCTAGAAATATCTGATGATGTTGAGGATTTAGAGGAAACTGACAAGGTCATGGTGTATTATTGTGGCTGGGGTGAAGAAGGCATATCTCTTATTGTACCGGTAACAAGGGTTGTAACTGAAGGATCAGATTTAATGAAAAAAGCCCTTCAAGAACTTATTAAAGGGCCTAAGGCGGGCACAGACTTGTTTTCTGATATTAATCCAGGAGTTACTATTAATAGTTTAACTGTAGAAGAAGGACTGGCCACTGTTGATTTTTCAGAAGAATTTTTGGATTTTGATGGAGGAATTACCGCAGAGGAAAATATAGTAAAGCAGGTAACTCTTACTTTAACCCAGTTTCCAGAAGTTGATGAAGTTCTTATTCTGGTTGAAGGTGAGGAACCCGAACTGACCAGGGAACAGCCTATAAGGGCTCCTGACATAATAAATTCCCTGTAGGGTATTGAATAATAATTATACTAAACTTAGATTCAGGAGGAAGGCTTTTCAAAAGTCTTCTTTCTTTATTTTACAGTAAACTATGTGATTTTTATTTATATTTTGGTAAAATATAAGAACGTAGCATTTTAAACATTCTATGAATAACTAATGGAGGTATTATATGCGTAAAAATGGAAGGAATGTAGATGAAATAAGGCCTGTAAAAATAACGCGGCAGTTTATAAAGCACCCTGAAGGTTCTGTTCTTATTGAAATGGGCGAAACTAAAGTAATTTGTAACGCAACGATAGATGAGAGAGTGCCTCCTTTCATGAAGGGAGAGCATAAAGGATGGATTACAGCTGAGTACTCAATGCTGCCTCGCTCTACAGATGTTCGCAATGTCAGGGAGTCTGTTAAGGGAAGGCAAGGGGGACGCACCTATGAAATCCAAAGGATGATAGGAAGATCTTTGCGTTCAATAGTTGACCTGGCTGCTTTAGGTGAAAGAACAGTTTGGATTGACTGTGATGTAATTCAGGCTGACGGAGGAACCAGGACAGCTTCCATAACAGGAGCTTATATAGCTCTTGTTGATGCCCTTTATAAACTATTAAAAAATAACCGCATAACCCGCTTTCCCGTTAAAGATTTTTTATCAGCTGTCAGTGTAGGAATTGTAGATGGAAAAGAAATGCTGGATTTAAGCTTTGAAGAGGATTTCAAGGCTCAGGTAGATATGAATTTAGTTATGACCGGCAGCGGAAATATTGTAGAAGTACAGGGAACAGCTGAAGGCGAGCCTTTTTCCCAAGAATTAATGCTAAACCTTATGATTTTAGGTCAAAAAGGAATTAGTGATCTTGTTGAATATTTTAAAGAAAATTTAGGGCCGGCAGTTTCCCTTATTGGAGGTCAAGATTAATGATTCCCCTTATAATAGCCACAAAAAATAAAGGCAAAGTTAAGGAATTTAAAGAGTTGCTGAGTGAATATCCCTTTAAAGTTATATCTCTTCTGGATGTCCCCGGGTGCCCGGAAATAATTGAAGACGGGACAACCTTTAAAGAGAATGCCGTAAAAAAAGCTGAAACGGTAAGGGATTATACAAAAAAAATGGTTTTGGCTGATGATTCCGGCCTGGAGGTTGACTTTTTAGGGGGGGAACCCGGTATCTATTCTGCCCGTTTTGCAGGCGACAATGCCTCTGATGAAGAAAATAATCGCAAACTCCTGGGACTTCTTAAGGGTGTGCCTGAGGAGAAAAGAGGAGCCCAGTTTACCTGTGTTATTGCTATTTCCTGTCCAGAAAAGGGAACAAAGGTAGTTGAAGGAATTTGCAGGGGCACTATAATCTCAGCTTCCCTTGGTGACATGGGTTTTGGCTATGATCCTCTTTTTCTGGTGCCCGGGTATGGCAAGACTTTTTCCCAGTTAGAGCCGGATATTAAAAATAAAATTAGTCACCGGGGAAAGGCCATGGAAAAGGCGGCAGAATTATTAAAAGGCTTAGTTTAAGCAAAGAGGTGGTTCCTATGAAGATTGGTGTTTTAAGTGATACTCACGGGAATGTAATAATAAGTGAAAAAATAATTAATAAAATGGATTTTGTTGACCTGGTCCTGCACGCAGGAGATTTTTACCGGGATGCAGAAAAGTTGGCTAAAAAACTTCCCATAAAAATAAAGGCAGTAGTTGGGAATTGTGACTCACCCATGATTTCACCGGAAGAAGAGCTCATAGATGCTGCCGGATTAAAAATTTATTTGACTCACGGCCATAAGTTTGATGGAGCTAACCTTTATAACTCTCTATTATATAAAGCAAAAGAAGTTAAGGCAGATATAGTTGTTTATGGACACACTCATATAGCATCCAGGTTTGAACAGGAAGGCATACTTTTTTTTAATCCGGGAAGTATAAGTAATCCCCGCTTTCATGGGCCTACTTACGGCATTATAACTATTAATGAGGGTAAAGTAGATGCGGAAATTATTTCTTATGAACCAGAAGAATAAGTTATTTTTTTAAGTTATTGAATAAATGAATACGATGTGTTAAAATATATAATGCTAGCAACTGATCACTGATCTCAGTGGACTGTAGGCTGTAGTGTCTTATATCAATTTGACTTGATTGCTATTATGAGTTATAATTCAAGTTGCTGTTTCGGGGCGTAGCGCAGTTTGGTAGCGCACTTGGTTTGGGACCAAGGGGTCGCGGGTTCGAATCCCTCCGCCCCGACCATGCGCGGGTGTAGCTCAGTGGTAGAGCCCTGGCCTTCCAAGCCAGTCGCGTGGGTTCGATTCCCATCACCCGCTCCAAATGAAATCTTATAAAATTAGAAGGTCACTTCTAATTTTATATTATTAAATGTATAAGCGCCTGTAGCTCAGCGGATAGAGCAACGGACTTCTAATCCGTGGGTCGGAGGTTCGATCCCTCCCAGGCGTGCCAT
>PWHX01000084.1 GCA_003555415.1 Syntrophomonadaceae bacterium | reverse complement strand
ATGAGCCCTATTACCAGGTTTACAGCGAAGGATACAATGAAGAAATATCTGAATCCTTGACTGACCTTTATCTAGACAAAATCAAAAGCATACAAAAAGAAAGCTGAATGAGGGCGGGGTTTTAGCACTCCGTCTTTTTAAGTGTACGCTTTAAATGCACAGAGGTGACATAGGTTGATAGTCCCGCCCGTCCTCATGTCAACACGTTCCCATGTCAATACACTTGTCAATAAAGAAAGGGGAAGCATTTTTGCTTCCCCTTTCTTTAGACTTATTATACTTTTTTAGTCTTACTCTCCTTCTATTAAACTTTTTCTAATTCAGTTTTTTCAACCAGGGCAGTATCTTGAAGGCTGCGGTATATTCTGTAATCAATGTCCGGAAAGATATTGTCTGCGGCATAAAGACGGTTGACCCAGGTCGGGTCAATTTTGTTTCCCATGATATCGTCATATAGCCTGGTAAATCGGCTTATATGGTCATTAAAGCGGTTAACTGCATATGTTACCATGGTGTCGGCATTCATAATGAAGGGCCAGTCGCTGGCCTGGGCCAGGAGTAACTCCCGGGCTGCTTGATTTAGAGCATTTCTTAAATCACCTTCAGCCCTAGGATAACAGTCGGCCATTTCCCTCATACGTTCTGCTGCCTTGTGGAGGTGGCGGTAGGTCCAGTCGTTAGTACGGTTTAGCCATACTTCATGGTATCCCTTGTTGCCCCAGCTGGAACCGCAAGGGGTGCATACCTGCAGCCGGTGGTTTAATCCTAGATACTCGCTGGGAGTAATTGTTTTAATGTTATCCTGGTCGCAGTCTATTTTTCTTAAAAGGTAATCTATCCACCGGGGACCTTCATACCACCAGTGGCCGAAGAGTTCAGCGTCATAAGGAGAAACAACAATAGGCGGTCTGTCTTCTATCAGGCCAGAAAGCCATTCGATTTGTTTTTCCCGGTTGAACATAAAGTTTCCGGCATGTTCAGCTGTTTTTTCCATGGCAACCTCCGGTTCATAAGGCTCTTTATGATCTGTGGTACCGGTAATACGGTGATACTTAAACCCTGTATGAATCCGGATGCTGTCTGGATGGATATAAGGTTTAACGTAATCAAAGTCAAGGTCAAAACCGATATCCCGATAGAAGTCCCGATAGTAAAAATCTCCGGGGTAACCTTCATCCCTGCTCCAAACTTGTTTAGTGGATTCTGGATCCCTTCCAAATACCGCAATTTCAGACGGACAGAGGATAGGGTTATATGCACCGTATTTGGGCTTTGGAGTGGCGTAAGTAATTCCATGGGTATCGGTAAAGAAGTATTTTATACCCAGATCCTTTAGAATTTCTTCATCACCAGGGTTGTAGGCGCATTCAGGAATCCAAAAGCCTTTAGGAGGTTTACCGAAAGTTTTGGTATGGAGGTCAATTGCTGTAACGGCTTGTGCATAAATAGACTCTCTTTGCAGGCCTATTAATGGGAAATAACCATGGGTTGCCGCGCAGGTTATAATCTCTAGTTTGCCTGCATCTTGGAATTCTTTAAAAGCTGTTAAAATATTTCCCCCGTATTTTTCTTTAAAAAGATAATAGCTTTCTAAAAACTGGTCCTGGTACATTCTGGCCAGGTGATTAAAAGTTAGATCATTTTGAGTTCGGTGGACTTCTTTATCTGCCAGTTCCAGCAGCTTTTCCAGGTGATTTATATAGCGCTGCTGCAGGAACTCATCCGAGAGCATGGAAACAAGAGTTGGTGATAAAGAAATGGTCAAGCGAAAATCAATATCATCTCTAATCAACCCAGAAAACACTTTTATAAGTGGCAAATAAGTTTCCGTAATGCCTTCAAAAAACCACTTTTCTTCCAGGGAAAATTCGTGTTCCGGGTGTCGCACGTAAGGTAAGTGGGCATGCAGCACCAGGCAGACATATCCTTTTGGCATGTTTACCATCCTTTCTAAAAATTTAACATAAAAATTATGTTAAGTAATTATTTTAATATTATAATCATCCTGGCACTTTCCAGTTATTTCTTCAGGATCTACTCCCCTTTTTAATAGTTCATATGAACTTAAGTGGTATAGTGCCATTCTACGGTATATTCTCTGCTGCAAATCTAACAGGCGCCATTCTTCATCTATAATATCACTCACAGAATCTCTTGGAGTTGTAACGGAGTTAGATCTCATAATAGGGATAAATTCTCCTCCAGGTAATTTTCTACCCAGTTCTACGTAATAAGTTTTATCGGGTACATCGGTATGAATATGCCTTTTATCGGCATAATGATTTAATTCAATATCAAAGGTTGCTTCCGTTTGTTCTAATGATTCTAATCCTTTCGGAAACCTGTAAACTCGCAGCATAGGGATACTACCGTCCCATCCGAAGTGGTAAAATTTATTTCGGTAGTAATTTAATGTTTCGCCGGTTATTTCCCAGCAAGCAAATACAAAGTGAGGATCTCGCAAAAGCAGAAAAAGCTTATTTTCCCCGTAGTATAAGGGCAGTTCGTATCCGGAATTTAAATTTTCTCTAGACAAATCATGCACATTATTCACCTCCAGTAAGAATTCAAATTTTTGTAGAAAAATACACTTAGTATTATACCCAATCCTGCAGGTTTTATTTTGTTGATTACTTTCGATTAATAGGAAATGCAAAAACTGTATAAATTTTATTTGACAGGGGAAGCTAAGGCTGATTTATTATAGATTTTTTAATTACATCAGGAGGTGCATATGAAGATAATATCTTTAGCCACTTTTGAACATTTACCTGTTAGAGTTGGAGGGCTTTCTGAAGCCGTAACCTCTTTAGCAGAGGCTCTTTCTAAAACAGATGAAGTAATGGTTTTCATGCCTTCCCACGGAATAATTAATAAGGAATCAGATATGGATTTTAAAAAGTACTGTGAATTTGAAATATTTGTGGGGGACGAAACCCAGCCTATTGACGTGTACGAAACTAAAAGAAAGAATGTGCGGATGTTTCTATTCAGCAATAAAATACTAGACAACCCACAGGTTTATAATACCCGGGATATATTTATCAAAAAAATGGTCAGCTTTACCAAAGCCTTACCGGGTTTATTTAATATTCTTCTAAAAAAGGAAGACAAGAAACCAGAAGTGATACATATTAATGACTGGCATTGTATATTTGCCGGTGCATTGGTTAAAAAATACTTTAAAATTCCCTTTATTTTAACTATCCACCGCCTTTGTCGGGAAAGAATGTCCGTCAGAGAACTTAATGAAGTTAACCTGGGGGAACTTGTGGAACCAAAGTATTTGGAAGGAGAATATTTTAATATAGAAAATTTTGGGGCACATTACTGTGATTTTTTGACTACGGTGAGTTATACTTATCTTAATGAGGAATGGAAAACGTTCTTTGGCACCTTTGATGGAAAGACTACCTATGTTTGGAACGGAATGGACCATGACTTCTGGAGCACCAATAACTTAAAAAATTCCAACCTGCTCCCTAAGGAAAGAAGAAAATTACTATTAAATAAGCACGGCCTGGAAGACGGTACATTATTTTTTAATGTAGGTCGGCTTGACTCACAGCAGAAGGGAATTGATAACCTGCTGATGGCCTTTGATTTAATAATGAAGGAAAAGGTTAAGGGAGCGGACAAAGTTAAAAATGACCTTCGCTTTATTCTTGTAGGTTCAGGGGATAATTCCCTGGAAAATGAAGCTGTAGAGATGGAAAGCTGTTATAATAATAATATGAGAGCTGTTATAGATTTTTTAAGGCGAGACGCTATCCGGGAATATTATGGGGCGGCGGATTATTGCCTGATTCCTTCTAAATTTGAACCCTTTGGTCTGGTCCAGCTGGAGGCCATGTGTATGGGGTGCATTCCTATAGGCACCCGGGTAGGAGGTATAAACGACACCGTTTTAAGTATTGATGAGTACGGCGAAAAAGCTACAGGTAAACTTGTCCCTCCCAATAATCCTGAAGCTCTGGCCAGGGGTATTGTAGATATGGCCCTGTTGTCCAGGGAAAAGGAAAACCTTACAGAGATAATCAGGCAAAACGGCAGGCCCCATGTTATAGATAAATTTAACTGGGATAGAGCAGCCAGGCGTTACAAGCAGGTTTACGATAACATGGCTACTATTAAGCTGCCCTTTGTTTCTTATGCCGAAGCTTATTAAGGGTAAATCAAGAATTTCTAGCTGAATATTTACGGAAAGGACATGAAAAATGACTGATAATAAAATTAATTTTGTTTTAAGTCTTCACAATCACCAGCCTGTAGGAAATTTCCCTCATGTTTTTGAGGAAACTTTTGAAAAAGCCTATAAACCTTTTATAAATGAGCTGTTGCAGCATCCGGAAATAAAAGTAACCCTCCATTATACCGGAATTTTATATGAATGGTTTTTAAAGGAAAGACCAGAATTTATGGATTTACTTCGAAAGTTAGTGGCCAGGGGTCAGGTGGAGATAATGGGCGGCGGATTTTATGAGCCTGTACTCCCTGTTATCCCCGATGAGGATAAAATTGGTCAAATAAAAAAGATGAGTGATTTTGTCCGACTGCATCTGGGAACTGAAGTAAGAGGTATTTGGTTGGCCGAGAGAATATGGGAGCCTAACCTGACTAAAGCCATAGCTGAAGCAGGCATTGAATATATTGTAGTGGATGATGCTCATTTTAAAAAGGTGGGTTTTTCCCAAGAGGATTCCACAGGCTATTTTGTTACCGAAGAGCAGGGCAAGAAGCTGAAGATTTTCCCCATAAGTGAAAAACTTCGCTACCTTATTCCTTTTAAGGAGCCGGAAAAAACCATCAGCTATATGAGAAAAATGGCTACCCCTGAAGGCGACAGAATTCTAGTTCTGGCAGATGATGGGGAAAAATTAGGCAGCTGGCCGGATACTTACAAAGCTGTCTACCAGGATGGCTGGCTTATAAGATTTTTTGAGCTTTTAAAGGAGAATTCATCGTGGCTTTCTACTGTTAATTTCAGCGAATGTATGGATAATTTCCCGTCTAAAGGAACTATATACTTGCCTACAGGATCTTACCGGGAGATGATGGAATGGTCCGGCGGCTTTTGGAGAAACTTCCTGGTCAGGTACCCGGAAAGCAACCAGATGCATAAAAGGATGCTTTTTGTAAGAAAAAAGGTTTACCAAATTTCCGACCCTCAAATAAGGAGTCAGGCCCTGGATTATTTGTGGGCAGGTCAGTGCAACTGTGCTTACTGGCACGGAGTTTTTGGAGGACTTTATTTGAATTTTCTCCGTTCTGCCATCTATAAATCCCTTATCAGTGCTCAGGTTATAGCTGAAAAACAGCTTTATCCTGGGGGAGATTGGTTGGAAGTAGCACAGGAAGATATTTTATATGACGGCCACGACGAAATAGCGGTAAATAACAGTGAAATAGGAATGTATATTTCTCCTTTCAATGGTGGCTCTATGTTCGGTTTGGACTACAAGCCTGGGGCCTTTAATGTATTAGACACATTAACCCGTCGGCCTGAAAATTATCATAAATCTATATTCGAACTGTTAAATGATACCAAAAATGATAACTGTCATCAGGAGGATAGCCATGGTGGAGTAAAAACTATTCATGAGCTGGTAAAAGTAAAAGAAAAAGGGCTGGAGGAATATTTAATATATGATCGGTACCAGAGGGTATCTTTGATAGATCATTTTTTTAATTTGGATGAAACCCTGGAAAACTTTAAAAAGGGAGAATATATTGAAACAGGTAATTTTGTTATGAAACCTTATGAGGTATCTGTAAGTAATAATGATGAGGCTGTCATTACATTAAGCCGAAAGGGAAAAGTAAAACAACATGAAGAGCAAAGTAAAAACATATACTTAGAAAAGAAAATAAAAGTTAATCCTGGTAACTCCAAGGTTAAAATAAAATATCTAATTAAAAATAATGGGGAGTCTGAATTAAACACCAGGTTTGGAATAGAGTTTAACTTTTCTTTTCTGGGAGGATATGCTCCTGATAGGTATTACTATTCCGACAGAGTGATTGAAAGTCAGCATTTAGCCAGTACCGGAGAAATGAAAGAAGTTGATATAATCGGGATTAAAGATGAATGGCAGAACATAGACCTTTCCCTTTCTTTTAACCAAAATGCAGGGATATGGCGCTTTCCTATTGAAACTATATCTCAATCGGAGGACGGTATAGAAAGGTCTTACCAAAACTCTGTATTAATGCCTTACTGGGACTTAAAACTGATGCCCGGGGAAGAATGGCAGCTGGAGATAGATAAGGAAATTAATAGACCCGGTTAAAGGAGGGTGAATTTATGTCGGAAAAACCGTTAAATATTGCTTTTGTATGGAATCAACATCAGCCTTTTTATAAAGACACTATTAAAAACGAATATATTATGCCCTGGGTAAGGCTCCATGGCTGTAAAGATTATTACCAGATGGCCGCTATTCTCAAGAACTACCCTAATATCAGGGCTACCTTTAACCTGACCCCTGCCTTGATAGACCAGATAGAAGACTATCTGGAGGGAGAAGCGGCAGATTATTATTTACTGGTAATGAAACCGGCCAAAAACTTGAACCACAGGGAAAAAAGATTTTTGCTGCATCATTATTTTGATATACATTGGGATACGGTGATTGCCCGTTATCCTCGTTATCGGGAACTTCTAGACAAACAGGGCAGAAAGCGGGAACCTGCTTATTTAGAAAAGATTACAGGGGATTTCACCACCCAGGACTACCTGGACCTCCAGGTATGGTTTAACCTGGTGTGGATTGATCCGGAAATAAGGGAAAACGATACATTTTTGAAAGGACTGCAGGAAAAAGGCAGTAACTTTACGGAAGAAGAAAAATCTACCCTTTTGGTAAAGCAGTGGAATATTCTAAAGAAGATTATACCAGAGCATAAAGAACTGCAGGAAAAGGGACAGATTGAATTAATTACTACTGCCTATTATCACCCTATTTTGCCTTTACTCATAGATAGCAGCAGTGCTTTAAGGGCTAACCCGGGGTTAAATCTCCCCAGGCAGTTTGCCTATCCTGAAGACTCTTTTGAACAGTTAAAAAGGGCCTTACAGCACTATGAAAAGAGTTTCGGTTGTAAACCTTACGGGTTATGGCCTCCTGAGCAGGCGGTTAGCCCGGAGGTTATAGAGCAACTGGTAGAACTGGGGTTTAAATGGACTATAACGGATGAAGAAATCCTGGCCAAATCTCTGGGAATTGAGATTCAAAGGGATGATTATGACCATGTGGTTAACCCGGAAGTTCTCTACCAGCCTTATAAAATTAATATAAACGGTAAAGAAATGTCTATCATTTTCAGGGATCACCATCTTTCAGATAGAATCGGATTTGCTTACCAGCATATGCCTGTTCATGATGCAGTGAATGACCTGCAGCATCGGCTGCATAAAATTCGGGAAAATTTAAATCAATCCCAACAGGACTATCTGGTGACTATATCTCTGGATGGTGAAAACGCCTGGGAGTGGTACGAAAATGATAAAAAGGATTTTCTTCACCTTCTTTATCAGCGTTTGACAGATGATCCTGGCTTGCGTACAGTTACAGTTAATCAATACCTGGAAGAAAACCCTCCTGAAAAAAAGTTAAATTATCTTTTTACCGGTTCCTGGGTGCATCACAACTTAGCCCGCTGGATAGGAACCACAAACAAGAACTGTATGTGGAAATATCTAAGGAAAACCAGGAAAGATTTTCAGGCCAGGGTAGATGAAGGAGCAGATCCTGAGAAAATAAAAAAAGCCAGGGAAAGCTTGTTTATGGCTGAGGGAAGTGACTTTGCCTGGTGGGTAGACAGCACATCTTATTATCTTGCGGCCCCCTTTGAGGCATTATATAGAAAGCATCTGGCCAACGTTTATAAAGCTTTAGAAATGGATGTGCCTGATTATCTTAATAAACCAATAATGAAAGCTCCCGAAGATGAAAGAGAGTGGCAGCATGATCCTCTGGCAGGTCCTACGGCCATGGCTACTACATTAAAGCAGCAATAAGAAGTTCCAGGGAAAAATGAGGTTCCAGTATCCCGGTTTTTATTTTAATATCTGTTTCATGGGTTCGGATTAATGCCTTATGTAGTTCCTCCTGGGTAAATTTTTCTGCTTGATCTGCCAATTTATTTACTACGAAAGCAGGAAGTTTCATGTCTGAAGATAGTTCTCTTTTGGTTTTAGTACTTTCTAGATGTTTTTTTACCTGTATTAATAAGCGAAACTGTCTTCCTATCATGGTGAGAATTTTTAAAGGAGGCTCGTTCTGCTTCAATATACTGTGGAGCTGGACCAGGGCTTCTTTTTTATTCTTTTTACCGATATTGTCAACTAAAGAGAAAATACTGACTTCCAGGGAAGAGGCGCTGACAAGAGCTCTGACAGTATCCTCCGTTAAAACTTTATCTTCGCCCAGATAAGTACACAACTTACTTATCTCATTTTCCATTTGATGGAGGTCATTTCCTACTAATTTAACAAGTAGTTCCAGGGCATTTTCTTTTATTTCTTTCTTTTCCTGGCGCAATTTCTGGTTAATCCATTTTTTCAAGTCACTTTCTTTTACAGGATTGCACTCAATTACCCACTTTTTTAAAAACAGCTTTTTAGTTGTTTTTTTTCTTTTGTCTATTTTATCGGTAACAAGGACCAGGCAGGTTGAAGGGGAGGGGTTTTCAAGGTAATTTATTAGTTTTTCAGTATCCTTTTCATTTATCTCTTCCTTGAAATAGGGGACCTCTTTAACAATAACCATGCGTTTTCTGCTGAGCACAGGGGGGGTTTCTGCCCTGCTGAGAATTTCCCCCAGGGATTGCTTATTTCCCTGGTAGGTATCAAGATTAAAGGAGTTCATTTCCTCCTCCAAAATCTTTTTTTTAAGCTCTTCCATTATCCGTTCCTTTATAAAAGCATTTGTCCCCCCCAGGAGATAAACAGGCTCGATATTCCCTTTCTTTATTTCCCTTAAAGCCTGTATTCCATCCATGCAATTCTCCCCCATATCCTTTCATAATACAGCATTTAAATCTTACATTTTAATTTTAAGTCTTTAAAGCCAAACTGGCAAGTTTTATTATTTATTATCCATAAATAAAAGTGTTGACATTAAGAAGAGAGATTGTATATAATTAAATTAGAAAAGAGATACTGAATCTCAATATCTGCATAGTCAGGAGAACATCTTATGGGTCCAATTCAAACTGTAGTATCAACTTTAGAGAAATATTGTAGCAGGTTTCCTTTTTTGGTTGGCCTTTATTCCCGTCCTTACCTGAAGGTAGTGCAAAGGGAAATTAACCTGGCT
>PWHX01000094.1 GCA_003555415.1 Syntrophomonadaceae bacterium | reverse complement strand
TGGTTATACCTTCTCTAGAAGACAGGGATAATATAAAAGAGCTGGTTAGCTTTTTTGATGGCCTGCTGCTTTCCGGGGGAGGAGATCCGGATCCCTGTATCTTTGGCCAGGAGCCTTTTCCCCAACAGGGAGAAATAGAGCCCCAGAGGGATAAGTTGGAGTTACTATTGGTGGAGGAGAGTTTGAAAAGAGATCTCCCGTTATTGGGCATATGCCGGGGCATGCAGGTAATTAATATAGCGGCAGGGGGTACCCTTTACCAGGATCTGAGGCAAAGGAAAAACAGGTTGAAGCACATGCAGCAGGCTCCCCGGTGGTATTCCACCCATAAAGTCTCCCTGGCGAGAGAAAGTAAACTGGCTTTTATTATGGGTATGGAGGTTTTTCGGGTAAACAGCTTTCACCACCAGGCGGTAGCCCGGGTTGCCCCAGGATTTATAGCTTCTGCCTATGCTCAAGATGGAGTAGTAGAAGCCCTGGAGCACCCTGGAAAGAATTTTGTGTTGGGGGTGCAGTGGCACCCGGAAGCCATGTGGTCAAGGGATAAAAACATGCTAAAACTTTTTGAACACTTGATTGCTGCTTCCCAAAGCCCTCCATCTTAAGGCAAGTTCTAAAAATAACTTGCTTAAAGTTAATACATATGGTATATTATCTTTAATAAAAAAAAGAAATAATAGGGCAAAACATTTCACTATTTGATAAAAGAATGGCTTTATATGAGCTGATATTTTTTATCAATATACTGGCTGCCGGAAAACATACGACAGAGGAAGTTGCCCCCAATTCCTGTTCAGGATACTTATGTGGGTTATTTTTGTAACTTGCTTTAAATTTCACAGGTAGGGGGACTCTCTCGTTCCTGATAGTAGCATACTATCTTAAGGAGGGAGTTTTTTAATTTAAGGAGGTGCATATAAAATAATGAAAGTTTTAGTTAGTGATCCTATCTCAGAACTAGGAGTAATGAAATTAAAAGAAAAAGTAGATGTAGACGTAAAAACTGATTTTACCCCGGAGGAGCTTGTTGATGCTATCGGGGAATATGATGCCCTGATAGTAAGAAGCCAGACTACGGTAACAGCGGACGTAATTAATGCCGGAAAGAAGCTCAAAGTTATAGGACGAGCAGGGGTTGGTGTAGACAATATTGATGTACCGGCTGCAACACAGAAGGGCATAATGGTAGTAAACGCTCCTGAAGGTAATACTATTGCTACAGCAGAACATACCATGGCCATGATGTCGGCTCTGGCCAGAAATATTCCCACGGCTTATCTTTCCCTGAAATCTCGAGAGTGGAAGAAAAGTAAATTTATGGGCGTTGAGCTTTACAAGAAAACACTGGGGGTTTTTGGCCTGGGGAGAATAGGAAGTGAAGTGGTAAAAAGAGCCAAGTCCTTTGGCATGAATGTACTGGGTTATGACCCCCATCTTTCCGAGGAAAGCGCTCAGAAGCTGGGGGTAACCCTGTGTGAACCCCATGAGATTATTAAAAATGCCGATTTTTTAACCCTTCATACCCCTAAAACCAACAAAACATATCATTTTATCGGGGAAAAAGAAATTGCTTTAATGAAAGACGGTGTTCGCATTGTCAACTGCGCCCGGGGAGGCCTTATAGATGAAGACGCTCTCTATGAAGCTTTGAAGAGCGGTAAAGTAGCAGGTGCCGCCCTGGATGTGTTTGAAGAGGAGCCGGCTGTAGACAGTCCACTGTTGGAGTTGGATAATATTATTGTTACGCCTCACCTGGGAGCTTCAACCCAGGAAGCCCAGATTAATGTGGCGGTTCTAGTGGGAGAACAGGTGTTGAGTGCTCTCTTCAACGAACCGGTAGCAACAGCGGTTAATGTGGCCACTATTCCTCCTGAGACCCTGGTTGATGTTAAGCCCTTTATTCCCCTCATGGAAATGATGGGTAGTTTTTATACTCAGGTTTACAACGGAGAAATAGAAACAATAGAGGTAACTTATAGCGGAGATATAGCTAAGTATCCTGTAACTCCATTAACCACTTCAATGACAATTGGCTTCCTGAAAGTTATGCTAAACGATGAGAATATAAATTATGTAAATGCCCCTGCTATTGCTGAACAAAGGGGAATGAAAATAACGGAGATTACCAGCAAAGCTGCAGAAAACTTCACCAATCTGATAACTATTAAAGTGAAAACTCGGGAAGAGGAGAAGACTATTTCCGGAACCCTGTTTAACAAGGATGATGTAAGGATAGTGCAGATTGACCAGTATCGTATTGATGTTGTTCCTTCTAAATACATGCTGGTAGCAACATATATCGATAAACCCGGGGTTATCGGCCGGGTGGGAACAACCCTGGGGAGTGAACAGATCAATATTGCCGGCATGCAGGTGGGAAGAATATCTATTGGCGGTGAAGCTGTAATGGTTCTCCAGGTTGATTCCCCTATTAGCTCTGAAGTTTTAGAGAAAATAAGCAAGCTGGAAGCTGTTCTTTCAACCCGTTTTGTAGAACTCTAAACCAAAGATCTTAAGTTGACAAATTTTAGGCAGGGGAGATGTTAAGTATGCCAATTTATGAATTTAAGTGTTTGTCTTGTGAAAAAAAGATAGAGAAGTTTTGTAAAATAGGAGAAGACGGTTCTAGTTTTAGTTGTCCTGATTGTGAGGGGAAACTAAAAAAACAGCTTTCCCTTTTTAGAAGCTCGGGAGACGGTGGGAATGGCTGCAGCACCTGTTTCTCCTCCAGCTGCAGCAGCTGCTAGAAAACAGCAACTACTAGAAAGCCATTAATTTGTCATCATCAGTAAAAAGGAGATCTAAATCTAAAACACCTTGGTTTATAACACCATTAACTAAGGTGTTTTTTTGTGTGCCGGTATATCTTTAATTAATTAGTGGGAAAATATAAACAGAAAAAATGTAAAGGAGACCAAAATGTTTATTACTTCCACGGGCATAGCTGTCTTAACTGTAGTGACCGCCCTTATTTACCTGGGGTTTCTTCACCGGGTTTTAGATAGGATGAAACTTGCCAAAGAATCTGCACTAATCATACTTTTACTTATGCTGGCCGGTTTTTTTGTGCCACCTGTTAGATTAGGTTCTGTATTATGGATCAGTATAGGAGGGGCTTTAATTCCCCTGGGTATTTGTGTTTACCTTCTGGTTACTGCCGATACCGCACAGGAAAAAGGAAGGGCTATAGTTACAGCCCTTCTGGTTATGATTGTCGTTTATTTAAGCGATAAGCTTATCTCCATCAGGCCGGGAACCGGGTTTAACGTGGACCCCCTTTACATACCTGCCCTGACGGCAGGAATTATTGCTTATCTTATGGGTAGATCCCGGAGGTCTGCTTTTATAGGTGGTGTACTGGGGGTTATTTTGATAGACCTGGTAAGCGCTTCAGAAATATTTTTAAGAAATTTATCTCCTTCCCGTATCGTTATCGGTGGGGGAGGAGTTTTTGGGTCGGTAGTTATCGCCGGGATGTTGGCAGTGCTCCTGGCAGAGGTGGCAGGAGAAGTTAGAGAACGGCTTCAGGGGGGACCAAAACATGAATAAGAATAAGGACCTCAACAAGGGCATATATAAGGGGATTAGTTTTATTATTGTAGTTGTATGTATGCTGTTTATATTTTTAAACATCCTGGAAGCTAAAGCCCATGCTGAGGATCTATCGGAAATTATGCCGAAAATTTTGGAGTTTGATGAGCTGACCGAGGAGGAAATATCCAAAGAAAAATACTATCGTATCCTGGACGAAGATGAAGAATTAATTACTACTATGGGGCGCAGAGTTTATGTAGATGACGAGTATATTACTTCTGATAATGAATATTACCGGGTCTATAAAGTAGAAGAATATACTGCTTATGCCAGGTTAATTGAAAAATTAGAACTTGCGCCCCCTGAAAATATTAGGGAAAGGGAAACTTCTGGGGAGAATGCTCCCCTGCCTGGAGCTAAAGAAAATGATATCATGATGGCCCAGGGAGAAGACGGAGTCACCAGGGCCATTGCCATTTATCATACTCATAATGCCGAGTCTTTTGTGCCTACAGACGGTACCCACAGTATAGACGGACAGGGAGGCATCCATGAAGTAGGCAGGGCCTTCCAGAGAGCTTTAGAGGATAAAGGAATAAGGGCCATATTTAGTGAGGACCTTCACACACCCCATGATGCAGGGGCCTACCGTCGTTCACGGCAGACGGTATTGGAGCTCCTGGAACAGGAACCGGATGCTATTTTTGATATACACCGGGACTCTGCTCCCCCTGGAGAGTACGCTACAGCTATAGAGGGGGTGCCGGCTACTAAAATATTAATGGTTGTAGGCAGGCAAAACCCAAATATGGAGGTTACCAGGCAGTTTGCCCTGGATTTAAAGTATATTTCCGACCAGATACATCCGGATTTAATTAAAGGTGTTATGATGGCTCAGGGTAATTATAACCAGGATCTTACTCCCCTGAACCTTCTCCTGGAGGTAGGGGGACATACCAATACCCGGGAGGCGGCGGAACACGGAATAACTTTCTTTTCAAATTCCGTAGGTCATTATTTTTACGGAACTGAAGCAGAAAATGACATTGAAGAAATACCCCCCGGCGGAACAGCAGCGGAAAGGCCGCTGGAGGAAGGCCACCCCATATGGCTGGCTATAATTAGAATTATAGCCCTGGCTGCCGTAGCCGGAGCTGCATTTTTCCTGCTGAATGTGGGAACTTATGATAACTTTAAAGAAAAGTACGGCTCTGGGCTAAGCCGGTATAAAGAAAAGCTAATTACTATCTGGGACAGGGTAAAAAATAGGATAAGGTAAAATAATCTATGAATAAAAAGGAAAATTTGGTTATAGGTGGAATATTTATCTTTAAAAGAGTATAAAAGGGGGTTCGGTTATAACAAAAAAGGATTTAAAGGAGATGCTGACGGATTACTATAAAATAAGAAAAAACTACAGATAAAATCTGCAGCTTTAATCGGTGTTTTTCTTTTGAGCTCCGCTGTGGGGGTCTACGTAATAATCCTGGTGGTATAATAGCTCTGATATAGGGACAATTTCGTACCCCTTATTTTGTAGCTGTTCAATTATTTCCGGCAGTGCTTCGGCAGTGTATTTACCGTTATTATGAAATAGTATGATTGCCCCGTTATGAACTCTATCGGTAACTCTTTTTACAATGCTATCTTTACCTATGTTCTTCCAGTCCAGGGAATCTATGCTCCACTGGATTGGTTTATACCCGGAGTCTTTAATAGCTTTAACTACTTTATTATTGTAGTCACCGAAGGGTGGGCGGAACAGATTAGGTTCCTGTCCGCTTATTTCCTTAATGAGTTGGTGGGTTTTTTCTATTTCTTTTCTTATTCCTTCTTCAGAAAGGGTGCCAAGATGGGGATGGGTGAAGGTATGATTACCTATTTCATGCCCATTTTGGTCAATCTTTTCTACCATGTCAGGATGTTTTTCCAGCCAGAACCCTGTTAAAAAGAAAGTTGTTTTGATGTTGTGATCTTTTAAGACCTTTAAAAGATCGGGAGTATGTTCACATCCCCAGCAGGCATCAAAGCTGATGGCCACCTTTTTTTCCGGAGTGTCCACGTAGTAGATGGGAACCTGGCGGTCTCCGCCGATAGCAGTAGTATAAGCATGCTGCGGAAGGTTAAGGTAAAGGCAGATACCGAACACAAAGAGGATAAGAACCACCACCGCAAGCCTTTTTTTACTTATTTTGTTCAGGTAGGGTTGTAGGAAGACCAGTTTAATATTTTCACCTCCTCGCTTGCCTTAAATATTCAAACAAATCATTATTAATTATATTTTAGAGATTTTTAAATTATTACACCCTCATATAAGACTTGATTCATAAAGCTTTTTGTTTATAGTAATTTTTTGCAGGAATTAATATCTTAATGTCGAAGAGAAATTCATTGTGAAAATTATTATTTAAGAAAGCTGAGGGAGGCGCCTGAAAAGTGATATGGAATAAGAAATATGAATGCATGAAAAGAGATGAGCTTCAAGATATTCAGCTAAAAAGATTAAAGGAAACGGTAGAAAGGGTTTACAAGGCAGTTCCCTATTATCGCAATCTAATGGACAATAAAGGGGTAAAGCCTGATGATATTAAAAGCCTGCAAGATATCACTCTTCTTCCCTTTATTTCAAAACAGCACCTCAGGGATAATTACCCCTTTGGTCTGTTTACGGTACCTATGTCTGAAGTAGTACGTATTCACTCTTCTTCAGGAACTACCGGGAAGCCTACCGTAGTAGGTTATACTTATAAAGATATTAACACCTGGTCGGAACTGTTGGCCAGGACTTTAACCTGTGCCCATGCCGATAAGAACTCGGTAGTGCAGATTGCCTACGGTTATGGATTGTTTACCGGAGGCCTGGGCGTTCACTACGGAGCAGAACGGGTAGGGGCTTCTGTGATACCTATTTCCGGTGGTAATACCCAGAGGCAGATAATGCTCATGCAGGATTTTGGGACAACTGTTCTGGCCTGTACCCCGTCTTACGCTCTGTTCATGGGTGAGGTTTTGGAAGAGATGGGTGTTAAAAAAGAAGATATAAAACTAAAGTCCGGTGTATTTGGAGCTGAACCATGGTCAGATAATATGAGAAAAAAAATTGAAGAAAAGTTGGGTATTATGGCTATAGATATTTACGGCTTAAGTGAAATTATAGGGCCTGGAGTGGCCAGTGAATGCCCGGTTCAAGAGGGCCTTCATATTTTTGAAGACCACTTTATTCCCGAAATAATTGATCCGGAAACTGAAGAACAGCTTCCCCCCGGAGCTACAGGTGAACTGGTGTTTACTACTATTACAAAGGAAGCTTTTCCGGTTCTAAGGTACAGAACCAGGGATATTACCTCCTTAAATTATGAGACCTGTGAATGTGGAAGGACCATGGTCCGCATGAAAAAGGTTACCGGTAGAACAGACGATATGATAATCATCAGGGGAGTTAATGTTTTCCCCACCCAGGTTGAAAGTGTTCTCCTGGAAATCGGGGAAGCTCAGCCTCATTACCAGCTTATGGTAGAACGCAAAGGCAGTATGGACATTCTAGAAGTTTTAGTGGAGGTTTCGGAAAACCTGTTTTCCGATAAGGTGAAGGGCCTGGAAGGATTGGAAAGGACTATAAGCCATAAAATAGAGAGTGTTTTAGGAGTTTCGGCCAGGGTTAAACTGGTAGAACCAAAGACCATACCCCGTAGTGAAGGTAAAGCCCAGAGGGTTATAGATAAAAGAGAGATTTAGGAGGCTTAGATATATGATTGAGGATATTGCCAGGAAGATAATTTTTGATATTAAACCTTATGTTCCAGGAAAACCTATTGAAGAAGTGGAGCGGGAGTTAGGCATAAAAAACATAATTAAGATGGCTTCTAATGAAAACCCTTTTGGACCTTCTCCAAAATCTATGGCTGCCATGAAGGAGGCCCTGGAAAGAATAAGCCTGTATCCTGATGGGAATTGTTTTTACTTGAGGGAAGCCCTGGCTAAAAAAATATGTGTGGAACTGGACAATATTATAGTAGGCAACGGGTCTGATGAAATTCTAAAGCTTATAGCTGAGACGTTTTTAGATCCTGGAGATGAGATTGTTATCGCCCAGCCCTCTTTTTCTGAATATGAATTTGTAGGGAAGATCATGGGGGCCAGTTGTGTCTTTGTTCCCTTAAAAGACTTTACCCATGACCTGGAGGCTATGAGTAAAGCGGTTAATGAAAAAACAAAGATCGTTTTTATCTGTAACCCCAATAATCCTACCGGTACGGTTGTAACCAAATTCCAGGCAGATGAATTCCTTAAAGATCTGGACCCCAGGGTGCTGGTAGTTTTTGATGAAGCCTATTATGAGTATGTGGATCATAAAGAGTACCCGGAAAGCCTGGAATATGTAGGTGAACAGCAAAATGTTATTACCCTGCGCACCTTTTCCAAGATATATGGGATAGCAGGGCAGCGAATCGGCTACGGGGTGGCCAAGCCGGAGATTATCTCTGCGGTAAACCGGGTAAGGGAGCCTTTTAATGTCAATACACTAGCCCAGGTGGGAGCTCTGGCGGCCCTGGAGGACGACGAACATCTAAAAAGGAGCTTCCAGGGAAATCTGGAGGGTAAAGAGTATCTAACCCGATGGTTTCAGGAAAAAGGTCTTTACTATGTTCCTACCCAGGCCAACTTTATTTTTCTCCAGGTTGGTGTTGATTGCCAGAAGGTTTTTAAAGAAATGCTGGGTGAAGGGGTTATTGTAAGAACCGGGGATATTTTCGGATATCCTGATTTTATACGGGTAACCATTGGAACCATGGAGGAGAACGAGAGGTTTACCCGTACCTTAGAGAAAGTAATAAGCAGGCTGAAATAACCTGTACAAATAAACTTATGCTATGGTAAAGAATAGCAGGACAAAAAAGCTTAAAATAATTTATAGTACCGGGGGCGCTCTGTTACGGGCTGAGAGGGAAGGATTTAGACTTCCTGACCCTTTGAACCTGTTGGATAATTCCAGCGAAGGGAAGGTAGCTTTCAGGTTTTCCCGTGGAGGTGTATTCCCCGCGGTTTTTTATTTATAAAAAGTTGGAAGAAGGTGAGCATGTTGACTCAGTTTAAAAAAGCTAAAGAAGGAATTATTACTCCCCAGATGGAAAAGGTAGCGATAAAAGAAGGCCTGAACCCTGAAAAAATCAGAGAAGGGATAGCTGAAGGCTTAATAGTAATTCCCGCCAATCTCCATCATGAAAATCTTGATCCAGAAGGGTTTGGCCAGGGCTTAAAAACCAAGGTAAATGCCAACATTGGAAATTCTATAGATTGTTCGGATCAGGTTTCAGTTATGGAAAAACTTAAAGTTGTCCTGAAGGCCGGAGCCCACGCAGTTATGGATTTATCAACGGGGCCTAACATTGAAGAAATAAGAAAAAGAGTGATTAAAGCTTCCTCTATACCTGTGGGAACGGTCCCTGTTTATGAATTGTCGGTGCGTTCCAGGGGAAAATACGGGGACATGATTTCTATTAAAGAGGATGAATTTTTAAAGGTTGTGGAAGAGCAGGCCAGGGAAGGTGTGGATTTTATGACCCTTCACTGTGGGGTTACAGGTGAAAGCCTGAAGCGGTTGAAGGGACAGAACAGGATACTTCCCCTGGTGAGCCGGGGAGGGGCTATTATGGCCGCCTGGATGATACATAATAAAAAGGAAAATCCTTATTACAGTCGTTTTGATGATTTACTTGACCTGGCCTTTGAATATGATATTACTTTAAGCCTGGGAGATGGATTCCGTCCTGGATGCCTGGCGGACGCTACCGATCGTCCGCAAATTCAGGAACTCCTTATATTGGGGGAACTGGTGGAGAGATCCCGGGAAAAGGGGGTTCAAGTAATGGTTGAAGGTCCGGGACATGTTCCCTTAGACCAAATTTCCACCAATGTCCAGCTTCAAAAAAGAATTTGTAAAGATGCTCCCTTTTATGTCCTTGGTCCTCTGGTCACGGACATAGCTCCCGGGTACGATCATATTGTTTCTGCCATTGGGGGCACGGTAGCCGGAGCTGCTGGTGCTGACTTTATTTGTTATGTTACTCCGGCAGAGCACCTGGGCCTTCCTGATGAACAGGATGTGAGGGAAGGCGTAATGGTAGCTAGAATTGCTGCTCATGCTGCAGATCTGGTTAAAGGTGTCGGGGGTGCTGAAAAACAGGACTTGAATATGGCCCGGGCCAGGAGAGATTTAGACTGGGAAAGGCAGTTTTCCTTGGCCCTTGACCCTGTTAAAGCAAGAATGATGTGGAAGAATAAGAACACCGAGAAAAAAGAAACCTGTTCCATGTGCGGAGAGTACTGTGCCGTTCGCCTGGTTGAGAAATATCTAGGTCATAATATTAAT
>PWHX01000011.1 GCA_003555415.1 Syntrophomonadaceae bacterium | reverse complement strand
CTCCGTTAATTTTAGCTGCTACAGCCTCCTTTTTGAGGCGTCCGCCAATTTGGTCAATAATTTCCTGGGGTGTTATTCCCTTGGGGCACTCCTTATGTGTGTTATCAGCCATTACAACTTTTATATTCTCCAACTGTTTTAGCCTCCTTAGTTCAATACATATATTTTAAATAAATAAAAACTCTCATCCCTTAAGGGACGAGAGCTATTCCCGTGGTTCCACCCTGATTAACTTTACCACTATATAATATAGTAGTAAATCAACTCTTTTCCCGTAACGAGGGGAACGGTGCAAGCTAATAACCTTTTGGCCTTTCACCAGCACGGCTCCAAGATGGTTTTCAGCAAAATCATTCTCAAGGGGCTTCCAGCCTTAGGCACCTTTCTCTGGGAGAATTCTTTAGCCTACTCTTCTTATCATAGCCTTTTTAAAAAATCTTATAAAAATTATAATTCTTAAATATAAACATGTCAAGCTAACCTATGAAATAAACTACAAAAGCCTGTACAAAACCTATAATAAATCCAAGAACAGCTCCAAGATATTCTATATGTTTTAATTCCCGAGAAGCTACAAATAATATCATTTGTTCTACCCTTTCGATAGAAATATTATTTAGTTTATCTTCTATCATCTCACTTACTTCAATTTCATCCCAGGCCTTGTTAACCATATCCTCCATTACCTTTCTAAGATGTGCGCTTATCTCCTTTTTGACTAAATCTGTTACATGCTCTCTTATAGCAATTTTAATTCTTGCAGGTATAAAATTAGATAATTTTTCTTCCGACCACTTTTTTATTATTGTTTCCGTTGCATTTAACATTTCCTTCTGCATAGCATTATAGTTTACCTGGTTTATGATATCTTTCTTTGAAAAGAGCTCTTTTTCAATTATATCTCCTATTGAGCGGGCAAGTTCCCGCTTACGCCTGGGTATCAATCCCTGGAAATTGAAATTAATAAGTGGAATAGCCAGGGGATGCAGCGGGCGGAAAAGTAAACGTAGGGCAATAATATTTGTTATCCAGCCGATTATGGCACCTACTATAGGTAGAAAAATAAAGACTAGCATAGAAGGGCCCCCTTAAGTTTTTACTTTAATATTAATTTTAGCATACCTTAACAAAAAAAACCGTTGATTACAACGGTTCTAAAAAATAATATTTTGTTTCAGGCATAACTGGCAATCTTTACATACAGTCACTCTATCTCCAAATATGTTTAGAATAGCTTCAACTGCTTTAGGATAAAACCGGTACAAATTTTTGTGCATAATAACATTTTGAGGGACAAACTTTATCAGAGAACTGATAAGAATATCTGCCTTTTCGATCTGTGCATTGTAAAAATTAAGACCTAAGCCCTCTGTTTGTTCATAATCCAGAAGCTTCAAATTGTTATCTTTAAGCTGAAAGCTACCTGTATCATCTATAATTATGTGTATTTCGTCAATTTTAGGCTCCTGAAGATTTACAAAATACTTTAAAAGATTAATATAATCCTGGTATTCCTGCTCAGCCAAGAAATCATCAATAGTTAATTCAATATTATTTTTTAGTTCTGCCATCTGATTTTTTAATCTAAAATTAAAAAAACCTTCCAAATTTATATAATGGTTCATTTGAAAATGTTCCACCAGCTTACAAAGCACTTCATTTCTGTCATATAAATATTTATTTTTATTTTCCTTGTGACTTAACTTATGCAAAGTTAAGCGAAGTATTAACCCCCTCTCCGATTTATTAAAATATGAATAATCCCTTTTTAAAAGTTCCTCTAAAATAGATGCTCTCATATATTCCATTATAAAATCAGAAATAACACCAGATAAATAATGCTTTATTATACTGTTTAAATCTCCTATCAGGTTATTTTTATTATCTAAAAAACAATACCAGGCCCAATTATCAGGCTTTAGTTTCTCTTCAACATTTATAATAATCTTTCTTTCTTTTAAAGCGTTAATGCCTGACTCAAGCTTCTTACTGAAATCAGAACCATATTTTTGGGTAACAATAATAACTAAACCCAGATGTTCCATTTCCTTTCCTCCTTTCAGCCTAGTATATTATATGTTCAGATTTATTTTTGTATACTATAACTTAACAGGAGGTACTAAGGTGGCACGGGGAATCCCTGTTACTTATCAAATACGCTTTGATTAAATTAGATGACATAAAAGGTGACAGATACTTCTCCAAGTGTCAATAAAAAAAACACCTTAAAGGTGTTTAATGTTTTGGTGGGTCGTGCAGGATTTGAACCTGCGGCCCCCTCCGCGTCAGGGAGGTGCTCTCCCCCTGAGCTAACGACCCTTATTTAATTGTCTATTTACTTTAACTCATTTATTGACTCTTTAATTATACATGTTAAAGATACAAAAATCAAGAGAACCAATTCGATTTAAGAATCGCACATTTTATTGAATAATCTTAGATAATTTAAAATTTTATTAGTTATAAGATATTCTTTTTGAACCTTCTCCCTGCCTGCCTTTTCCATTTCCTCGGCTATCGACAAATTCCTAAGCAGTCTTAAAACTTTGCGAGCACATTCCTCAACCGTGTCTACCAGATAACCGGTTACACCGTCTTCTATTTGAAGCTTTATACCCCCTGTATTACCGCCTATTACCGGAGTTCCCTTCCATAAGGCTTCTGCCACAGTAAGGCCAAATCCCTCTTTAATTGACTTCTGTATAACTATATCTGAGGCAGTTTGAAAAGCGTTAACTTCCTTATTAGATATCCCGTTAAAGTTAGTAATTATTTTAATATCATAATCCTCCCCAGCCCTTCGAAGGGTTCTGTACAGGTACTCCCATCCTTCAGGATCGTCAGAGGCCATTGAACCTAGCAGCGCCAACTGTACGCTGGGGAACTCCTTGCGAACAATTTTATAAACTTCAAGAACTCCCAGGGGGTCTTTCCACGGGTCAAACCTTGAAATTTGAGTAATAAGAGGACGGTTAATATCGATTCCGAACTTGCTGATAATTTCTTTTGCTTCTTCCATCTCCAGTGGAACATTTTTAAGACTCAACGGGTCTATACAGGGAGTTATGAAATGAATGTTATTTAAATGCAGCCCTTCTTTAACAAAATCTTCCATGGTAAATATAGCTGCATCGTATTTAACGATATAATTATATAAAAATTTCCAGTATTGTAAGTTAGGGGTAGAAGTATCTATATGGCATCGCCATATCCATTTACCTTTATTCTCTATACTTCTATATTCAATTATTGCGGCAGGTTGAGGATCATGTATTATCATAAAGTCGTAGTCACAACCTTGCATTTCCATAGCGTTCAACCGGTTGTATTTAAGATACACTTCTATATCCCGTTCATTTAAATCTCCCTCTTCACCCTGGAGTCTGTTATGAAAAGCTTTAGTAACATTATAGAATTCTTCTTCTCCGTACATTTTCCACCAGTCTATTTTTAATCCCAAATCATTCATTAAAGGCACCAGTGAATGTAATATTTCTGCTACGCCTCCACCAAATTCCGTAGCATTTACCATGGCAATTTTTTTATCCTTAAATTTTTCAATTAAAAAATACAGCTCTTTTTTATCTTTCTCACTCATAAAACACAGATAATCTTTATAGCTTTTTTTTGCAACATTCACAAGTTTCATTATTGTCAGTCTCCTTATAATTTAATATTAACTTAATATTATGGTTATATTATTTTAAAGAAATTATGAAAACTATATTCATTGAGAGGAGTTATGATATGTCTAAAAAAATGGGAGTAAATATTTTAAACCGGGATCAAAAAAAAGTTGAATTCCGCGTTTTCGCTTTTAATAAAGAAAAAGTCAGCCTGATCATAAAGATTGACAATGAAGAAAAATTAATTCCTATGAAAGAAGAAGAACCCAATGTTTACAGCACCACTATAGAGGGATTAGGTCTTGACCTCTTATATAAATTTAAAGTCGAAAATGAAGGAGAATTCCCGGACCCTTATTCCAACTACCAACCCTTTAGTGTACATGGTTTTTCTCAAATGATAGACCACTACTCTTATGGGTGGAAAGATACCCATTGGAAAGGAATTGAACTATATAAATACGTAATTTATGAAATTCATGTTGGAACCTTTACAAAGGAAGGTACTTTTAAATCTATAGTAAACAGGCTAGACTACCTTCTAAAGTTAGGTATCAACGCTATCGAATTAATGCCTATCACCCAAACTCCCGGCAGATGGAACTGGGGTTATGACGGCGCAAATTTTTTTAGTGTAAATAAAAATTACGGTACACCTGATGACTTAAAATTTTTAATAGATAGCTGTCATCAAAAGGGCATATCTGTTATTTTGGATGTGGTATATAATCACTTTGGACCAGAAGGAAACTATCTCCCGGTATTTGGTCCTTATTTTACCGCTAAACACAAAACTCCCTGGGGAGAAGCAGTTAATTTTGACGATAAATATTGTGAATTTACCCGACAGATGGTCCTGGATAATGTCAGTTACTGGATGGAACAATATCATTTTGACGGCTTAAGGCTGGATGCCGTACATACTATTCAGGATGAAAGACCTGACCATATTCTCCGGGAAATTAGCTCTAAAGCCAGGCGATTAGCTGCTGCTAATGGCCGTAATTTCTTTATAATAGCTGAAACAGACGAGAATGACGTTAAATTAATAAATTCTCCTGAAAAAGGAGGTTACGGTATAGATGCACAGTGGATGGACGACCTGCACCACAGTATTCATGTTCTTCTAACTGAAGAACAGAACGGCTATTACATGGACTACGGGCCAATAGAAAACCTTGAAAAGGTTTATAAAAATTATCTTTATACCGGGGAGTATTCCAAGTTTTGGGAAAAAGAAAGGGGAACTGATGCCTCGGAAAATTCGGGGCATCAGTTCATAGTAGCCCTGCAAAACCACGACCAGGTAGGAAACCGTGCCCAAGGAGATCGTCTTTCGGTCCTTCTAGAACTTCCTTTTTTAAAGGCAGCTGCAGGTCTGATCTTCTTTTCTCCTTATATCCCGCTTCTTTTTATGGGTGAGGAATATGGAGAAAAAAGGCCTTTCCTATTCTTCACCGATTTTCAGGACCCCGAGTTGAAGAAAGCTGTTTCCCAGGGAAGAAAGGAGGAATTTAAAAGATTTAACTGGTGCGATGTGCCAGACCCGGAAAATGACCAGACATACTATAACTCAAAATTGACACCGCCGGAACAGTGGACCCAACAAAATCAATGGATGTTTACCTTTTACAAGGACCTCATAAATTTGAGAAAAAACCATCCCGTGCTGAAAATCCTTGATAAAAATAATCTTAAAGTAACTGTAAATAAGGAAAAACGAATAATAAATATAGACCGCTGGAACAACAATCAGGATAAAATAACGGGCCTGTTTAATCTAGGTGGAGGAAACAAAGACCTTACTGATTATAAAGATAAACAAATCTTAAACTCTCAATGGAAACAGTATGGCGGAAAAGATGAAGGACACAGCACTACTTTGTACCGGGGAAACATGATTATCTTACAACCGGATTAATTCCTTTTTCCCGGCAAAATACTTTTCAATATCTTCTTTTTCCATGGCATCTATTCCATCTAGCATAGAAGGAAAGTGGGGAGGATAAATATCGTAAAGATATTCATACATCTTTTCAACTAAATATTCTACATCGTGTACTTCAGACCAGATCCTCTGTATATATTCTGTTGCCATAAAAACTGCATGAGAATAATCCCGAACTAAAAGCAGGGTTTTATACATTTTGTCAACATTATTTATATTACTTTCATTTACTCTGTAAAGCTCTTTAGCATTGTTAACCGCCATATCCTTCCAGTAAAAAGTTTCTTCAAGATGAGAATAAACATTAGCTAGATCCATATTTTTTTCCTTAGCAAGTTTTTCCATGCCGTATTTTAAATAGTCTACCCGTCCAACAATAAATGTATTTAAAATTTCTACAATACCCGCTATATTTTTTGGATTAATGTTTTGAGGATTCCGGTTGAGAATTAATTCGGGAGGATAATTTTGCATTTTTTCCAGAAGGATAGAACATATCAAATATCCTTTTAAGCAAGGAAGTTTTTGCCTGCCCTCGGTAGGCCTCCAGCCCCAGTTACAGGCTCTTTTCATTAAGCGGTTATAAAGTATTATTTTAACCTCTTGACTGTTATCCCTGTTTAATTCATATTCAGGATTATTAAGCCAGCTTGCTTGAACTGGTACATTTTGGTAGATATTGAAATTATCCAACAAAGTATCGAATATACCGCAGTAATATTTTCCGTTTTCCCAGAATATATGGGGATAATCATACAAACCATTCTTTCTAGTATATCTTCCTATCCCGGTAACTCCCAGGGGAGGATAGTGACCGTCTACCCTGAGTATCAGCCTTATCTCCGGAGCCCAGTTTATTTTACTAAATGAGAGTACAGGTAAATTATTAATCCCTTCATCTTTTACAATGCGGTCTATATACTCGTCGGGAGTAACAAAATGTATTTTATAATTATCCTGTTCCTCCTTTAGTATATCTTTCCAGGATTTTTCCATGATCTCTATAGCTATATCCCCGAAATCCATAAGCTCCATATCCTGAATATATACTAAAACTCCATTTTGAGGAGCGTTGGATAGTTCACGTCGTAAAACATCCTTATAAAGTTCTACCCCTTCCTTTAATTCTATGGGGTATTCTTCCTTATGATCGTACAAATACTCTTCTGAAAAAACAGGATACTTGCCCAACAAATATCCCTGTGATTTAACTTCATCCCTTTTCATCTTGGTAATGGGACGCCAGATTTCCTGGGATATTGGAAAGTTACGGGGAAAAGCCAATATATTCTTTTGAGCTGTCCTTAGCAGGAAGGGTTTATACTGGTAATCTCCGTCACCTTGAAACTCAAAGGGCACTTTATTCTTTGAAAGGTGTGGGAAAATAACATAATCTATATTTGCCTGTTCAATTCCTTCCATTTTATCATAGCTTAAAGAAGCTTCTGCGGGAAATAAGCCTTTGTATTTCGGGTAAGGAACTTCCATTTCACCATGGAGGTAATGCATATTCCACTGCACTTCCTGGATTATTTCCTCAGGCTTTAATAAAGAAACGTGGGTATGGTGAGCATGCCCATACAGAGGATATAACCTTCCTCTTTGATAATCTTTTTGAAGATTTTTAAAGGTCTTTGGCAATACTTCCTTAATCTGGGCTAAAAGCTCATTGCTATATTCTACACATAAAGGAGCCTTAAGTTTATCACCAAACTTGCTGCATAAGGAATAAATATCACGGCTTTCTTCTTTTCTTTTTTTAATATAGTTATCATCTAAGAAAGTATCTTTCATAAGATTGTTATCTTCTAAGTTTTCTAACAATATTTCCGGCAGGTCCCATAGCAATTCATGAGCGTGAAAGGCCAGCACAACGTAAACATCTTTCATGATCTTATCGTCTCTCCTTTTATTTAAACTACAAAGATTGATACTTGTAGATAAACCCGCTGTAAGACGGTAAAATAAAATTATCAAATATACCGTTTTCTGTAACAAAGCTATCCCAGTCTTCCAGGGTATTGCTGTTTCCATTAACATGGTTTATATCAGCAAGCTTTATCCACCGGCCAGGAGTATCCAGGTCCAGCTTAACAGGAATATCAAAGCCCTCGAAATTCATCATAACTGCCACTTCCTCCTTAATTACTCCCTTTTCAACAGCTTTCCATCCGATAACCCTTTTATGACCACCTTTATTATCCTCTAACCAGGGACCTAGTATCCAGGAAAATTTTCCCTCTTTCATAGGATCGTAACCGTTTACCTTAAGAGCATCAAGATTCTTCCTCAAATTTATTAATCCCTTTGTCCACTGGTAAAAACTGTTTATATCCTCCGAGTATTTTACCCAGTTGACATCTATCCTGTTTCTTTCTCTTTCTATTCCATACTCCTGACCCATGTAAATCATAGGCTGACCTAGTGCTACGATGGTAGCCATTAATCCTAACCTTGCTTTTCTGTTTTTAATCTTGGGATCTTGTAGATGCTCTCCCCCCGTAGCCACCTCAAATTGAACACTGTTTTCGTCATGACTTTCGCAGTAATTTACTACATTATTGGTATGGGCGGCATAAAAATCTTTGCTGAAATAAAAAGGTGATCCAAAGTTTTCAATACTGTTATCAACGCCCTCAAATTCTCCTTCCCTTAAAACGGCCTTTATTTTATCGTGAAAAATATCTGACCACTGGGCATAACCGTTATATCCATCCAGGTTTAAATCCTGCTCATTGGGTAAATTTTCTGCAGTTAAAATAGCATCTGGTTTAAATCCCTTATCCTTTATTTCATGAGCTAAACGATGCAGCAGCTTATGGTTTAAAAAGTAACTATGGGTTGCATCAAACCGGAACCCGTCAACATGGTATTCTTTAATAAACAATTTGCAGGAATCTATCAGCATGTTATCTACCTCTTCCCTGCCGGTAGCTACTTTATTACCCCACATGGTGGCACCGGAAAAATAAAAACCGCCATCCTCACTTCCGTCATCTATTAAGTTCCACAGAGGATTAAAATCATTGGAGGTATGGTTAAAAACCTTGTCAACTAAAACTGCCAACCCATGCTGGTGAGCTGTATCAACCATTTCTTTAAAGTCATCAGGGGTGCCAAAATCCTTTTCTACAGACATAAAAGTGCAAGGCTCATAACCCAGTCCTCGCCGGGGCGATGGTACCTCCGTTATAGGCATTAACCCAATGGCAGTAACCCCCAATTCATTAAAGTAGCCTTTCTTTATACGGTGGGTGACTCCTTTAAATGTTCCCTGGTATTCCTCGGGAATATCCGGATCATTATCTGTGAAACCGTAAACGTTCAGCTCATACAGTATAAGGTCCTTAACCTGGTATGCTTTCCAGTTATGATCGGTCCATTTAAATGTGGTGGGATCTACTACTACTGAATTTTTGTTTTTATAATCTTCACTGAAAACTCTGGTATATGGATCTGGCACATATCTCTCCGTATCTACCGACCCGCCTTGAAGGTAAAACTTGTATTCAATATTTGATATGTTTTTATCCGGCTTTATCCTGGCAAGCCAGATATTAGGTTGGTAGTAAAACCCTCTGTAAAGCCCCATCTCTATAAATTTTTCCTTCTGGGGAAAGGGATAGCCCGGACACTGCCAATCATTAAAATTTCCGCAAAGGTACACTCGTGCTGCCCGCGGGTGAAAAAAACCAAAAAGAATAGAACCGTCATTTAAAATATTGGCACCCAACATAGAAGTTACTCCCATTCCCGAAACATCTGTATCAGGAAAATAAAAATTATCCTGAGGCACAAGGTGTTTTATGGACTGGTAAACATCTTTTACATGACCCCGAGGCTCAGCAGGACGAACTTCATATATATTGTGCCTGTCAGCCATGGTCCAAATTTCTTGGCCCAGCTGAACATGGTAATATCTGTCTACTGAATTGTCCTCCCAGGTAACTTTTTCCCCTTTACCATCTTTAAATTTAAAATTAAAACAGCTGCGGTTGTACAGCACGTCATAATATACACCGAAATCATCTCTTCCAGAGGGAGCTATTTCCTTTTCTAAAGTAGCTCCATCACTCACCCAAATCCACAAAACAGGTTCTAAAAAACCATTGTCATTGTCATAATGAATTCTTGCCCTGTGACGCATAATAAAAACCTCCTTCTTTGGTTGCTTATATTTTTTGCTATTTTGGTCATTTTTATTTCTTTTTAAAAAAATAAAATATAAAAAACAGCTATATTTTTACAGCTGTTTTGCAAAGTTTACAGTGAAGTATTTAAAATGTAAAGTTTAACCAAAATATTATTCTTTATATTTGCCAATAAATCTTTAGAAACTGAGGAACCGGTTCAGCTAGACAGGGAACTTGTCCCTATCTAGCAAATACGGGGAAGGGGGGCTCCTGCTAAATAGTCAAGATTTTTAGTTCCTCCAAAAAAGGTTTTCAGAAAGACTTTCCCCCTTCCTTCCTGTACTTCACCAATAATTTCAGCATCCTTACCCAGGGAGCCCT
>PWHX01000072.1 GCA_003555415.1 Syntrophomonadaceae bacterium | reverse complement strand
CTCCTTTTTTAATAATTAATGATTTACCACAACGCAGGAACCAGCCAGTAAATTAAAGATCCCGCTACTTTGCCCAGTATCAAAGACATTAACATAAGATATATCTCGTGCTGCAAGCCAAGCCTTTTAGAAAGAACCGGTAAAACATTTAGCACTTCGGTTAGAGCAGCAGCTAATAAGCCTATAAATATTCCCATAAACAAACCAATTATTACTACTATTAAATTGGGTAAATTTAACTGCCAATTTAAAAATACAATAAGAGCACCTGTAACAGCTCCAAAAACTATAGAAAATTCATAATAACTGCATTTATCATAAGTTTCCGTAAATTGTGCCAGTCGGGGAACTATATCCAATAAAGTAAGAAAAGCCACTATAGCTGTTCCTACCACAATTCCTTCGGCAAACCCTATAAGCATAAGCAATAATATTCTGCCCATATTCTACATCCTTATTCCTGGTCTTTATTGTTAATCTGGCTTTTAACTTTGTTTTGGCTTGCTCTTACATATTTGTTAACATTTTCTTCATATAAAAACATTTCTACTTCCAGAGGACTGGGTTCTTTATTTATGCGTTTTTTAAAAAGACGATTAAAAAAAACAAACATACCCAATCCTATGCCTATAGAATATGGCACCTGAAGTACAAGGGGGTTACGCCTTTCTTCTCCCGTAAGAATTTGAAAAATCTGCTGATGTACAGTAGGCATACTTACATCAGCATGAAAGTTCATAATAGCCATGGCTGAACCGATAAACAAGAGAAGACATACAAGATAAATAAAAGCTAACCTTATAGGATTATTTGAAGAAGATTTGCCTCTTTTAGTTTTAATGATAGTATCTGTTAATCCCAACACCCTTATATCTATTTCTGGATTATATAACTTTATAAGTTTAACCAGAAACAAAGAGGATAAAACTTTCCTGTCTTCACCTTCTTTTAATTCTAAGCTTAAGGGAATTCCTGATATTTTATCTATAATATCAGGGCTACCTTCAATCTCGGCCACTTTACCAATGTTTAAAGTTTCCCCGAAACTAATATTAACCTGAGAATATAAGCAAAGGTAAATTACCTGGTGGGACATAAACAGCTATAACCTCCCACTGCAATTGCCATACCATTCGGGAACGACTGGGCTGATCATCCTCCAAAGGGCTAAAGATAAACTGCCAGGCTAAGATAAAGATAATTAAGATCATTATAATCAGGGCTAAAAGGACCAGATAATCTTTATAAACTTTCAACATTTTTCTCACCTATGTTAGTTTTCTTAATCTTAGTATGCTACAAGGAGAGATATTTTATAAATATAGCTGCTACTGGAAGGCTTCTTTTATTTCATTTAATATTTTTCTTTCCAAACGGGAAACATGAACCTGAGAAATACCCAGTTTTTCAGCTGTTTCCTGCTGACTTTTTTCTTCAAAAAAACGCAAAAAAATTACCTGTCGTTCCCTGCCCTTCAGGGAAGCCAGGATTTCTTTTATAGTAATTCTATTTAAAATAAAATCTTCTCCTGATTCCTGTGGTTCAGCCGTTGCTGATGTTTCTTTACCATAAAAATAAGGAGATTCTTCTAAGGATAAGAGATCCTGGTTTATTTCAAGAGCCATAATAATTTCTTCCCGGTTAGTTTTAAGCTCTTCAGCTAGCTCTCCAATAGAAGGTTCCCTGCCATTGTTTTTTACAAAATCCTCTTTTTTTAGCTTTATATTTCTAGCCAGTGTGCTTAAAGATCTGCTGGCTTTAAATACATGGTTTTTACGCAAATACATTTTTATTTCTCCTAAAATAACAGGGACTGCATAGGTTGAAAATTTCAAATTTCTTAATAGGTCAAATCTATCTAGCGCTTTTAGCAGCCCTAAACACCCGACCTGAATAAGATCTTCCCTTTCTCCCGGGGAAGGGAAGAAACGACGTACCAGATTTTCTACCAGGGGAATATTCAATTCTACAATTCTCTCCCGGGAGGGGATATCACCTTGTTTAGCTTTTTTAAGCAATTCGTCCATAATTTAAAGTCCCCTAATTAGACGTGTTATTTCTTTTTTTCTATATTCTTAACCATTTTTACTGTAGTGCCCTTGCTGCTTTCTGAAGCTATTTCTACCTGATCCATAAATTTATCTATTATTGTAAAGCCCATGCCAGACCTCTCTAGTTCAGGTTTAGAGGTATAAAGAGGCTCCCGAGCTTTTTCTATGTCTTCTATCCCTATACCAAAATCTATAATTTCTATCACCAGGTTATTTTCCCTTAATCGTGCCTTAATTATAATTTTACCTATTTCATTAACGTAACCATGAATGATAGCATTAGTAACAGCTTCTGAAACTACAGTTTTTATATCGCTTAATTCTTCCAGAGTCGGGTCCAGCTGTGAAGCAAAGGCAGCAACGGCTACTCTAGCAAAAGACTCATTTTGAGATCTGCCGGGTATTTCAAGTTTCATATAATTATCCATTTTACTTCTCATTTCTCCTCCCTAAATATTATCAATAGCTTCTTTTTCAGAACCATACACGTTAAATATATTAAATAAACCTGCCGTATAAAAAACCTTTTTTACCTGGGGCTGCAGGTTACACACTGCAATTGCCCCCCCTTTATGTTTTAAAAAATTATACCTGCCCAAGATAACTCCAATTCCAGAACTATCCATAAAGTTAAGGCCGGATAAATTCAAAATAATTTTTTTCATTTTTCCCCGGGCCAATACCTCTTGAACCCTGGAGCGAAATAATTCTGCTGTATGATGATCAAGCTCTCCATTTAAGCGTACTATCAATTTTGGACCTCTAGCCTCTATATCAATATCAATATTCATTTTTAGATTCACCTCCAACATCTCTGCCTTATGTTGGAAAATAATTCTACATAATAAATATATCTCCTGCAAAAAAAAGAAATTGCCCGAAGGCAATTAATGTTTCCTATTATTTTTTTAGATGTTATGTTATCTATTTCCCAAATCGAACCCATGCTTCTAAAGTTCTATAAAATATATCAAAAACTGTAGCCCGCTGAACATCTTTTTCCGCCGAAAGATCTCCTTGAGCAACTTCTTCCCCTTCCCAGATTACAATAAATTCTCCAATATTTTCTCCTTTAGTTATGGGAGCATTTAAAGAATGGGTGATATTTATGTCTTTTTGGAATTCCGGATCATCAGCTTTTTTAACTAAAACACCCAGTTGTTTAGCCAATACCAGTTTTAGAGTTGTTTCTTTACCTTTTTGTACCGCTACTTCTCCCACCACTTCATCTTTTTCTGCTATAGGTATAGTTTTATAATTGGCAAAGGCATAATCTAAAAGTTGGGTAGCTTCATCAAAACGGGTTTTGCTATCGGGGGCATTTAATATTACGGATATAAACCGGGAGTCTTCCCTTTTTGCCGTAGCTGCAATACAGTGACCCGCTTGATCTGTAAAGCCGGTCTTCAACCCGTCACACCCGGAGTAATAGCGAACTAGCCGGTTAGTATTGCTAAGATATATACCTTCTTCTACACTGATTTTCCCTTTTAAAAATTCTTCATCCATCCATATGGAAAACCATTCATTAACCTGAGGGTATTTTAAAAGTTCCCGGGACATTATGACTATATCCTTTGCCGTCGTTACATGTTCATCCACATGTAACCCGCAGGCATTTTCAAAATTAGTATTGTCCATCCCCAGTTCAAAGGCTCTTTCGTTCATTATCTCCACAAAACCTTCTAAAGATCCAGCTATGTGCTCAGCTACAGCCACAGAAGCATCGTTACCTGAGCCTACAGCAATACCGATTAAAAGATCTTCTAAAGAAACTTTATCTCCTTGTTCTAAAAAAATCTGAGACCCGCCCATAGATGCAGCCTCTTCACTTACTATTACCTCATCTTCTAGACTTACCTTTCCTTCTTCTATTGCTTCAAAGGCTAATAGCAGAGTCATTATTTTGGTAATACTTGCCGGATACAACGGCTCATGGATATTTTTTTCGAATAATAATTCCCCGGTAGTTGCATCTACTAAAAGTGCTGATTCTGTCTGTAAATCAAACTGGTGTTCCGCAGCATGAATCGACCCTAAGAAACTAAACAGCATAGCAATTGTTAAAACAATAATTAGAATTTGTTTTTTAATCATTTCTATCCACCTCATTTTAAATTTATATTGCAAAACTCTTTTGAAAAAGTTGTGGTAATAATAGCTTACACAGTTATTTTAACCGCTAATATCAAAATAATACAAAAAGTTCACCATAGGTGAACTTTAAAAAATGAATGGAGACAGGGTTGTTGACAGCTTGCCTGTCACTTTTTTATTTTATCATAAATTAATGGAGGTGGTTGGGGTTTTTCTTTAACCAGAATGAAAGAATCCTTTAATACTTCTATAGCTTTAGCTGTTCTTTCTCTGCTGTTGCTGTGAATAATAAATAAAGGCTCTCCTTTTTCTACCTTATCTCCGGCCTTTTTATTTAATTCTATACCTACCGACAAATCTATAAAATCATCCTTCTTTTCTCTGCCAGCTCCCAAAGTCATGGCTGCCATACCTATTTTAAAAGCATCTATTTCTTTTAAAAAGCCTACCGCAGGACAGTGATATTCTTCTATTAAAGGGGCACAGGGTAACTTATCCATATCTCCAATGACTTCAGACTGGCCTCCCTGACTTTCTATAAGAGCTTTAAACTTATCAAGGCCCTTTCTAGAATATAATATTTCCTCAAGTTTTGCCCTTCCTTCGTCTTCACTATTAGCCTTTTTACCTAATACCAGCATGTGGGACCCCAGGGTCAAACATAATTCCGTCAGGTCTTGAGGGCCTTTAGCCATAAGGGTCTTTATGGCCTCCTTAACTTCTAAGGCATTCCCCACAGTTTTCCCTAAAGGTTGATCCATACTGGTAATCAGGGCCCTGGTTTTTAAACCCAGCCTGTTCCCTGTTTCCACCATGCGTTTTGCCAGGCTCACAGCTTCTTCCTTTCTTTTCATAAAGGCCCCTCTACCCATCTTAACATCCAATACCAACCCTTGTGCTCCTGAAGCAATTTTTTTGCTCATAATTGAACTGGCTATCAGGGGTATGCTGTCAACTGTAGCTGTCACGTCCCTTAGAGCGTACAGTTTTTTGTCTGCCGGAACAAGGTTGGCCGTTTGCCCAACCACGGCAGTATTAATATTCTTAACCTTTTCTATAAACGCCTGGGTAGTGAGTTCAGTTTGAAACCCCTTTATTGAACTTAGTTTATCTACTGTACCACCGGTATGTCCCAAACCCTTTCCAGACATTTTAGCTACCGGGACTCCAGCTGCGGCCACCAGGGGAACCAAAACAAGAGTTGTTTTATCCCCTACCCCACCGGTACTGTGCTTATCTACTTTAATGCCAGGAATTGAAGAAAGGTCCATCATATCTCCTGAACCAGCCATGCTTAAGGTAAACTCTGCTAATTCTTCCCGGGTCATTCCCTTAAAATAAACAGCCATCAAAAAAGCAGATACCTGATAATCCGGAATCTGACCTTTAATAAAGCCTCGCAGCAAAAATTCAATTTCATTTTTGTTTAAAGGCTGACCGTTTCTCTTTTTTAAAATAATATCATAAGACCTCATATGACCACCCCTATAAAACCTGATGGGCAAAGCTTTTCCCGTTTTTTAATTCACCTACTTGAAAAATATCTGCTATGGTAGCAGCGACATCAGTAAAGCTTTCCCTGGTTCCCAAATCAACACCTTTTTTACACTTGCCTCCGTAAACCATAAGGGGCACATATTCCCGGGTATGATCAGTACCAGGATTTGTTGGATCACAGCCGTGATCTGCCGTTATTATAAGCATATCATCCTTCCGCAATGATTCCCTGATCAAGGGAAGATAATAATCAAATTCTTTTAAAGCCTCATAATAACCTTCACAATCATTACGGTGACCATAAATCATATCGAAATCTACTAAATTGGCAAAAACTAAACCCTCAAAGTAGAACCCCAGCACATCTGTGATTTTTAAAATACCCTCTTTATTATTTTGGGTAGTAAATGAACGGGTAATACCTGAACCGCCAAAAATATCATAAACCTTTCCTACGGAAATAACTTCCCTACCCTTTTTCTCCAGTATATTAAGTATTGTTTTCTCGAAGGGCATTAAAGGATAATCTTTTCTTCCCGATGTACGCTTAAAGCTGCCCAGAGCACCGGTAAAGGGGCGGGCTATTACCCTTCCTATGGCATGCTGGTCTTTAAGCAGTTTCCTGGCTATATTACACCAACTGTACAATAAATCTATCGGCACCACTGCTACGTGGGCGGCAATCTGAAACACACTATCTGCCGATGTATACACTATGGGCTGACCTGTACTTAAATGCTCTTCTCCCAGTTTTTCAATGATTTCTGTTCCGGAGGCTACTTTATTTCCCAGGACTTTTTTACCTATAGCTTCTTCAAAAGGGTCTATTATTTCATTGGGAAAGCCTTCTGGATAAAGAGGAAAAGGCTTCTCCAAAATTAAACCAGCCATCTCCCAATGGCCGGTAATAGTGTCTTTCCCAGCAGATATTTCAGACATTTTCCCAAAAGAAGACAGCGGTTTTATTGCAGGCTTGACTCCTTCAACAGAAATAATGTTACCTAAACCCATTTTCTCCATTTCCGGAAGATATAATCCGCCTTCTATTTTCCTGGATATATTGCCTAAAGTATTACTTCCCTCGTCACTGTAAAGATAAGCATCCGGTAATGCTCCAACTCCTAATCCGTCAAGAATAATAATTACAACACGGCTTATCATTCCATTTCTCCTTTAAGCTCTGGGATGAGTTTTTTCATATATACCTTTTAGCTTTTTACGGGTTATATGTGTATATATTTGCGTGGTAGATATGTCGGCATGTCCTAGCATTTCTTGAACTGAACGTAAATCTGCACCATTTTCCAAAAGGTGTGTGGCAAAGGAATGCCTTAAAGTATGTGGGGTAATTTTTCTATCGATTTTAGCCTGCTTGGCATACTTTTTAATTATTTTCCAGAAACCCTGCCGGGTAAGCCTTTTACCATGGTGATTTACGTAAAAAGCTTCCTCGCTGTCGTTATTTTTAACCAGCTTGCTTCTGGATTTTTCCAAATATATCTTTGTATTTTTAACAGCTATTTTACCCAGGGGAACAATCCTTTCTTTGTTTCCTTTCCCCCTGCATCTTATATACCCGTTGTCAATATTTATGTCCATTTTATTTAAATCTATTATCTCTGAAACCCGGATCCCGGTAGCATAAATTACCTCTAACATAGACTTATCTCTTATACCGGTAATCTCCGAAGTGTCAGGCTGACTCAACAACAAGTCAACCTCACTAATAGTCAAAATCTCAGGTAATTTCTTTTCCTGTTTCGGAGATTCCAGATTAGATGAAGGATCCTTATCAAGAACCTGCTCGTTTAATAAAAAATGATAAAAAGACCTGATTGAAGCAAGGTTCCTGGAAATAGTAGAAGTAGCTCTGCCCTTTTTATGGAGGTACAACAAATAAGAGGTAATATCATTGCGGGATATTTCTAAGAGGCTTTTATGTCCATTTTTATTTATAAAAGAAAAAAAACTTTTTAAATCTCTCCCGTAAGATTCTAAGGTATTCTTTGCCAACCCCTTTTCTACGTCTAAAAAATATAAAAATTCTGTTATCCATTTATCCATCTAAAGAACTCCTTTATAATTAAGCCACTTCATGACTTTAAACACAAACAATTGGTAATATACAATCATTATGGTAAATATTTTTAACTTATTCAACAAACAGGAAAAGAAATCCTTTTATTTTAAATAAAAATATTTATTCCGTGGCGATAAAAATCTAATAGATGAAACCACATGTTTTCTATAAGACCTGAATCTTCCGCTCTACCTTCAACAGTTTTCCCAACTTTTTGTGTATCAAAAGGATCCTCCGTTGATATCCAGGGAGAAATAGCTTCCTTTACCAAAAAAAACACTTTGGGTAAAACTAAAGCAAGGATAAGAATTATTACAATAATCTTTAAAAACATAATGTGCCGGGGATTAAACTTAACAAAAGATATCATCTTCATTAGCTTTCACCTCCTAATTGATAGTTCTAAAATTAATTCTTTTTTAATATATTATGGAAACTGATATTTTAGAACCACCAATCAGGAGACTATTATCTTAGATATCCTTTTACAGGTCTAAGACTTCTTGTAATGGTGTAAAGGGTAAGTTAACTGCTTCAGCCACTGCCTTATAAACAACCTTACCCTTTAATATATTTATACCACTTGCCAAACCTTTATTCATTTTGACTGCTCCTTCATACCCATAATTGGCCAAAGTTAAAACGTATGGCATAGTAGTATTGGTTAAAGCAAAAGTAGACGTTCGAGGTACTGTGCCGGGTATATTGGAAACGGCATAGTGTATCACTCCGTGTTTATTGTAAATTGGTTCTGACAGGGAGGTAAAACGGTCTATCGTTTCGACAATTCCTCCCTGGTCAACTGCCACATCTACTATAACTGAACCGTTCTTCATACTTTTAACCATGTCTTCGGTTACCAGAGTTGGAGCTCTACCACCGGGATGAAGAACTGCTCCTATTAACAAGTCAGCCTGGGGAACAATCTTTTTTAAATTATATTTATTGGAAAAACAAGTGCTTACCTGCCCGTAGAACAAGTCATCCAATTCTCTCAGCCTACTGGGATTTACATCAAGAATTGTTACCTGAGCCCCTATTCCATTAGCTATGCGGGCTGCATTGGTACCTACTACCCCACCTCCTATTATGACTACTTTAGAAGGCGGCACTCCGGGAACTCCACCTAAAAGGACCCCGCTTCCCCCCTGGGTATGCTCCAGGTAATGCGCTCCTAGTTGAACAGCCATCCTGCCAGCAACTTTACTCATTGGGTCTAAAAGAGGTAAAGAATTATCCTCAAGTTGTACCGTTTCATAGGCTATAGCCGTCACTTTCTTTTCTACCAATGCCCGAGCCACTTCGGGAACTGCTGCAAGGTGAAGAAACGTAAAAATAATTTGATCTTCTCTTAAATAATTAAATTCCTCCGGTAAGGGCTCCTTAACTTTTACTATCATATCGGCATTTTTATAAACAGCCTGTCCACTTTCTACCATCTCTGCTCCAACTTCAATAAAATCTTCATCTTTAAGCCCGCTTCCCTCTCCGGCACCCTTCTCTATTATTACTTTATGATCGTTTTCCAGCAGCATTTCCACACCCGCCGGTATTATAGCAATTCTTCCTTCTCTATCTTTGATTTCCTTAGGAACTCCGATAATCATATATATAAGCCTCCTAATTATTTTGTTTTTTACCGCAATTCATTTAATTATGGGAATTATAAATCTCATAAAAACAGGAGTTATATAGGCTTCAATTAATCCTCCAGCCATAATCACTATTCCTGTAATAAGGATAACCGTACTATAGTTAAAAAATAACTGGCTTAAATTATATCTTTTTCTCCTTATACGCAATTTAATTATATTTAAAGAATAACAAAGGCCGGTAACTCCAGCAATTAAAATGCCGGGTATTATAATTATGTTATGTGGCAAAATAGAAACTACCGCAAAAAGTACACCTTTAAAAGCTATTTGATCCACCAGGAAACCAACTGTAAAGCCTAAAATAAATCCCCTCAAAAAAAGAAGTATTAGAATAAAAGGAAATCCTATTATGGTAGCACCCAACAACCAAATCATAAATATATATCTTAAATTATTGGTAATGGAATCCCTTAAAATCAACTCTTGAGATAAAGATGCCGTATTAAAATCCACAAAATAGTAGTTAAGATAATCTCTCAATTCCTGGACCTGAAAATCAGGTAGGGCTTTTACCACAACAGCTCCTATAATAATACCTACAAAAAAAAAGGAAATCGCCAGCAGATAATAACCAAAATGACTTCTTATATATTGAATAATAACATCTCTCAATTTATAATACAATTTTACTTCCCCCGCCTGAATAAAATAACCTTTTTAATTTTTATGCAGGGGAACTATTTATTATTCTTAAGCACCTTCTCAGCCAGGACTATCCCGATTATTGATTTTGCATCTTTTATCTTGCCTTCTATAATTAAATTGTTCAGATCT
>PWHX01000033.1 GCA_003555415.1 Syntrophomonadaceae bacterium | reverse complement strand
CCCGAACTCAAGATAGAAGAGGGACTTATAGAGTGTTATATTCCGGGTAACTTAACAGAAGCAGAGTTGGAGAAAGTGGGTTTACTCCTGGAGACAATGATTTTAGGTCTGGAGGAAATACAAAAGGAGTATACCGGTTATATACAAATTGAAAATAATATTGGAGGTGAACAACATGAAATTTAATCTTCAGCTATTCGCTCACAAAAAAGGTGTGGGTAGTTCTAGAAACGGACGGGACAGTAATGCTAAAAGACTTGGTGTGAAAAGACAGGACGGCCAAAATGTTAACGCCGGAACTATCCTGGTCCGCCAAAGGGGAAGCAAGTTTAACCCTGGGTTGAATGTTGGGATGGGCAAGGATGACACCTTGTTTGCCAAGGTTGATGGTCTTGTTACCTTCCAACGAACAGGAAAGCGTAAAAAAAAGGTAAACGTAGTTCCTATGGAAACTACGGTGGTTGGATAACTGTTCCAGTACTAAAAGTGCTGGATTTTTTTTATTGTTTTTTAATAAAGGGAATGATTACAAGATTGTAGAATAACGGTATTTAGTGTGAAAAATTTGCAATACTAAAATAATAAGTAAAACTAATCCAAAGAATAAGGTGGTTATGATGTTTGTTGATAGAGTAAAGGTATTTGTAAAGGGAGGTGACGGCGGAAACGGCGTTACATCTTTTCTCCGGGAAAAATACAGACCCCATGGGGGGCCTGACGGAGGTGACGGCGGTCGAGGAGGCAGCGTAATATTTATAGTAGATGAGGGTTTACGGACTTTGCTGGATTTTAAATATCAGCAGCACCTTAAAGCTGACAGGGGTCCCCACGGCAAAGGGAAGAAATGTCACGGGAAAAACGCTTCTGATCTGGAAGTAAAAGTCCCTCCCGGCACAGTAGTTTATAATGAAGAAACGGGAGAAAAAATTGCCGATTTAACCAAAGCGGGGGAAAAAGCTGTTATAGCACAGGGTGGCCGGGGAGGTCGGGGTAATGCCCGGTTTGCTACTTCTACCCGCAAAGCTCCTAAACTATCAGAAAAAGGTGAACCCGGTGAAGAACTCCGGGTTGTTATAGAATTAAAGCTAATGGCGGATGTTGGATTGGTAGGTTTCCCTAATGCCGGGAAATCAACTTTCTTGTCCAGAGTTTCGGCAGCCAGGCCTAAGGTTGCCTCCTACCCTTTTACTACTTTGAGCCCAAATTTAGGAGAGGTTCAAGTAGCAAAAGGGGAAAGCTTTTTTGTTGCTGATATTCCGGGAATAATAGAAGGTGCCCATAAAGGAACAGGTTTGGGTCTACAATTTTTAAGACATATTGAACGAACCAAAGTTTTACTATTTCTCCTGGATACTGCCGGCACAGAAGGAAGGGATCCCCTGGAGGATTTTAAAGCCCTGCAGAGGGAACTGGCTTTGTATAGCAAAACCCTAACCAGGAAACCTCAGGTTATAGCCGCCAATAAAATTGATCTCCCTGAAGGTAAGGAGAATTTACAAAGGTTAAAAGATGAATTAGAAGGTGATCATCCTATTTTTGCTGTTTCTGCAGTAACCGGAGAGGGTATTAAAGAACTTCTTTACTTTCTTTTAGAGAAACTACAGGAAGTAGATGGAGAGGTACAGCTGGAGGAGGAAGTTAAAGATAAAACAGAAGATAAAAAAGTTTACAAGTATGAGCCAGAAGAAAAATTTATAATAGAATTTGATGGAGAAGCGTACTTGGTTAAAGGGAAAACTATTGAAAGATATGTCCATATGACTGATTTTGACAACGAAGAAGCATTATTTAGGCTTCAACGCTATTTTGACCGTATAGGATTGGAAAAAGCATTAAAAGAAAAAGGCGTTAAAGAAGGAGACTTAGTGCGGATAGGAAAAATGGAATTTAACTATTCTGAAGAAGGTTTTTAGTCTAGAAGAAAGTATAATTATCGAGGTGAATAAATGGTGGGGAAGGAGAAAGCCAGGGAAAAAGGGAACATTGGAATTATGGGGGGAACCTTTGACCCTATACATATTGGTCACCTGTTAGCTGCGGAGGAAGCCAGGGAAAAATACAACCTGGAGAAAGTTTATTTTGTTCCGGTTGGTTATCCCCCCCATAAAAAAGAAGAGTTATTAAGCCATGCGCAGCATCGTTATTTGATGACTGTTTTAGCTACCGTTAACAACCCCTACTTTGTAATTTCCAGGATAGAAATGGATGCTTCTGCACATACGTACACATATACCATTGATACAGTTACGCAATTCAGGGAAATATTGGGTCCAGAAAAAAAACTCTACTTTATTACGGGCGCAGATGCCATCCTGGATATTAATACCTGGAAAGGTTATGATGAACTACTACAGCTGTGTTATTTTATAGCGGTAACCAGACCAGGTTATTCCCTGTCCCGGTTAGAACAAAAAACAAGCAGGGAGCTTTTGTCCAGGATTTCCATTCTGACTATACCGGGAGTGGGCATTTCTTCAACAGATATAAGAGAGAGGGTAAAGGAAAATAAAACCATAAAATACTTAACAACATCGGGAGTTGAGCAGTACATTTTGAAAAACAAGCTGTATTGCAGTTGATAAATTTAACAGCGTTATATTGTTATGTAATTTATTTGGCTAATTGTATATTAATTGCATATTTTTATCAAATTGGGAAAATAATATCCATATGAAGAGGTATGAAGAAAGAGAGGTGACATAATGGTTAAGACCTTATATGTAGGCAATATTCCCTGGGCTTTAAAGGAAGATGATCTTATAACTGCTTTTGCACAGCACGGTGAGGTGCTGAACTGCAGAATAATTACAGATAACCGGACAGGCAGATCTAAGGGATACGGTTTCGTTGAAGTTCCTGAAGGGGAAGCAGATAAAATGATAGAGGCTATGAACGGGGTTGGTCTAGATGGACGAGAAATTATCGTTAATGAGGCCAAACCCAGGGAAGAACACTAAGGCAGCTTAAAGTTGCCTTTTTTATTTTTTGTTTTATTTTTTTTGCAGGAAAAATATAATAACTGTCGAAAAGTAAAATTTGGCAGGTGATATTATGGGAGAAGATTACAGAGAATTACTTAAACAGGTGTTAAATGAAGAAAGATACCTTCATTCCCTGGGCGTAAAAAAAGCTTCCGGGGAGCTGGCCTGCCTGTACGGTGCAGATAAAGCCAGGGCTGAAAAAGCTGGCTTACTTCACGATTACGGAAAACAGTTTTCTGAGGAAGAATTGCTGGTTAAGTCCAGGGAGCTGGGCTTAAGGTTGGATATAGTTGAAGAGAACAATCCTGAACTGCTTCATGCCTCTGTAGGGGCCTTATTAGTAAAAACAGAACTGGGCATAGAGGATGAGGATATTATTGAGGCCATAAGCTGTCATACAACTGGAAAAGCAGGTATGGGTAGGCTGGCCTGCCTTGTTTTTTTGGCTGACTTTATAGAAGAAAATCGTTCTTTCCCGGGAGTAGAAGAAATAAGGGAGTTGGCCCTTAAAGATTTAGATAAAGCCATTCTCAGAGCCCTGGATCAAACTATAAATTATGTTGTAAAAAGAGGACGCCTTCTTCACCCTGATTCCATTAATCTCAGGAACGAGATTATTGTAAAAATGGCAAATAGAAATCGGGGGGTCAGTTCTTAATGGAAAAACCATCCAGAAGAATCAGGCTCAAGAAAAAAAGAATAGCTTTTTTAGTTACAGTTTTGGTTTTTCTAATTATAACCATAACTGCATTAAGAGGGATTAATTCACTGAATAGTATGTATGTTAGCGATGCCTGGGCAGAGAGTTTAAGTTCCGTCAACGGCAGCCAAAGGGTCAATTTTTTAATTGCCGGTGTTGATTACCGGGAGGATGGACGTAATATTATACAACAGACAGTCCTGGTCAGTTACAGTCCGCAGGCGGATAAAGTAGCGGCTATTTATATTCCGGAAAAAACCTATGTGAATAAAGATGATTACGGTGGGGGAAGTCTGGAAAAGTTTTATGCGCTGGAGGATTCCTCCCAAAGGGCTGCCAGGTTTATAGATATAGTTTCGGGGCTTTTAAACATACCTGTGCACTATTTCGTGGAGTTTGATTACCGGGGTATCCCTGAAGCTGTAGAACTAGCAGGCCAGTTAGAATTAGAAATTACAGAGCCCCTTTACCAGGAGCAGCGTATGTTATTTGAGGAGGGAAAGCAAGCTATAGCAGGAGAAGAAGCATACAGGTATTATTCTTCTAAAATGGAGGGGGAAGATCCTCTGGATCAATTGGAAAGACAGCGAAGTTTAACAGCGGCTCTTATTGACAATATTGGGAAGAAAGGCATGTTTACCGGTCTTCCAACAGCAGTTAGAACTCTGTCTTCCCATTTACAGACCAATCTCTCCTGGAGAGAAACGGTTCATTACTATGATATCTTTAAGGAGAAAAGCTATGAAGAAGATGTTATCCTGGAGAAATTACCGGGCAGTTTAGACATTAGAGATGGAGAAGAGTTCTGGGTAGCTGATGAAGAGCTTACACAAAAGCTGGTAGACCGTTTAATCCTGGAAAAGGAGGAGTCTGTAGTTTCAGATATTGCTAAAGTTGAAGTTTTAAATGGAAAGGGGACTCCAGAAATAGCCAAACAGGTGGCTGAAGAATTATCCCAAAAGGGTTACGATATTGTGGAGGTGAAGGATGCTGACCACCAGGATTACTCCAGATCCCTTGTTGTAAGTAGGATAGAAGATATGGATCCTGCCAAAGACATTGCTGTACTGATTCCCGGCGCACAGCTTCTAAAAGAGGTCATATCGGATCATCCTGCCCATATTACTTTAATAATAGGACATAATTATTCAGAAAAAGAGTTAACAGAAGCCGACGAATAATGTATAATATACAGTATAGAGGATATAATATGATGATATCTAAGGAGGGGTTCTGTGAACAAAGCGGCTAAGGATTTAGCTTCGAGGGCCGTTTACTATGCTGAAGAAAAGAAAGCAGCAGAAGTGGTAGTATGTGATATACGCAAAGTATCCTTAATTGCTGATTATTTTATTATCTGTAGTGGCAATACTGCTACTCAGGTCAAGGCCATTGCCGATCATATAGTGGAAAAACTGGACGAGCATAATTATGCACTGCTGAGGCAGGAAGGATACAGGGATGGTCTCTGGATTGTCCTGGACTTTGGAGAAATAGTTATCCATATATTTCAGCCAGAGTTAAGGGAATTCTATAACCTGGAACGCCTCTGGAAAAATACAAATCAGATATATCCTGAAGAAAACAGTTCCTTTAATCTTCCGTAATTATTAAAGCTCTCGTCCTCTTTTAGGCGAGAGCTTTTGATATATTTAACGATATTTACTTACAGGAGGAAAACAATATGAGTAAGGATTATAATCCTAAAGAGATCGAAGCAAAATGGCAAAAAATCTGGGAGGACAAAAGTTTTAACCGGAGCGAGGCTGATCCTGATAAGGAGAAGTATTATGTTCTGGAAATGTTCCCCTACCCTTCAGGGAAACTCCACATGGGTCATATGCGGGTTTATTCTATAGGGGATGTACTGGCCAGGTTTTTAAGAATGAAAGGTTATAATGTTCTTCACCCTATGGGATGGGATGCCTTTGGTCTTCCTGCAGAAAATGCTGCCATCCAGCACCAGGTTCCCCCTGCCCAATGGACTGATAATAATATTGCTTTTATGAAAAAACAGCAGGTTTCCCTGGGTCTTAGCTATGACTGGGAGAGGGAGGTAACTACCTGCCACCCTGATTATTACAGGTGGACCCAGTGGCTATTTTTGAAGCTTTATGAAATGGGTCTGGCTTATAAGAAAAAAGCTGACGTAAACTGGTGTTCCCAGTGTGAAACTGTGCTGGCCAATGAACAGGTTATTGATGGTGCCTGCTGGCGTTGTGGAACCGGAGTGGTAACTCAAGATCTAGAACAGTGGTTTTTTAAGATTACTCAATATGCGGATCGTTTGCTGGAGGATCTGGAACTTCTGGAAGGTTGGCCGGAGAGGGTTAAAATAATGCAGAAGAACTGGATCGGTCGCAGTGAGGGTGCAGAAGTAGATTTTCCAGTTAAGGATTCTGAAAAAGTTATCAGTATTTTTACCACCAGGCCCGACACCCTTTACGGTGTCACCTATATGGTTCTGGCTCCAGAACATCCTTACGTCAAGGAACTGGTAGCAGGTAACCAACAAGAAAAAGAAGTTCTTGATTTTGTAGAGGAAATGAGAAGGGTAAGCGAAATAGAAAGGACTTCTGCCGAAACGGAAAAACTGGGCGTATTTACAGGAGCTTACTGTATCAACCCCCTTAATGGAGAAGAGATACCTATCATGGTGGGGAACTACGTTCTTATGGGATACGGAACAGGAGCTATAATGGCTGTTCCTGCCCATGATCAGAGAGACTTTCTCTTTGCCAAAAAGTACAACCTGCCGGTTAAGCTGGTTATCAAGCCAGAAGGCAGTGACTTGACATCTGAGAATATGACTGAAGCCTACGAAGATCCCGGGATCATGGTAAACTCAGCTCATTTTGACGGTATGGATTCCCAGGAATGTATCGGGGAAATTACCCGTTACCTGGAGATAAAGAACTGGGGAAAACATGACATAAGCTATCGGCTTAGGGACTGGCTGGTATCCAGGCAGCGTTACTGGGGTGCTCCCATCCCTATTGTCTATTGTGGTAAGTGTGGGACCGTTCCTGTTCCTTATGAGGACCTTCCGGTTAAGCTTCCTGAAGACGTTGAGCTTAAAGATTCCCGGCAGTCTCCCCTGGAGGAATCTGAGGAATTTCAGAAGGCCCCCTGTCCCCGGTGCGGACAGGAGGGAAGGAGAGAAACCGATACCATGGATACCTTTGTTTGTTCCTCCTGGTACTTCCTGCGGTACGCCAGCCCCCACAGCGAAGTGTTTCCCTTTGAACGGGAAGATGTGGATTACTGGATGCCTGTTGACCAATACATTGGAGGCATTGAACACGCTATCCTGCACCTTATGTACGCCCGCTTTTTTACCAAGGCGCTTTACGATGCTGGCTTAACAGGAGTTAAAGAGCCTTTTTCCCGGTTGTTGGCCCAGGGTATGGTCTATAAAGACGGGGCTAAAATGTCTAAGTCCAAGGGTAATCTGGTAACTCCTGATGAAATCATAGAGAATTTTGGAGCAGACACGGGGAGGCTGTTTATTCTTTTTGCCGCCCCTCCGGAAAAAGATTTGGATTGGAACGACCAGGGAGTAGAAGGTTGCTATCGTTTCCTGCGAAGGGTCTGGAGGCTGGTGAATGATAATAAGGACCATGTAATTCCAGGAGAAAATGACATTAAGGTTCAGGACCTTTCTACTCTCGAGAAAGAAACTTATCATACCCTTCATTCAACTATTAAAAAAGTATCTGAGGATATCCAAAAAAGGTTTAACTTTAACACGGCCATCAGTGCTATAATGGAGCTGGTAAATGCCCTGTATAGTTACCTGGATAAAGTTGAAGAAGGCAAAGTCAATAAGGCACTTTTTTCCCGATCTATAAAAGAGTTAATTATTATCCTTGCTCCTTTCGCCCCCCATATTTGTGAAGAGATGTGGAGTGATGCTGTAGGGGCAGAGGAAAGTGTGCACCTGCAGGATTGGCCTCATTATGAGCCGGAGGCCCTTAAAGCTGCTGATATAGAAATAGTTGTTCAGGTAAACGGAAAAGTCAGGGATAAGATTAAAATACCTGTTGACTACAACCAGGAAGAAATGTTGAATGCAGCTAAAGATTTGCCAAAGGTGCAATCTCACCTGGAGGGCAAAAACATAATAAAGGAAATAGCCGTGCCTAACAAACTGGTAAACCTTGTTGTTAAGTAAAAGCTTATAAAATCTAAGGCCCAAGAAGGAAATTATAGGAACAAGGAGGAATAATTATACAAATAATCTGAAAGGAAATAGAAGATGAAAGAATTTAAGATTAAAGAAAATATTATAATTATCTTGCTGGCTTTACTTATATTAGGCGGCTTAGGGTACCGGGCTTACCAGGCCTGGCACGTACCCGACAGGGAAAAGTTTGAAATAGCTAAATCTACAGAAGAAGATTATAGAAAAGAAGATGAAAAAGATGAGAATGAAGAAAAGGTAAAGGATATTGTAGTTCACGTAGCAGGCGGAGTAAAAAGCTCCGGTGTTTATAATCTTAGGGAAGGCTCCAGAGTTTTTGATGCGGTAGAGGCTGCCGGAGGATTTAAAGAGGATGCTGTGGAGGATGCTGTGAACCTGGCTGCCGGGTTGTATGATGGCCAGCAGGTGTATATTCCCATAGAAGGGGAAGAGCATCTGCCTGCAGGTGTGGCAGATCCTGGGTATACCCAAAAGATAAATATTAATACTGCTTCCCAAAAGGATCTGGAAACACTTCCCGGCATTGGCTCGGTTAAAGCCCAGGCCATTATGCAAGACCGGGAAACCAGCGGACCTTTTAAGTCTGTTGAAGAGGTTACCAGGGTTACGGGGATAGGTGAGAAAACATTAGAAAGCATAAGGGACTTAGTAACAATTTAATGTTATCTTTTTATTGGCATAATATTTATTTTTGGTGGTTAAAATATGATTAAGCTAAGGCTTGTATAAATCATATTAGCAGGAGGTATTACAATGGAGCATCAAGAAACACAGATGATTGAAGAAATTATTGATTTTGTAACCCGGAACTCACAATCCCATGCCAGCCGTATTGTCTGCCAGACAGCTCTGGGAAATTATCATGCTGAATTGAACAGGCAGTCTAGAGAAGAGTTAATGCGCTCACTATCGGAAATGGATAATGATAACCTGGAGTACTGCTACTACTTGATTAAATAATTCCAGGTATTAAAGTGCTTTACTTTATTTTAGGTACAGTTATGCTGCCAAAAGGTATAACATAAATCAGCGGGTCTTTTTTAATGGGCGCTTTTTCTAAAGCTTCCTCTAAACTGTTTGCGGGGACCATTCCCATTTTCCGCACTAAATTATGATCCAACCGGGTAAAATAAACAACCTGACTTTTCTGATTAATTCTCATTACCGATAAGGCTGTAAAGCCATTGAGCTCAAAATTATCCCTTAGAATTTTTTCAGCAGCACCAGGGGAAAGGCGTTCAAACCAGTGCAGGAATTGACTTGATCCTATGCCCTCGGGGCATTCAGCCAGGAGTATAATTGTGCCTCCTTGTTTAACAGCCAGGGACACATTATATAGTGTTTTTTGAATTTGAATCATATTGATATCCTTGGGATAACCTCCACAGCTGGCAATAACCAGGTCTGCTCCTTCATCTATGTTAACAGCATATAGTTCTTCAGCTTTCCGGCAGCCTTTTAAATGTGCCTGCTGATAATCCCCGCTTACCGCATCTATAATATTCCCTTTCATATCTACAATGGTGTTAAACATAAAGTCTGGAGGAGCCTTGGCTGCTGCCTCCAGCATATCTTCATGAACCGGGTTTCCTTCCAGATTACCGGGGATAACTCCAGGGTGTATACCCTGGTCACGGGCCAGGTCAAAGACCAGCTTATGATTGGCCAGGATTGTTTCTTCTGAAGCGATTCCCGGCAGGATACTTTTCCGACCCCCGCCAAAGCCTGCGAAATAATGGTGAACGATGCTTCCTGTAATTATCTTAAAATCAGCTTCAATGTAATGTTTGTTTAATTTTACCGGAGTTCCCCGGGATGTTTTTCCCAGCAAGACCATATCCTGCTTTTCCCCTGCTTCATGGTTTACCGTTTTAATTCTTTGTAATAATTGTTTTCCTATAATATTATTTTTTTCTTCTAGTGTTGGAGGGTTGTGGTTCCCTGTAGCAAAAATAATGGTTATGTCCTTATGGGAGACGCCTGCTTTGCTTAGTTCTTCTATTAATAAGGGCAGAAAAGTTTTACTTCCGGTAACCCGGGTCTGGTCAGAGACTACAACAGCTACTTTATCTCCAGCGCGGGCGGCTTTTGACAGGGGAGGTGTTCCCAGGGGGTTGCTAAGGGTTTCACTAATGAGTTTAACCGGGTCCTTTGGAAGTGTGTACGGAGGTGGTGTCAGTACTTTAAACTGCTCTTTTAAATTTAAAGGAATGTTTTCCCCACCATAGGCCAAATTAAAATTTGCGGACAAAAAAATCAGCTCCATTAACTTTAT
>PWHX01000075.1 GCA_003555415.1 Syntrophomonadaceae bacterium | reverse complement strand
CAGTTTGTTAACCATCCCATTGCAGTAAGAGTTGCCAGTATTCTTGACTGGGGATCACCTTTAAATACAATTATATACTTCTTGCTGATTATATTTTTCACCTATTTTTACACAGCTATACAGTTTAACCCGGTAGATGTAGCTGATAACATTAAAAAATACGGCGGCTTTATACCGGGATTAAGGCCAGGCAGACCTACAGCAGAATATATAGAGCGTATTGTATCCAGGATAACATTGGCAGGAGCTGTTTCTCTGGCGCTTGTCGCTACTTTGCCCATACTGCTGCAAAACTTTACAGACATGAATTTGATATTTACCGGAACTGCTCTCATAATTATAGTAGGTGTATCTATAGAAACCATGAAGCAGATAGAAAGCCATCTCCTGATGAGGCATTACCAGGGGTTTATAAAATAACGGGGGTAAGTTTTTATGATTACTTTGAAATCCGAACAGGAAATAGACCTCATGAGGGAAGCAGGAGGTATTGTAGCATCAACACACCAAATGCTGTCTAAAGCTGTAATGCCGGAGATAACTACTGCTCAGTTGGATGTTATTGCCGAAAAGCATATTCGGGCCCAGGGGGCTGAACCTGCCTTTAAAGGTTATCATGGCTTTCCAGCCAGTATCTGTGTTTCTATTAACGAAGAGGTGGTTCACGGAATTCCCAGTCTAAGGAAGTTAAAAGAAGGAGATATTATCAGTATAGATGTAGGGGCTTGTTACAAAGGTTATTATGGAGATGCTGCGGTTACTTTACCTGTAGGTAAAATAAAGCCTGAGAATGCAAAGCTTCTAGAGGTGACCAGGGAATCTTTATACCAATGTATGGTCTATGCCCGGGAAGGTAATAGATTATCGGATATATCCCATGCTATTCAGACATACGTGGAATCCCATGGATTTAATGTGGTCCGGAATTATGTAGGTCATGGAATAGGCAGTGAAATGCATGAAGAGCCCCAAATTCCTAACTTCGGAAAGCCCGGTAGGGGTCCGAAACTGGAAAAAGGGATGGTGCTGGCTATCGAGCCCATGGTTAATGTAGGTACCTGGGAAGTAGAGACTCTAGAGGATAACTGGACGGTAGTTACCATGGACAGAAGTATTTCGGCTCACTTTGAACACACTGTAGCCGTAGGGAAGGATCATCCGGAGATTTTGACGGAAATGAACTCAGGTTAGTCTCCAGCCCTTCCACCGGGTGTGAGGGGAGGTATCGTAATGGATGTTCCAATATTAGGTCAGTTAGTCTGTTCTAAAAAGGGAAGAGACAAAGGTAATTATTATATTATCACCCGAGTCATTAATGACAGGTTAGTAGAGGTTGCTAACGGAAGCAGTCGCAAACTAAAAAAGCCTAAAAAAAAGAATGTTAATCACTTAAAATTTTATTCTTGTGTGGATGAAGAACTGGGCGATGTTATAAGAGCAAAAAAAACAAAGGATGAGCAGTTGTTTAAAGCTTTAAATAAATTGCTGCGAGAGGTCAATAATCAGGAATGAAAAGGGAGGTTTTACTACCGCATGTCCAAGAAGGATGTAATTGAGGTTGAGGGTACCGTGGTGGAGCCTTTACCTAATGCCATGTTTAAAGTTGAAATAGAAGGCGGTCATAAAATTTTAGCCCATGTATCGGGGAAAATTAGAATGAATTTCATCCGTATCTTACCCGGCGACAGAGTTCTTATAGAGCTATCGCCCTATGATTTAACCCGGGGACGAATCACTTATCGTTATAAATAAGGAGGCAGAAAAAAATGAAAGTCAGACCGTCCATTAAACCGATTTGTGAAAAGTGTAAGATTATTAAAAGAAAAGGTAAAGTAGTAGTTATTTGTGAAAACCCTAAACACAAACAAAAGCAGGGAAGATAAAACGCTATTTTTAATAGTATTTGTATAATTTTAGCTAAAATAGGGAATTTTATTTAGTTGTTGACTTTTTATTTTAGGAGGTGTGAAAGTGGCACGTATTGCCGGAGTCGATTTACCAAGAGAAAAAAGAGTAGAAGTAGCTCTAACTTATATATATGGTGTGGGTAAAGGAACATCCAAGAATATCTTGGGTCAAACCGATATTAATTCTGATACCAGGGTGAGAGATTTAACTGAAGATGAAGTAGCCCGTTTAAGGGATATAATTGACAAGGGGTATAAGGTTGAAGGGGACCTCCGCCGGGAGGTTACCATGGATATTAAAAGACTGATAGAGATTGGCAGTTATAGAGGGCTTCGTCACCGGAGGGGAATGCCCGTCAGGGGACAAAACACCAAGAACAATGCCCGAACTAGAAAAGGACCCAAGCGTACTGTTGGAATCAGGAGAAAGAAATAATAAGGAGGGAGTCATATGGCAAAAAGAAAAGGAGCACGCCCCCGAAAGCGCGAACGTAAAAATATAGAAAGTGGCATAGCTCACATAAAGTCCACATTTAATAATACAATTATTACTATAACCGATTTAAAGGGTAACGGTTTATCATGGTCTAGTGCTGGAAGCTGTGGATTTAAAGGCTCCAGGAAATCTACACCTTTTGCTGCCCAGATGGCTGCTGAAGTATCTGCTAAGGTTGCCATGGAGCATGGTCTTAAAGAAGTAGAAGTACTTGTTAAGGGCCCCGGTGCCGGTAGAGAAGCTGCTATAAGGTCTTTGCAGGCTGCCGGACTGGAAGTTAATCTAATTAAAGATGTAACACCTATTCCCCATAATGGCTGTAGACCGCCTAAAAGAAGAAGAGTCTAATAAACTTAATTGGAGGTGCATTAAAAGCGAATGGGAAGATATCGTGGATCTGTTTGCCGACTCTGTAGAAGAGAAGGACTAAAACTATTTTTAAAAGGAGAAAGATGCTACACTGATAAATGCTCAGTAGAGCGCAGGGCATATGCTCCAGGCCAGCACGGTCAGTCAAGGCGCAAACCATCAGAATATGGAATTCAACTTAGGGAAAAACAAAAAGCTCGTCGCATTTATGGTGTAATGGAAAAGCAGTTCAGAAATTACTTTAAGAAAGCAGAAAGGAAAAAAGGTGTTACCGGAGAAATACTTCTGCAAATATTGGAAAGCCGGCTGGATAATATAGTTTATCGGTTGGGTTTTGCCAGTTCCAGAAATGAAGCCCGCCAGCTGATTAAACATGGTCATTTTAGAGTTAACGGTAACAAAGTAGATATTCCGTCTTATTTAGTTGAAGCTGGAGATGAAATATCGGTAAGGGAAAAGAGCAGAAGTACTCCCCGGTTTAAAGAACTTTGGGAAATTGCTGAACAGCGCACATTGCCGGATTGGCTTCAGTTAGATGTGGATAATTGGAAAGGGAGGGTAATTCGTTTGCCTTCAAGAGAAGAAATAGATGTTCCAGTTTCCGAGCATTTAATTATTGAGATGTATTCACGTTAATTTGATGCCCTCAAAAAGGCTTTTACAGTAGTTAAAAAAAGGAGGGTGGATTTAATGATAGAAATTGAAAAACCCAGAATTGATTGTGTAGATATTGATGAGGATAACTCTTATGGTAAGTTTGTTATTGAGCCTTTGGAAAGAGGCTATGGTATTACCCTGGGAAACTCCTTGAGAAGAGTTCTGTTATCTTCCCTTCCCGGGTCTGCCATTACTTCCATTAAAATTGAAGACGTTTTGCATGAATTTTCAACTATCCCGGGTGTTTTGGAGGATACTACAGAAATTATCCTTAACCTGAAGAGGTTATCTATGAAAATAGATGAACAGGAACCACAAACGTTAATAATAGATGTAGAAGGAGAACAAATTGTTACCGCAGAAAAAATAAAAAGGCCTTCTTCAGTGGAAGTTCTTAACCCGGATCTGATTATAGCTACCCTGGAAAAGGGTGGCAGGCTGTATATGGAGATAACTGCAGAAAGCGGAAGGGGATATGTTCCTGCTGAACGTAATAAGAAACCAAATCAGCCCATAGGTATAATTCCCGTTGATTCAATTTTTACTCCCATAAAGAAGGTAAATTTTAAAGTTGAGGATACGCGGGTTGGGCAAGTTACCGACTATGACAGACTGAGCTTGGAAGTATGGACTGACGGAAGTATAACCCCTGACGAAGCGGTAAGCCTGGGGGCTAAAATTTTAAATGAGCATTTAGGACTATTTGTAAACCTTACCCAGAAAGGTAACGACGTAGAAATAATGGTAGAAAAAGAAGAAGACGAAAAGGGTAAGATTATGGAAATGACCATTGAAGAGTTGGACCTGTCTGTTCGTTCATATAACTGTCTTAAAAGGGCAGGAATTAATACCGTACAGGAACTGACTCAAAAAACTGAAGACGACATGATGAAAGTTCGAAATTTGGGGAAAAAATCCCTGGAAGAAGTACAGTATAAACTAAATGATTTAAACCTGTCCTTGAGAAACAGCAGTGAATAAGTTTAGGGGGGAAAGTAATGGTAAATAAAAAATTAAGCCGCAAAGTTGCTCCCAGGAGGGCGCTGTTGAGAAATATGGTATCTTCCTTATTTCTAGCAGAAAGAATAGAAACCACAGAGGCCAAAGCAAAAAACGCCAGGAAAATCGCCGATAAAATGATTACCCTGGGCAAACGGGGTGACCTTCATGCCCACCGGCAGGCTTTAAGCTACCTATATAATGAAGATGCAGTTTACAAGCTGTTTCACGATATTGCACCCAGGTATGAAGACCGGCAGGGAGGTTACACCAGGATAATTAAAAAGGGTCCCCGCCGTGGAGATGCCGCACCCATGGTAATTCTTGAACTGGTCGAGTAAGAGGCGTTTAACAATTTCTCGTTGAAAGAAGCAATCTTTCACTGAGCGTTACTGTAAACCTGATTTAACAATCGTTTAATATCACGTGTATGGTTGTGCTTAACTAAATAGTTTCGGGGTGGTCCTTTGAAGGAAATTATTAAGGTTGAGGGAGTAAGTTTTTATTATAATTACGGAAAAGAGGACCAGGTTCTAGCTTTAGACGATATTAGCCTGAATATAAATAAGGGCGAGTTTATAACGGTTCTGGGACACAATGGTTCAGGTAAATCAACATTGGCCAGGCTTTTAAATGCACTTCTTATTCCCAATAAAGGGAAAGTTATAGTAGATGGATTGATGACAACCCAGACCGATAACCTCTGGCCCATAAGGCAGACAGTAGGGATGGTATTTCAGAATCCTGACAATCAAATTGTGGCTACCACCGTAGAAGAAGACGTAGCTTTTGGTCCTGAAAATTTGGGGATACCCTCCCATACAATAAGAGAAAGGGTAGATGAAGCTCTAAAATTAATTGGTATTTATCATTTAAGGCAGCGTCCCCCTCACCATTTATCCGGAGGTCAAAAGCAGAAATTAGCCATAGCCGGGGTTGTGGCCATGCGTCCCCGATGTTTAATTCTAGACGAGCCCACCGCCCTTCTTGATCCAGAAGGGCGAAGAGAAGTAATGGCTACGGTAAAGAAACTGAACCGGGAAGAAAAAATAACTGTAATTTATATTACCCACTTTATGGAAGAGGCTATAATTTCAGATCGTATTATGGTAATGGATCAGGGCCGTTTTGTAATGGAGGGGACTCCAAAAGGAGTATTTTCCCGGACTGAAAAATTAAGGGAAGTGGGTCTGGATGTTCCCCAGGTAACAGAACTTGCACAGATATTAAGAAAAGACGGGATCCATTTGCCTTTAGATACTTTAGAAATTGAGGAACTGGTGATGAGCTTATGCTCCTCCAAGTAAAAAACCTTAACTATTTTTATATGCCCGGCACTCCTTTTGAATTTCGAGCTTTAAACAAGTTAAATTTAAGTATAAATAAAGGTGAGTTTATAGGCCTTATAGGGAGAACAGGTTCGGGCAAAACAACATTGGTACAGCATTTTAATGGGTTACTAAAACCCACTGAAGGAACAGTAATATTTAAAGGTAAAGACATATTTGGCACTGAAATGATTAACTGGAGAGAAATCAGGCAGAAAATTGGCCTGGTATTCCAGTATCCAGAAGAACAGCTTTTCGGTGAAACTGTTTATGAAGATGTAGCTTTTGGTCCTAGAAAGTTGAAAATAGAAGAAGGAATAGTTTTAGAAAAAGTGAAACAGGCTTTAAGTATGGTTAATCTTGATTTTCAAAAAGTTAAGGATCGCTCTCCCTTCAGTTTAAGTAGGGGAGAAATGAGAAGGGCAGCTATAGCGGGAGTTCTCTCCATGGAACCGGAGGTACTTGTTTTAGACGAGCCAACTGCTGGATTGGATCCCAGGGGAAGAAAGCATCTGCTAGCGCGGGTAGATAGTTTTCATAAAGAAGCGGGGATGACTATAGTTTTTGTTTCTCACAACATGGAGGAAGTAGCCCGACTGGCTACCAGGTTGGTAGTGATGGAGGGTGGTGAGGTGGTTCTGGAGGGCTCCCCGGGGCAAGTATTTGAGGAGAGTGAAAAACTTCTAGCTATGGGGCTGGGAGTGCCTCAGGTAACCGAGCTAATGTTGGCTTTGAAAAAGCAGGGGGAAAAGGTGCAAACCGATATTTTTACTGTAGATAAAGCCCGGCAGGAAATTTTAAAAATGTTGAAAGAAAAAAGGGGACAGCTATGTTAAAAGATTTTACCCTGGGACAATATTACCCGGCTGATTCTTTCCTGCATAGACTTGATCCTCGCATGAAAATAGTTTTAATCTTTTTATATGTTGTTTTAATTTTTCTGGTTAGAACATTTTTGGGGTTTTTATTTATAGCAGCTCTTACGTTTCTTTTAATAAAAAGCAGTCGGATTCCTCCCCGACATTTCTTAAAAAGTTTAAGGCCTGTTTTTATTATTATAAGTTTTACCCTTCTTTTACATGCTTTTTTTACCCCGGGTGGGGAAGTATTAATTGATATGGGATTTGCAACCGTAGAATCTCAGGGCCTTTACACTGGGGTCTTTATGACCCTAAGGCTTATCCTTTTAGTAATTACTACATCTCTTTTAACTTTAACAACGTCACCGGTTGCTTTAACTGATGGAGTTGAATATCTTTTGAGTCCCTTAAAAAAAATTGGATTGCCGGCTCATGAACTGGCCATGATGATGACTATTTCTCTGCGTTTTATTCCTATATTAATCCAGGAAAGTGAAAAGATCATGAAGGCCCAGCAGGCCCGGGGAGCAGACTTTAGTGAAGGGAATATAACCCAAAGAGCCAGGAATATGGCACCCCTTATAGTTCCGTTATTTGTAAGTGCTTTCAGGAGGGCCGACGAACTGGCTACAGCCATGGAAGTAAGGTGTTACCGGGGCGGAGAAATGAGAACTAGACTTCATGAGTTAAAATATACCCGTCAAGATTTTTATGCTTTAGCTATTTTTATTTTAATAATTATATTTGTCCTGGTAAGTAGAATTTAAGGTGAGGGGTGAAAGAAATATTGACAAATATTAAACTTACCCTCAGCTATGATGGTACCAACTATCACGGTTTTCAAAGGCAGAAAAATGCTTTGGCAATTCAAGAAGTCATAGAGAGCTGCCTTTCCAAAATATATAATGAAGAAATCAGGATAACTGCTTCCAGCAGGACGGATGCTGGTGTTCATGCCCGGGGGCAAACAATAAACTACTATCCGACTTTTCACAATATTCCAGAGAAACGGATCCCCTATGCTTTGAATTCAGTACTTCCTGAAGATATCAGGGTTTTAGAATCAGAGGTTGTGCCTATAAAATTTCATTCCCGTCATGATGCCCAAAGTAAAGTATATTCATATACCATAGACCGGGGCAGGTTCCATTCGGTATTTTGGAGACTATATTCATATCATATGCCCTTTTCCCTGGATATCAAAGCCATGCAAGAGGGAACACAGTATTTGCAGGGAAGGCATGATTTATCTTCCTTCTGCGCTGCCGGGAGCAATGTTATAAGTAAGGAGAGGGAGATAAAAATGGCATACTGGTCAGAAGAAGGAGATTTAATCCGGTTTTATATTGAAGCAGACGGTTTCCTTTATAATATGATTAGAATCATTACAGGAACCTTAATAGAGGTAGGCAGGCAAAAGATTGCCCCCCGGCGAATGTTGGAAATTTTAGAAGCCAGGGACAGAAGGCTGGCCGGCCCTACTGCTCCAGCCAACGGGTTATGCCTGGAAAAAGTTAGCTACTAAAAATCAGGCGCGGGGACGGTTCCTCTGACAATCTAATGAATATGAAACTGGGATGAAACCAGTTTACTTGACAGTAAGGTTTAAGTATATTAAAATTACTTTTGTGAGTTTAATATGACTATAGCCCCTGAAAAATGTAGTATTTAAAGGAGGGATAAGGATGGAAACAAAGACTTTTATGGCTAAAGCCCAGGATATAGAGCAAAAGTGGTACATTGTAGACGCTGCTGAAAAGCCCCTGGGAAGAACTGCTTCAGAAGTAGCAAAAATTTTGAGGGGTAAACATAAACCAGAATTTACTCCCCATGTGGATACTGGGGACTATGTTATTGTAATTAATACTGAACAAGCAGTTTTGACCGGAAAAAAACTACAAAATAAAATACGCTACCATCATACAGGATATCCAGGAGGCATAAAGGCGGTTAATTATGAAACCTTGATGAAAGAAAGACCCGACAGAGCCATGTACCTGGCTGTTAAAGGTATGCTGCCCCACAACAAATTAGGCCGAGCTATGTTAAAAAAACTAAGAGTATACAGGGATGATAAACACACCAATGAGGCCCAAAAGCCTGTCAAGTGGGAGTATTAAGATATACAGATTGAACTGTTATAGGGAAGGAGGGAAAAGATGGCGCAAGTACAATATTACGGTACCGGAAGAAGGAAGGAATCGGTAGCCAGAGTACGGCTAGTTCCCGGAGAAGGCCGGATAATTATAAACGAGAAATCCCTTGATGATTACTTTGGCTTAGAGAGTTTAAAGGTTATCGTAAAGCAACCTTTAAATTTAACCGAAACTATGGACAAATTTGATGTTTTAGCAAATGTTGAAGGAGGAGGGCATTCCGGTCAGGCAGGAGCTGTCAGGCACGGTATTGCCAGGGCACTTTTGAAGGCAGATGGTGAGATGCGGTCTGCTTTGAAGAGAGCCGGTTTTCTAACCAGGGATCCCAGGATGAAGGAAAGAAAGAAGTACGGTTTAAAGAAAGCCAGAAGAGCTCCACAATTCTCAAAAAGATAACATATCAAAAAATACCAGTAAGTTGCTGGTATTTTTTAATTTAAGGCGTGTGATTTTTGTAAGTGAAGTCTTATTGCTAACTTCTAATACAAAATAAATCCGGCCAGTCCGCCTCCAAGTATAATTAATACAGGGTTTATCCGTGTTAAGGTTAGTACTATAAAGGCAGCTACGGCAATGCCAATACTTCTCAAATCGTCAAAAAATATTGATGTTTCGGCAACCATGATGAATGCCAGGCCAATTAAAGCAATAATTGCAGGTCTGAGACCTCTAAAAATAGATTGAACAATGGGAAGTTCATAAAACTTTGAAAGAAACTTAACCAGAATAAGTATGATGACTAAAGAAGGCATAATTACCCCTATAGTTGAAACAAGAGCTCCGGGAATTCCGGCAATCTTATACCCCACAAAGGTGGCCAGGTTAATAGATACCGGTCCAGGAGTCATTTCGGCAATAGCAATAATATCTATGAACTGGGAATGGGTTATCCAGGCATTACCCTGAATGATTTCTTTTTCAATCAGGGGGAGCATAACGTAACCTCCCCCAAAACTAAAAAGTCCTATTTTAAAAAAACTTAAAAATATATTTAAAATTAACATGTTAACACTCCTGTTGATTTAACTGTTTAACTGTTTTTTATATCGTTACGATAAAAGATTAATCCTGAAAGACCGCCCATAAGAATTACAAGTATAGGATGAAGATTAAGAATTAAGGAAACGGCAAGATAAAAAAATATAAAAAACATACTTTTTGTATTTGAAAAAACGGGCTTGCCAATTTTATAAATAGCAGCCGCAATCAAAGCTGCTACAGCAGGCCGGACCCCGTTAAAAACAGCTTCTATCTTGGGAAGTTCTTGAAATTGAAGGAAAAATGTAGCAATAACCATGATAATGGTAAAGGAGGGCAGGGAGGCTCCCAGGACTGAAGCCAGGGATCCGGGGATTCCCTTAATCCTGTAGCCGACGTTGACAGCGGTATTTATAACAATAGCGCCGGGAGCGGTCATAGATACGGCTACTAAATCAACAAATTCTTCAGAAGTAACCCATCCTCGTTTATCTACCAGTTCATTTTTAATAAGAGGCAGCATGGCCAGGCCGCCTCCAAAGGTAAAAGCTCCAATTTTTAAAAAAATTATAAAAAGTGAAATAAACGTAGCTGAAACAGTATCAGGTACGTTTTCTTTAACTCTATCACTTTTTTCACTGAAGTCTCGGTTATTATTTTTCAATTCTTTCCCGCCTTTTGAATCTTTAATTGGAATTATACCATATGGTATAACTATTAGAAAGAAGGGCATTTTTATTACT
>PWHX01000102.1 GCA_003555415.1 Syntrophomonadaceae bacterium | reverse complement strand
TCAGCATTTATAGCATTATCCCATTTAAGTTCTTTGCCGGGAGTTTCTTCTTCATAGGTTAGATGAAGGTAGTATTCGCCTTCTTTACGTTTTAGCTGGATAGTATAGGGTGTACATATACTATTTTCATCCGGCAAGAAAATATCTGCTATCTCATTAAGGTATTTCTCGTTAGGTGTTCCCAGGTTATCTGGCATGATTGCCGGCTTTTTCGATTACCAAGCCATTGATCCCGATGGAGCGGATCGACATAATGGTGAAATAAAAACTTAATTTCTTAGATAGGGAGGTAAAAACTGCTTAAAAATATCTAAACAAAACTACCCTAATGCCATCTGTCATAATGTATTCTTGCTTTATTAAATCTATTTGCTGAGTTTTTTTGCTCATCTGGGTATCCCACAGGTATTATTGATAACGGAATTACACTGTTTGGCAAATTTAGAAGTTCTTTTACTGCATTTACCCTATCTTCCATTGGGTAAACTCCTAGCCATACAGCACCTAAACCCTTATCTTCAGCAGCAATTAAAATATTTTCTGTAGCCGCAGAACAATCCTGTACCCAAAAACCTTTATATATTTCTTTTGCTTCATCTCCACAAACTACAATTGCAACATTTGTATTTAATAACATTTGTGAATATGGATGTACTTCAGTTATTTTTTTCATAATCTCCTTATCTCTCAAAACTATAAATTCCCAAGGTTGTTCATTTCCAGCAGAAGGTGCTGCCATCCCTGCCTTTAACAATTCTTCAACAATTTCATCGCTTACTTTAATATTCTTGTATTTTCTTATGCTCTTTCTGCTTAATATTGCATCCATTAATTTATTGCCCCTTTCTCCAAAATTTAAATATTCATTAACCGAGTAGTATAAATTTTAATGGCACTCTACTATTTCACGCGTACATTATACACTTTTTCAATAACTCTCCAACTTTTGCTCCTAGCTGGCAGTAATGGTCATGAGATGCTTCCTCACTATTGCGAAAAGCCCAGTTATCCACTGGCACATCAGGCCTGTTAATGATAATCTAAAAGCTGATTACAGCTGTAGTGCTTGCGATAAAAATCCCCAGGCCAAATCTGCCAAGGTTACAATTAAAGGCCAACCTTTTAAAGTCGCATGATTTGTCAAATCATAAGTCGCGTAAGTGATTAAGCCAAAGAAAGCACCAGCCAATAGAGCGTAATTGAAACTGTTATTTGTTAGAGCTGGATTAATAACAAAACTGTCAGTATTCTTCTTACTACATAAGAATGAAATACATTAAACTTTAATTTTTGACTTCAGTTTTCTCGGCGGCTCGGGAATAAACATGTTAGTCTTTTGAGCATATTGCTTGTATCCTGGGAATTTTTTTGGTTAACTGATAGGGGGCTCATCTCTAGGATAAAGAATTGTGGTTACAGCACTGCTGTGGGCAAACATTGTTCTTCGTTTTAAGATTACTATTACCAACGCAGCTAAACCAAAAAAGATCGTATCCCAGGGTTGACCATCCGGCTATAAGACCGCTCAACCCGTAGTTACGCCAGATTAGTATAAACGCAGCAATGGCTGGGGCGTAGACAGCCAGAATATACAAGGGGTTCGAAGGGCTTATTTCGCCAAATATGACAACAAACTGGTCATTAAAAAAGATCATCAGCGAGGCAATGCCCCATGTCAATCCAAAACTTATCAAAATGAATGGGAAAATAGCATCGACTGTTGCAACCCAATGTTTACCCCTGCAATAACTCGGATTTCAAGACTAATTATCTTTTCGACACATATCCACCTTTTACCTTTTATCTTCAGAGTATTTAGCATATGTGCCAAGAATAAATAGCGCAGCTTTTTTTAGCAATAAGTGTCCAGCTAATTTTCAACTTTAAAATAACTTCCTTCCGCTTAACAATCTTAATAAGCCCACTTTCATTTCTGCTAAAAGACTTGCACCCCCCAAACCTAAAATGCACCCCCCGGGTGCATGCTTTCTGGCAGAAGAGTGTGCAAAATAAAAAATCGTCCGTTTCTGGACGACCATTTTACTCCTAAAAAGCAAAGAACCCTTTGGTATCAAAGGATTTACATTGTATAAAAGTTTAGGTTTTTATTTGGTGGAGGCGGCGGGAATCGAACCCGCGTCCGAAAGTGTACCAGCAGAAGCATCTACGAGCGTAGCCCTGATTTTTCTTTTCGTGATGTCATTCCCTCAGGGCGGGGGACTTAACATCACTAGCTCAGATTAATTTCCCTGTTCCCCTGTCCTGTGCATAACAAAGGGAAGGTAGCCTGCTTCTTGACGCCCAGTCCGGTTCCGCAGGCGGAAAACCGGGTGGACGGCTACTGCTTTCTAAGCAGCAGCTAAAGCGTAATTATCTTCTGCGTTTATTTTATAGGTCCATGTTTATGACCGGGTTTCATGGTCCCGGACTCGCAGCTTCTACCCATAAGCACTCCCGTCGAATCCTTACGCCCCCATATTATAATATTACTCAAATTGCCTTTCCTTAAAAGCCCTTTCAATCTCCCTCTTGGCTGCTTTTTCCTGGAGGGCCTTTCTCTTATCATGTGTCCTTTTACCTTTAGCCAGACCTAATTCTACTTTAACCCTACCATTTTTAAGATAGAGCCTAATGGGAACCAGGGTAAGACCTTTTTCTTTTGTTAATCCTATAAGCCGGTTTATCTCTATTTTATGCATCAATAATTTTCGAGTGCGTAAAGGGTCATGGTTAAAGATATTACCCTGTTCATAGGGGCTGATATGCATATTATATAAAAATAGCTCCCCTTTTTCAACCCGGGCAAAACTGTCCTTGATATTAACCTTACCTTCTCTAATGGACTTAACTTCCGTCCCTTTTAGAACAATGCCTGCTTCATATATTTCTTCAATATGATAGTCAAACCTGGCTTTTCTGTTTTGGGCTATAATTTTTTCGCTCATGTTCACTTTTAACTCTCCGGGAATAATAAACCCTACCTGCCTTCCTGGACAAATAGGGTCATGATTTTCTTTTTTATATAATGACTTAACTGCTTTCATTCAAGAGTATATCACTATTTGAAGTTACTGTCAATTAACACTTTATAACACCTGGCATGATAATTACTCTATTAAGCTAAAATCTATGTTCTTTTCTTCTTTATTGACCCTGTTGACCAAAATCCTGACCTTATCCCCGATCTTGTATTCCTTTTTTGTTCTTTCTCCTATCAGAGAATACTGTTTATCAATAAAATGATAATAATCATCAGTCATGCTGCTAATATGGACCAGGCCCTCAATAGTGTTTTCCAGCATAACAAACATGCCGAAGGGAGTAATATTGCTTATGATCGCCGGAAATTCCATGCCCAATCTTTCTTCCATATATTCAACCATCTTTAAATCCTTACTCTCTCTTTCCGCTTCTATAGCAGTACGTTCCCGGTTTGATGAATGCTCAGCAATATCAGGCATATTCTTTTTTAGTTTTTTGGCTCTTTTTTTAGATAAGTGCTCATTTTCCAGAGTCTCTCTAATTACCCGATGGATAACCAAATCGGGATAGCGGCGAATAGGAGACGTAAAGTGAGAATAATACTCCGAAGCTAACCCAAAATGTCTTTCTTTTACTTCAGAATACCGGGCAAGCTTCATAGATCTTAAAAGAATAGTATGGATAATCATTTCCTCTTTTTTACCTTCCGCCTTTTCAAGAATATTCTGCAAAACAGAAGGATGAAGGTTTTTTAGACTACCTTTTAAGGTATAGCCAAAATTAGCAATATAATCCCTGAAAGCCAATATCCGATCTTCATCAGGATCAGGATGGATCCTGTAAAGAAAAGGTGCCTTACTCTTGTAATAATGTTCCGCTACCACCTCGTTACAAACAATCATGAATTCTTCAATAATGCTTTCTCCTATACCCCTTTTTTTCTCCTCTATCAGTACTGGTTTCCCCTGCTCATTTAACTCTATGTGAGTTTCTGGAAATTCAAAACCAAGGGATCCTCTTTTTTCCCTCTTTTCTTTTAATTTCTTGGCCAACTGCTCCATGTTTTCCAGCATGGGCACAATGTCTTTATATTTCTCCCTGAGCTCGCCGTCTTTTTCCTCCAGTATCTTATTAATGTTTTGGTAGGTCATTCTTTCGTTAATATTAATAATGCTTGTATGAAACTGTCTGTCCAGCACTTTACCCTCGTAATCCAGGTCTATCACCGCACTCAATGTTAGCCGATCGGTATGGGGATTCAGGCTGCACAATTCATTAGATATCTTTGGCGGAAGCATGGGAATAACCCGGTCAACCAGGTAGACACTGGTACCCCGCTGATAGGCTTCCCTATCCAAAAAACTGCCTTCTTTAACATAATACCCCACATCGGCAATATAGACTCCCAACCGATAACCCTTGTCTGTTTTAATCAGGGACACAGCATCATCCAGATCTTTTGCCTCTTCATCGTCAATAGTAATTATTAATTCATCTCTAAAATCCTTCCTTACTTCATATTCTTTAGGGTCTATGTTTTCCGGTAATTGTTCAACCTCTGCCGTTACCTCCGGAGGGAACTCCTCTGGAAGTTCATATTTTTTTATTATAGAAAGAACATCTATCCCGGGAATATTCTTATGCCCAAGGATTTCTGTAATTTTCCCCTCTGGGTTCCTCCTTTTCTCCGACCACCTGGTTATTTCTGCTATTACTTTATCTCCGTCTTTGGCCTTGAGGGAAACTGCTTTAGGAATAAATATATCCTGTGGGATACGTTTTTCATCAGGAATAACAAACCCAAACCGGCGGCTTGCTTCATAAGTACCTACAAGAGATTTGTTTCTTCTTTTTAAGATCCTGATAACTTCACCTTCTAAATTTTTCCCCTCCGTATTTTTGAATAACCGCGTCACTACCTTGTCTTCGTGCATGGCTCCATTTAAATTATTTGCACTTATAAAAACGTCTCTAGAATCCTGCTGTTGTGGGATAACAAAGCCGTAACCCTGAGGATGCCCCTGTAGGCGCCCCACAACCAAACCCATCCTTTCCGGCACACCGTACCGGTTAAACCTGGTTTTAATTACTTCCCCTTCTGCTTCCATATCATCCAACAGCTTTGTAAATCTTTTAACATCTTTTTTGTCCTTAATATCAAAAACGGATAACAGCTCTTCCGCAGTTAAGGGTTTATAAGCTTCTTTTCTCATAAAAGCTAAAATCTTCTCTTTTGTTGACACATTAACCACCTCCCTATCCTAATTTAAACTATATTTCGTAAAATTATACAACCCGTAAAATTTCTCTTCAGGGAAGTTGTTTTGTTATTGGTAAATAAAACCGATTATGTAAGTCCTATTATAACATTACTGTTACTATTTAAAAACATAAAAAAGGCAGACAACTTAATTGTCTGCCTTTGATATTTATAACCTTACCCGAAAATTGGTGCAAAAACAAGGGCTACGATACTTACAAGCTTGAGCAGAATGTTAAGGGATGGTCCGGGGGTATCCTTAAAGGGATCACCTACGGTGTCTCCAACAACAGCTGCAGCGTGAACTTCTGTTCCTTTACCACCATGGGCTCCGGATTCAATGTACTTCTTGGCGTTATCCCAGGCACCACCAGCGTTAGCCATATTAATAGCCATACACACACCGGTTACCAGAACACCAGCCAACAAGCCGCCCAGGGCCTCTGCTCCCAGGAAAAGCCCAATTAAAATGGGAACAGCTACAGCCATCAGGCCGGGAATAATCATCTCTTTCAAGGCTGCTGCAGTAGCAATATCCACACATCTGGCATGGTCAGGCTTGGCTTTATACTCCATCAGCCCAGGAATTTCCTTGAACTGTCGGCGAACTTCCTCAATCATCATAAAGGCAGCCTTACCAACAGCCTCCATGGTTAAAGCGGAGAACAGAAATACCATTAAACCACCAATTAGAAGACCGGCAATAACTGGAGCACTGGCAACATCAATTACTTCCAGCCCGGCAGCCTGTGTATAGGACGCGAACAAAGCCAGTGAAGTCAAAGCAGCTGAACCAATAGCAAAACCTTTACCAATAGCAGCGGTAGTATTTCCTAAGGCATCCAGTTCATCGGTAATTTTACGAACTTCTGGTCCTAGTTCAGCCATCTCGGAAATTCCACCGGCATTATCAGCAATAGGTCCATAAGCGTCGATAGCAATAGTATTACCAACAGTAGCCAGCATACCTACAGCGGCAATAGCAATTCCATAAAGTCCGGCAAAATGGTGAGAAACCAGAATAGCAATGACAATTACAAGAATGGGTAGCGCGGTAGATTTCATACCTAAAGCCAACCCGGCAATAATATTGGTAGCGGTTCCGGTCACGGAATTTGCTGCAACTTGCCTGACTGGAGGATAGTGATCAGAAGTATAGTATTCTGTAATTCTTCCGATAAGAATACCGGCTATAAGACCTGCTATAATAGCAATAAATGCTCCTGTTCCTTCTTCAGCCCCTAATGTAGCTCTAGACAAGAACCAGGCAGCTATAACAAGAAGAATACCACTCACATAAGTGCCCCGCTCCAGGGCTGAGCTCAAGCGAACTCCTTCTTTAACCCTGACAAAGAAATAACCTATCATAACAGCGATAATACCTGTTGCTGCAATTAGAAACGGCAAAATTACACCTTCTGTTCCGTGAAATACTAATCCCAGAGTAATAGCCGCAATAATGGAACCAACATAGGATTCAAACAAGTCAGCACCCATTCCTGCTACGTCACCCACGTTATCACCAACATTGTCGGCAATAACCGCAGGGTTACGGGGATCATCTTCCGGAATTCCGGCTTCAACCTTACCCACCAGGTCAGCACCAACATCAGCACTCTTGGTATAAATACCTCCGCCTACACGGCCGAAAAGAGCGATGGAACTGGCACCTAAAGCAAAACCGTTAATGATTTCAGGATCTCTATAAATAAAATATAAAATTCCCAGGCCTAAAGTACCCAGACCTACAACAGAAAGCCCCATAACACTGCCGCCGGAGAAAGCAATCTTTAGTGCCTCGTTAATCCCAGTACGGGCAGCCTGGGTAGTTCTACTGTTTGCCCTGGTGGCAATTTTCATTCCTATGAACCCGGCAACACCAGAAGCTATAGCTCCCACCAGGAAGGATACAGCTGTTCCTACATTAATAAATATGCTTAGAATGACAATTAGAACCACTACAAAAACAGCGAGACTCTTATATTCACGATTTAAAAAGGCCATGGCCCCTTCGTGAATAGCGTCAGAAAGTTCCCGCATAGTCTCATTACCAGGATCAGCTTTATTAATTACTGTAGTTAAGTACATGGCAAATAACAAAGCAAGAACACCTGCTATTGGTGCTGAAATAATATAGCTTTCCAACATAATTCTTCCTCTCCTCCTCTAACTTATAATTTCTTAAAAATTTGCACAGGCATAAACGATAATAAAATACCATTAACAATGATAAAAAGCTAAGCATGTAGAACTGTAATAACTATAGAGAAAATCATAAAAGTAGCAGCCAGATAAGCAGTTGCCTTGCCTAGCAGCTCTTCTTTACCTTTTTTCTTCCCCCCCAGAGTTTGATTACCACCACCGGTTATAGCTCCGGATAGTCCTGCTTGGTTCCCCGTCTGTAGGAGAATGGCTGCAATTAGCCCTATAGATATTATCAGGTATAAAACAGTCAATACTACTTCCACCTAATCACCTCCTTATTAAAAGATTAAACTCCAGGGTACATAGATCATTCTAAATTAAAATACAATATCATTAGATTAATTCGTAGAAGACAGTCATAATTCCTTCTTTTTTTCATACTTTGTCCAGTTTTTTTTATAATTTCATTATTTCTATTTTAAACCAAATCTTTCATACTCTAATTTGCCGGCATAAATAGAAATGTTATCCAGTTCCTCTTCGATCCTCAACAGCTGGTTGTATTTAGATAGGCGTTCAGAACGAGATGGCGCCCCGGTTTTAATTTGTCCTGCTCCTGTAGCTACGGCCAGATCAGCGATTATATAATCTTCTGTTTCCCCGGAACGGTGGGATATCACCCAAGTAAACCCGTTCTTTTTAGCCAGGTCAATAGCTTCCAGCGTTTCAGTTATAGTCCCTATTTGATTTAATTTAATTAGAATAGAATTGGCCGCTTTCAGTTCAATCCCTTTTTTTAACCTGTCAGGGTTAGTTACAAAAAGATCGTCACCTACTAACTGGACCTGCCCTCCCAGTCTCTCCCTGAGAAGCCTCCAGCCATCCCAGTCATCTTCGTCCAGACCGTCTTCTATAGAAATTATAGGGTAAGTGTTAATAAGGTACACATAGTAGTCTATCATTTCTTCGGCATCTTTTTCAAGTCCCTCGCTGGCCAGGTGATAATACCCTTCTCTATAAAGCTCAGTAGCAGCCACATCCAGTGCCAGGTAGAAATCCTCACCAGGCTTATATCCGGCTTTTTTTATGGCTTCTATTATAATCTCCAGGGCTGCTTCATTAGAGACCAGGTTAGGAGCGAAACCTCCCTCATCGCCTACGGCCGTATTAAGGCCTTCTCCATTTAATTCTTTTTTTAACTGGTGATAAACTTCAACGCTCATTCTCAATCCTTCTTTAAAATTAGCTGCTCCAACGGGTAAAATCATAAACTCCTGAATGTCAACATTGTTATCGGCATGCTCCCCACCATTTAATATATTAAACAGGGGGACAGGCAGAGTGGTGGTATTTGCTCCCCCCAGGTACCTGTACAGGGGGAGACCCAGGGCATCGGCAGCAGCTTTGGCTACGGCCATAGAAACCCCTAAAATGGCGTTGGCCCCCAGATTCTTTTTATTAGGGCTCCCGTCCAAATCTATTAGCAGCTGGTCTATATAGTTTTGCTCTAAAGCGTCATTCCCCTCTAATTCAGGAGCGATAATATTTGTCACGTTTTCTGCAGCCTTTAAGACACCTTTCCCCAGGTAGCGCTTTTTATTGCCATCCCTCAATTCCACAGCTTCAAACTGTCCCGTAGAAGCCCCGGAAGGGACGGCTGCCCTACCAAATGCCCCGCTGGTCAAATAAACATCTACCTCTATGGTAGGGTTTCCTCTAGAATCTAATATCTCCCGGGCATAAATTTCTGTTATTTTTGTCATCTATATTACCTCCTGATATTTTTTTATAATTAGACTTTCCCCTGTCATTTCCTGGGGTTTTTTTATATTTATTGCTTCCAAAATAGTAGGGGCTATATCAGCCAGGGTTCCACCTTCCCGTAATTTTGCTTTATAATTTTTGCTTATCAGGTAAAAAGGAACATTATTAGAAGTATGAGCTGTATGGGGCTGCCCTGTTTCCTTATCCAGCATCTGCTCTGCATTCCCGTGGTCAGAAGTAAGAATTAAAACACCTTCTTTGGTCAGTACTTCCTCCACAACTTTTCCCACACACTCATCAATTACTTTTATAGAATTAATAGCTGCTTCTAAAAAACCGGTGTGTCCCACCATATCTGGATTGGCATAGTTTAAAATAATCAAATCATAAACATCTTCCCTGATTTTTTCAATTACTTTTTCGGTAACTTCGTAAGCGCTCATCTCCGGCTTGAGATTATAAGTTGCAACCTTGGGAGAAGGTATCAGGTAACGGTCTTCTCCAGGGAAAGATTCTTCAATCCCACCATTAAAGAAAAAAGTAACATGGGCGTATTTCTCTGTCTCCGCTATTCTCAGTTGTTTTAAACCTTCCCTGGATATAGTTTCGCCTAAGGTTATATTTATATTATCCGGAGGAAAAGCTACCGGGGCATCAATGGTTACGTCGTAAAGGGTGAAACATACAAAATGTACCTGGGGAGGGTTGGGTCCCCGATCAAAGAATTTAAAGTTCTTATCCACGAAAGCTCTGGTAATATGACGGGCTCTGTCCGGCCTGAAGTTAAAAAATATTAATCCGTCCCCTTCTTTAATTAATCCCCGGGGTTCTTCATCATGATTAAGTATTACGGTAGGAAGCACAAACTCATCTGTTTCCACCCTGTCATAAGCTTTTTCTATGGCATGTAGTGAGCTGGCGGCCTCCTCTCCTTTTCCATAAACAAAAGCCCGGTAAGCCTTTTCTACTCTTTCCCAGCGCTGGTCTCTGTCCATAGCATAATATCGTCCGCTAATGGTAGCTATCTCACCTACACCTATAGACCTGGCTTTGTTTTCCAGGTCTATTATATACTTTTTGGCGTTGGCGGGAGGAACGTCCCGACCATCCAGTATAGAATGTATATAAACTTTTTTAACATCATGAGTTTTGGCCAGTTCTAGCAAAGCATAAAGGTGTTCTATATGACTGTGAACCCCCCCGTCGGAAACCAGTCCCATAAGATGAAGGGAGGAATTGTTTCCTTTTACTTTTTGAATAGTATCTATCAGGACAGGATTCTCAAAAAAAGACCCATCTTTAACCGCCAGGTTTATCCGGGTAAACTCCTGGTACACAACTTTACCGGCCCCTATGTTTAGGTGACCTACTTCTGAGTTTCCCATTTGTCCTTCGGGTAGCCCTACGGCTTCTCCGCAGGCCCTTAATTGTGTACAGGGAAATCTAGCTTGGTAAGAATCTATATTGGGTGTTTCCGCCAGGGCTATAGCATTTCCTTCT
>PWHX01000145.1 GCA_003555415.1 Syntrophomonadaceae bacterium | reverse complement strand
TTAATGTAGTTTTTCCAGAATACCAGGCACCTCTTCCAGTACTTTGTTTCTTACATCTTCTGGCAGCTTTTTTGCCGAGAGGTTTAAAATTCTTTCCTTTTCTTCCTTAGCCTTTGCTACTGTTTCATCCATATCCTCTCTGTCACTCTCAAAGGGGTATTCCATGTAGAGTTCCCCTGAGTGTAACTTTTTCCTGGCATACTTGGCATAAATGCGGTAGGGACTTTTCATCACTTTTCTAATAACTTTTAAATTATCTTCAACTTTTTCATCTGTAACATTGAGTTCACTATAAACTTTTTTAATCATGCCAATATGGGCATTATCCAGAACTGCCTGTTCAGGGCAGAAAGTTTGTGTTTCTTCTAAAAGCCCGAAACTGTAGTGTAGTAGATGAGGTCCAGCTTGAGATACGGAAAGGTGTGATAACATTTTTTCAACGGAGGCCCGAACCCCCGGAGTTTTAGCATCTGAAACCCCTGCGGAAGAATAACAGGGTAGCCCATAAAACCTGGCCATCTGCACACAACTTTTATTAAACTGGCTAAATTCAGGTGCACCATACATGTCATGCAAATTGTCCATGCGTGCCCTCACTGGAACGCTTCCGTAGATAACCGGACAACCAGGATTTGCTATCTGGCTCAAAACTATTGCACTTAAAATCTCTGCATTAATCTGACTTACAATTCCTATTTCATCTATTGGTGCTGTTGAGCCACCTTGAGGACTGCTGGATATTACAATGGGAAACCCTTTTTTATTAACAGCCAGCATATTAGTTGTAGATTCTTCGGTTAGCTGTAAGGGACTTTTAGTCACGCAGCTTATAAAGGATAGCACCGGGTTTTCTTTGAGGGCTTCTTTACCTCCTGCAATTATTTCTGCCATTTTAATAACATTATCTAACTGGCGTACATCTGTTAATCCAGCCAGAACGTGCTTGGTTATATTATCAAGACAGGCAAAAAATTTGTTAACATCTTTATTTTCGTTTGTTACCTCCGGGTCCTGAATATTAACAGGCCTGATAAAAAAATCTAAATTTTCCAGGTTTTCGCCCAGCCTGGCAATTTCACAGAGATCTTTAAGGGTTCCTCTTTTTTTCTTGTATGTTGGAATCACTGCAGTGGTTTCCGGCTCGTCTTTTTTAACATAAGTATCCATGCATGTTTCTAAAATATAATTTGTTTCTGATCCGGTACCAAAATAAACTCTTGGTTTCTCTCCATCTATAACCAGCCTGTTCTTTGGGTCCCTGGCTCCCAAGACAACTTTTTTAGGGACAGTTTTTAAAGCCTTATCCAGCAGAGCTTCAGGAATCTTCACCGACCAGGCTTCACCCTCTTCGGGAGCTTCTATAACTTCTGCTCCTGCTTCTTTAAAATGTTTAGCAGCTTCCTTGTGAAATACTATTACTCCCGGATTCATTAGTATTTCCATACTGGCTTTATGAATTTTATTAATTTCTTCATGATTTAACCTTAAGTAAGGGTTGACTACTACTCCTTCTCTGAAATCCATTATCTAACAACCTCCAAATTCGTATAGTAGAATGCACCTTGATTGATCTTAAAATCAGCGAAGGTGCATCCACATTGAAATTACAGTTTAACATGTAATATTGATAATTTATATATTCATTAAATTATATATGTTCTGTGCGATAGGTGGTTTATGTTCCAACATCCCAAGAATTCAGGTACTTGACTTGTTCTTCAGTCATATCATCTATTTCTATATTCATACTTATTAATTTTAACCGGGCTATTTCTTTATCTATATTCTCGGGAACAGAATATACATTATTTTCAAGGTTTTTACCTTCCCTGGATATATATTCTGCAGATAAAGCCTGGTTAGCAAAACTCATGTCCATAACATCTGAGGGGTGTCCTTCTCCGGCAGCCAGGTTAACCAGCCTTCCTTCACCAATCACAAAGATTCTTTTGTCATCTTCTAAAAGGTATTCCTCTATATTTTCTCTTACCTGTTTAACTTGTTTGCTTTTTTCTGCCAGATCTTTTAAGTTTATTTCTACGTTAAAGTGACCTGCATTACTGACAATTACTCCATCTTTCATCAGTTTCAGGTGCTTGGAATCTACAACATTTATATTGCCGGTTGCTGTAACTACAAAATCAGCAGTTGGAGCAGCATTGTTCATGCTGCTAACCCAATAACCATCCATTGCAGCTTCCAATGCTTTGGTAGGATCTACTTCTACAACAGTAACTCTAGCTCCCATTCCTCTAGCTTTGCTGGCAATACCTCTTCCGCACCATCCATATCCTACTACGATAAAGTTACTGCCGGCCAAAAGGTTATTGGTAGCTCTTAAAATTCCATCAATAGTTGATTGCCCGGTTCCATACCTGTTGTCAAACATATGCTTGGTAAGGGCGTCATTTACAGCTATCATAGGATATTTTAATACCTTGTCATTTGCCATGGCTTTTAGTCGAATCACACCGGTAGTAGTTTCTTCTGTTCCGCCAAATACATTTTCAATTAATTCGGGCCTTTCTGAATGCAGAGTATTAACCAGGTCGGCTCCATCATCAATGGTAATGTGCGGCTTAAGATCTAATACCTTGTGAATATTATCATAAAAACTTTCTTTGCTTTCACCTCTTAAAGCGTAAGTGTTTATGCCGTAAACCTCGTTTAGGGCAGCTACTACGTCATCCTGTGTGCTAAGGGGATTTGAAGCGCATAACGCTACTTCTCCACCACCGTCTTTAATAATACGTACCAGATTAGCTGTTTTAGTAGTAACATGCAGACATGCGGCGATACGAAAGCCCGCTAAAGGCTTTTCTTTTTTCCAATTCTCAGAAATAGTTTCAACTACGGGCATTTTTATTCTAGCCCACTCAATCCTTTGCTGCCCTTTTATAGCTAGATCATTTTTTACTTCCATAAATATATTCCCTCCAAACTTACTTTGTGCTTTATTAGCCTGCAGATTTATTCTTATTAGGAATATGTTCTAACAACTTTTTCTTCAACTCTTCCGCCAAATCAGTATTTTCCCATGGAAGATTAATATCACTTCTTCCAAAATGTCCATATGCAGCTGTTTGTCTGTATATAGGTTTGCGGAGTTGGAATCTCTCAATATTAGCAGCCGGCCGGAAGTCAAAGCTTTCCTTTACTAATCTGGTAATGATTTCATCAGATACTTTGCCTGTGCCAAAAGTATTTACCCATATAGATACAGGCTTGGCTACACCAATAGCATAGGCTACCTGGATTTCACATTTATCTGCTAATTCTGCAGCTACTATATTTTTAGCTACATACCGGGCGGCATATGTTGCTGAACGGTCTACTTTAGTAGGATCTTTTCCGGAAAAACAACCGCCTCCTAAGCGACCTACTCCTCCGTAAGTATCAACAACTATTTTCCTGCCGGTAAGGCCTGCATCGCCTTTAGGGCCTCCTATAACAAAACGACCAGTAGGATTGACATAATATTTGGTTTTTTCGCTGATTAGCTTTTCTGGAATAACTTTTCCAATAACCTTTTCAATTAAGTCCTCTCTAATTTTTTCCTGTTCTACATCTGGACTGTGTTGGGTGGATACTATAACAGTATCTACAGCAATAGGCTTGTTGTCCATGTACTCCACAGTTACCTGAGTTTTACCATCCGGACGTAAATAGGGTAGTTCTCCATTTTTCCTTACTTCGGATAACTTTAATGCAAGTTTGTGAGCTAACAAAATTGGGGCCGGCATCAATTCTTCGGTTTCGTTAGTTGCATAACCAAACATCATTCCCTGGTCTCCGGCTCCTAAAGATTCCAGTTCCTTTTCTTTCATTTTGTCTTCTCTGGTTTCCAGGGCTTCATCAACGCCCATGGCAATATCCGCGGATTGTTTGCACAAACTTACAGTTACAGCACAGGTATCATAATCAAAACCGAAATCTGAAGTAGTGTACCCGATGTCATTGATTGTTTTTCTTACAACATGATCAATGTCAATATTCGCTTTTGACGTAATTTCACCCATGACCCCTACCCATCCGGTAGTAACAGCTGTTTCACAGGCGACCCTGGAATTGGGATCTTTCGCTATTAATGCATCCAGAACAGCATCAGATATTTGGTCGCACATCTTATCGGGATGACCTTCTGTAACAGATTCGGACGTAACTAAATACCTGTTTTCATCAGTAGAGCGTTTCACTTATTATGCCCAATTGCATAAAAATGCAAGGTTGGGGTTTTCACCTCCTATTAATTGTTTATAGTAATATACTAAACCTATTCTAACATTTTTACCTGAATAAGGGTAGCTTTCAATAAAATGTTATATCCTTTTCAGTTATTATACAGTTATATATAAAAAAAATGGCTGGAGGATATATAATAAATCTACTCAATACTAATTAATACTCCTACATGCTCTAAAAGTAAGAATTGTAAAAGTAAGAAATTTGCTATTTATACATATAGCATTTCTGTAAATTTTTTAAAGATAGATGGTATGGGTTTCAGGCAACCATTCTACTTGTAAAATACCGGTCTGATCCAGTTCGTTGAATTGTGCATCTCCCGTTACCAGAACTGCTTTTAATTCTATTGCTAAAGAAGCCGAAAATGCATCGGAAAAGGGAATACCAAAATAATTTCTTAGTTGAGCAGCTTTCCATGCCCTTTTATTAGTAACAGGAACTATTTCCAAAGGTAGAACTCTTTTTTTTAAGTCTTCGTAAAAACTATCAGCCTGTTCTTCATCAGTATTTCTTAAAACTCTGTGGTAAACTTCTGCTACACTTACTGAAGAAATAAAAAGACTCTCTTCTCCGTTAGAAGCTCTTTCCAGCAGATTGTGAATCAAATCTGATCCCGGTTCATTCTGCATCCAACAAAGAATTGTGTAAGAATCTAATACTTTAGCCATATTTATCTACCTCTTTGAAATGTTCGCTTAAGTGTTCTTGTAGAACTTTTTTCCCAGCAAAAATACCTCGCCATCTCTGCCAGCCTTCAATTACACTTTTAGAGGGCTGCAGTATCAGCATTCCTTCTTTAATAACTACACTGAATTGGTCCCCAGGTTTCAAATTTAACTTTTCACGACACTTTTTTGGAATAATTAGCTGCCCTTTTGAAGACAATCTCGCCCTATCCAATTTTAACCACCCTCATTTTGTCTTACTTATAATGTAAGAAAAATATGACGTTTTGTCAAGGGATATTATAATAATTTTACTATATGAAAATACCAGTTACATATTATGTAAATTATTTGACAGATTACAAGCTATACCATTCAGCCAGGACAGGATTCTTAGATCTAAAGAAGAGCTTATGTATTATCCGTATATTTAAAGAATTTTTCCCTCAGGAATCTGTTATAGATTCAGTGACCCTGTGGTCTGATTATTAAAATATGTAAAATATTTTAAATTAAAAAAAGTCCTTTCCGCAAGTTTACGGAAAGGACTTTTTTTAGCTCATATAGGCATGCTTTTTTGAGTAAAAGATGTTTTGAGAAGCTGAATATTTACGATATAAGGACTTTTCAATTACCTGGGTTTTTGCTGCTAAATCTCCTATCCTTTTCCCCTTACCCTGAAATAGAATAATAATTGGCTCAACAAAAAAAACGGGTAGCATAAAAATTTGCCTTAAGAATGATTTTCCTTTACTACAGGGTATATTATTTTTTGTATTTACAACCATAAGACCTGTAATCCTTTTACCTATACTTTGCCCCTCTTTCCACCCATCTTTAGTAAGACCATAAAACAGTGACCACAGGAATCCAATAATTAATAGTCCCCCTCCTGCTAAATAATTTATGCCTGACGGAATAATACCATCTGCTAAAGGCTGTAGTCCTTGTCCGCTAAAATAAATAATCATTAAACCCGGGATAAGTGCAGCAGCTTGTACAAACCCGTCTATTAAAAAAGCTAACAACCTTTTTCTAGTATGTGCTTTAGGGTATAATTTTGTAATATCAGAGTCTGATTCATTTTCTGTAGGTTGAAGATAAAGTACCTTTTCTTGCTTTTGCTGCTGCTTATTTGACATTTCTTTATAAGGGTATTCATCAAATGTTTCCTGAAAGCACGACTCATTTGATTTCCCAAGGAGCTCATCCTGTCTTCTTTCTTGAAACGGCTGGAAGTCATCTTCTATTACTTCTGCTGTAGAGCTTGCCTCCTCTCTCCACCTTTCATTTATTTTACTGTAGTTTTCCTGAAAGGGTTTGTTGTCCCTTGTGTTTTCATCATTAGGTAAACTCTCTAGCATGGATTTGCAGTGCTTGCATTTAATTGCCTTTACATGAATTTGTTCACAACATAAGGGACAATCTTTTGTTGGTTTTTTACCTGATTTTTTTCTTTGCATTACTTACCTTCCTCCTTTATTAAAAGCATATTATAAAGTTTTCTATATAACCCTTATTTTTCCTTTAATGAAAAAACACTTGTTTTGTTACCTTCTGCTGCTTTTTGTTTGGTCATGACAGAACCGGAATTCGACAATATTTTGATTTTACTATTTGTGTTTTTTATATTAAAATTAATATATATAAAGGATTGGAGGAATGATTAATGTATAACGTTGCAGTAATTCCCGGTGATGGAACCGGGCCAGAACAGGTTAGAGAAGGATTAAAAGTTTTAGAAGTGGTAAGTGAAAAGTTAAAATTTAAGATAGAAACGGTTACGTATGACTTTGGTGGTGAACGATACTTACGTACGGGGGAAACTCTTCCCGAAAACGCTGTAAAAGAATTAAGTGAATTTGATGCTATCTATCTGGGTGCTATCGGTCATCCTCATGTCAGGCCCGGAATTTTAGAAAAAGATATCCTTCTAAAACTTAGATTTGAGCTGGACCAGTATATTAACTTAAGACCTGTAAAGCTATATCCTGGAGTAGAAACTCCTCTAAAGGATAAAGGGCCTGAAGATATAGATTTTGTAGTGGTTAGAGAGAATACTGAAGGGCTTTATGCAGGGGCCGGCGGGGTATTAAAAAAAGGAACCATTGATGAAGTAGCTGTTCAGGAATCCATAAATACCCGTAAGGGTGTAGAGAGATGTATTAAATATGCATATGATTACTGTAAAAAGAGGAGGAACAAAAAAACATTAACTTTATGCGGCAAAACTAATGTTTTAACTTATGCTTTTGATTTATGGGATAGGGTTTTTAATGAAATAGGCAAAGAATATCCGGATATTAAAAGAGAATATGGGCATGTGGATGCAATTTGTATGTGGATGATTAAAAACCCTGAGTGGTTCGATGTAATTGTTACAGATAACATGTTCGGGGATATTATAACCGACTTAGGGGCCATAATCCAGGGAGGTATGGGAATTGCTGCCGGAGGCAACATCAATCCTGAAGGCGTTTCTATGTTTGAGCCAATCGGTGGTTCTGCACCTAAATATGGCGGTAAAAATATTATCAATCCTCTGGCAGCAATATGTGCTGCTTCCATGATGTTAGAAATATTAGGTGAATCCAGAGCTGCTCATCTTATGGAGCAGGCGGTTACTAAGGTTTGCGTAAATGATATACATAGCCTTTCTGCAGGGAAAATGGGTTATTCCACTTCAGAACTAGGTGACCTTGTGGCCAAGTATATACAGGACAGTTAATGTTTTTTCCTTGCATGAAACCCTTTGCCTGCCCAGGAATTATAGTAATCTACTATAGTTCCTGAAAGGCATCGGACTGCACCGGGATCAATAATAACAGTTAAACCTTCTTCTAGCTTGAAGGCAGTATCATCTGCTTTTTTTGACTCTTCCAGAGCCACTCCCAGCTTGGGAATTCCTCATTTTTCATTTCGCATAAATAATCTAATTAAACCGGCAGAATCGTGTATTTTTACTATTTCCCTTAGTTTCAGTCGAGCTTTATCAGATATAGTAAGCATATTATCACACCTGTTACTCTTTTTTTAAAAAGGCTTATTTTCTGTTATAATATGAATCTCTAATAGATGTTGTGAAACATTAAATGTTGGAAGCAAGGAAATAAAAAAAGCGTGAATTATTCACGCTTTTTACTCTTACGACAATTTTTTGATTATTTCTTCTGCTGCTTTTTTTCCTGAAAGCAGCATTCCTCCAAAAATTGGGCCCATGCGATGCCCACCGTGAACAGCATTAGAAGCCATGCCAACCACGTAAAGACCCGGATACACTTCTCTTGTATAAGGAATCAGTGCTTTTTCTCCCGATTCTGCCCACATAGATTTTTCTCCTTCAATTTTTCCTGTTTCTGTATCTAACTTTCCTTTTAACTTATTTTGCACTACATCTACTATGCAGCAATCATGCCCTGTAGCATCTATTACGTATTTTGACGCAACCGTCATGGGGTCTACATGGAGGCCGGACATATCCACTGCGCTCCAGTTTATTACCAGTCCGGTTATGTCCTTACCACCTTCTACATAAACATCTTCTGCAGATATCAGGTTAAATATTTTAGTTCCTGCTTTTATTGCCTTTGAACCCATTGTTGTTACCGCTAAAACAGAATCGGCAGAAAAATACCCGTCTCCATGAGATTCATAGTCAATTTCAAATTCTTCAAATATTTCCCGGGCTTCCTCCTGGAAGACAAGCTGATTAAACATCATTCCTCCTCCCCACATTCCTCCTCCAATGCTTAGCCGCTTTTCAAAAATGGCAACTTTAAAACCATTTTTTGAAAGGTAATAGGCTGCGGTAAGTCCTGCCGGGCCTCCCCCTGCAATAGCTACATCTGAGTATAGATAATCCTGAATTTCCTCCGAATACTTTTTAATAATTATTTCCGTTATTTTGGTATCTTTTAACATTTCATTTCCTCCCTTAAAAATATAATAAAAATAAAAACGCCTACCCAACAAGGATAATAAAGGCGTTTTTAAAGCCTACAACACTATTCCTACGCTGGTATTAACCATATCAGGTTACAAGGGTCAACAGATTTGGGCCTGCCCTCTCAGCCTCCAAGAAGAAGCTCCCCTTAGTGTGTTAAAAAATTTTATTGTTTTAAATAATATTCAACATTTTATAAAAAAATCCTTTTTTTGTTTTAATTATTTCCTTTTCCGGTTTTACATATGCTGGACAGGGAACATTTGCTGCAAAGGGGGCTTCGCGCTTTACAAATATTTCTCCCATGATAGATTAACCAGTGATGGGCTTTATTCCAAAGATCCCTGGGGATAACCTTACAAAGCTCACCTTCTGTAGTAAATACATTTCTTCCACTAGAAATACCCAGCCTCTTTGATACCCGTTGAACATGAGTATCTACAGGAAAAGCAGGTTTTTCAAAGGCGTTTGCTAAAACCACGTTAGCTGTTTTTCTTCCTACCCCCGGGAGTTTAATTAGTTTTTCCAGACTATCAGGTACTTTACCATTATAATCTCTAGTGATTATTTTACTGGCTTCAATAATATTTTTACTTTTATTTCGGTGAAGACCACAGTTTTTTATTTCTTCTTCAAGTTGAACTGGAGTTAGTTTGGCAATATTCTGGGGAGTTGGATATTTATCAAATAGTTGATTTGTAACCTTATTTACCTGTTTATCCGTGGTCTGGGCGGATAGGATAGTTGCAATTAATAGTTGATAGGGACTTCTGAATTCTAAAGCTGTCTCAGGCTCAGGATAAAGGGTTTTCAAAATTTCAAGTATCTTTATTATTTCATTTTTATATGTCAAGCTTAATTCCTCCTGAGAAAATTAAGGTTTCAATTTGCTCATAGTATAACATAATAAGCAGGATTAATCCTGCTTATTATGCATGAGTTTTTTATGTTTGAAGTTATATCTAGCAATTATAATTTAAAATTTGTGTAAAATTAAGTGAATTTTATCTATTAATAACAATTCATAAAAACTTTTTAGTAAAATTTAAAATGAATTAATTGACTCGTCTATATTATAAAGAATTCTTAGAGCCAACGTTCTGGCCCCTAACAAATTATTTTTTTCAATGCGCTCTATGGTATCAGTGTGCCAGTGCCAGTTTGGTAAAAGACCTTCTTTATTCATGGCCAGAATTGTCATGGCTTTATAGTCCCTGGCTAATGCGGCAGTAGCGTCGGTTATAAGAAGATGGTAGGGAGCTCCTGATACTTTAATCTCAGGCTTTTCCTGAGCAGACAAAGAAGCTTTTTTTAGTAATTTATCGTTAGAAGCATATTTTTTTAGAATGCCTTCTTTCATGATATATTTTAGATCTCCTGAACCAATATTATCTATATTTATAAAAAAAGTATTTTGTTTATCCGGGTTATATTCTTCTAGAAACTTTATCATACCTACAGCACCTGCTTCTTCACACCCGGTAGCCAAGAAACAGGTTTCAATAAATTCAGGAGGATTTTTTTTTACTTCTTTAGCAGTTTCTAATAGGACGCTTACTCCTGAAGCATTGTCATTAGCCCCGGGAGTATATTCCCCAAATATTTCCCGGTGCAACATTACTAAAAAAAATAGGAAAAGAACCAGTACAAAAGGAATAGTAAGATAACATAGTGTTTTGAAAACGTTAAAATCGAAACTCCTTAAAATAACAGAAATACCGAATACAGATGTCAACATTACCATAGAAAAGTACCCCAAAAGAAAGGTAGATCTAAAGTTTTTTACCAATTCCGGGTGAAAACTTATTGCTGATTTAGAAGTATCATAATGAGCTACAAAAATTA
>PWHX01000116.1 GCA_003555415.1 Syntrophomonadaceae bacterium | reverse complement strand
GTATTTCCTCCAGACCTAAAATCATTGTCTCCAGGAGTAAACCCACTTTCTCCAACTCTGCTTCTGTTAAGTTACCCGGAATATAACACTCTATAAGTCCCTCTTCTATCTTGAGTTCGGGTTGCACTTTCACAACCTTAATTATTCCATATATAATAGTTTGGGTGATAGCTGAAACAGCAGCACATACAATATCCTTACCATAAGGTGCCGAACTGGCATGGCCAATAACTATAAAGGAAGTAACCTGTTTATTGTGATTTCTATTGATTTTTACCTGCAACATTTTTTAATTTAAACTTCAATGCGCTCTATTTTAACTGCTGTATAAGGCTGACGGTGACCCATTTTGCGCCGGTAGTTCTTTTTAGCTTTATACTTAAATACGGTAATTTTTCTGTCCCTGTCCTGGGTAACTACTTTTGCAAGTGCCCTGGCTCCTTCAACTACCGGTGTTCCGATTGTAAGCTGTTCGTCTTTATTTACAGCCAGCACTTTGTCAAATGTAACCTCTTCACCAGTTTCAGCCTGCAGCTTTTCTATTTTGATTACCTGTCCTTCTTCTACTCTGTACTGTTTTCCACCTGTTTCAATTATAGCATACATTATTATTTTTACCTCCTAAATATCGCCGAAAACAGGTACGCCTTTAAAACTTCTTTTTTGCGTTTTTTTAACCCTTTTCGTGCGTCTTTTAACCTGACTGTAATGATTTGCTTCCCATAGATTAGATTTATAACTACGCTAAGCCATTTTAGCACAGCCAGGATCCTTTGTCAAGAAGCTTGAAACGCTCCATAAATAGGAGCGCTTCAAGCTTTATAGTTTTATTAATTAAGCTATAAAATTATTACTTAAGCTCTACACTGCCCCCGGACTCTTCTAACTTACCTTTAAGTTCTTCAGCTTCCTCTTTACTCACTTTTTCTTTAACAGGCTTGGGTGCTTCATCAACCAGGGCCTTAGCCTCTTTTAATCCTAATCCGGTAATTTCCCTTACTACTTTAATTACCTGAATTTTCTTTTCGCCTGGGCCTGTTAATACTACATCAAATTCCGTCTGTTCCTCTTCCTCCTCGGCTCCTTCACCTGCTGCAGGAGCTGCGGCAGCAGCAACAGGGGCTGCGGCTGATACTCCAAACTCATCTTCGAAAGATTTTACCAGTTCTGATAATTCTAATACGGTCATACCTTTAATAATTTCCATTACTTCTTCTACTTTAGACATTTATTTATACCTCCTAAGTATTTTTAATTTTTATTTTTATTTTTAAAATTATGAAGCTTCTGCCTTCTGCTCGGATATAGCTTTAAGAGCATAAACTGTTTTTAACAATAGGCCCTGCGCGGCATAAGCCATTCCATATACAGGGGCCTGCATACCTCCAACAACCTTACCCAGCAGGACATCCCGGGGAGGAAGTTCTGCTATAGTCTTGATTTTAGCCACATCTATAATATTACCGGCCAGCATTCCGCCCTTTATTTCTAATTTATTATTTTGTTTAGCAAAATTTGAAAGGACCTTGGCCGGGACTACGGGATCATCCTCAGCAAAAGCTATAGCTACAGGACCTTCAAGGTAAGAATTCAATTCATCTAAGCCAGCTTCTGTAGTGGCAATCTTCGTAAGGGTATTTTTTACTACTTTATATTCAATCCCTTTCTCTAGAAGCTGATTCCTGAGTTCATTAATCTCTGCCACATTTAAACCCCGGTAATCAGTTAATATCAGTACACGGGAAGCTTTAAGCTTTTCTTTTAATTGCTGCACAGCTTTTTTCTTTTCCTCTCTAACTGTCACCCATTATTCACCTCCTTAAAAAAACTTGTCAAAAAAATAATAAACCCCCGTAGACATACGGAGGCAGTTCCCAAACCAGCACACCGACCTCGGCAGGCATTATTAAGCCGTTAAGGCACCTGCTGTCTACAGTCAAAATAAATTATTTAGTTATTATTGCTACCGGTTATTATTGCTTCAACTTTATTTACCTAAAGCCTGGGCTTTTTGAGCGTTAATTTTTATACCTGGTCCCATGGTAGAAGAAACAGTAATTCCTAGAAAATACTGTCCCTTAGCCCCGGAAGGCTTAACTTTCATCAATGTATCCACCAGGAAGTAAAAGTTTTCCAAAAGCTTTTCCTTTTCAAAGGATGCTTTTCCAATAGGAACATGTACTACACCTGCTTTATCTGTACGGTATTCTACTTTACCAGCTTTAATTTCATTAATAGCCTTACTGATTTCAAAGGTAACAGTACCAGTTTTAGGGTTAGGCATTAATCCCTTGGGTCCCAATACTCGCCCCAGCTTACCTACTATGGACATGGTATCAGGAGTAGCTACGGTTACATCAAAATCCATCCAACCTCCCTGGATTTTTTCTACCATATCTTCCGCTCCAACATAGTCAGCACCAGCTTCTTCTGCTTCTTTTGCCTTCTCCCCTTTTGCAAAAACCAGGACCTTAACTTCTTTACCTATACCGTTAGGCAATACTGCAGCACCTCTAACCTGCTGGTCCGCATGTTTGGGATTTACCCCCAGCTTAACTGCTGCTTCTATAGTTTCATCAAATTTAGCACTTGCTGTTTCTTTAATCAGATCCATAGCTTCTTCCGGATCGTACAGTTTGGTTCTGTCAATTTTCTCCTTTGCTTCTATATATCTTTTTGCCTTTGCCATCTATATAACCTCCTTATGGTATAACGAGCATTTGCTCTCCCATCACACTTAATTATTTAGCTTTCAATTACTATTCCCATACTTCTGGCCGTTCCTTCAATAATTTTCATAGCTGCCTCTATGTCATTGGCATTAAGATCCTTCATCTTTGTCTCGGCTATCTCTTTTACCTTGTTACGGGGCACAGTGCCAACTTTCAACTTGTTGGGCTCTCCCGATGCCTTCTCCAGGCCGGCTGCCTGCTTTAACAATACTGCTGCAGGAGGAGTTTTAGTAATAAAAGTAAAAGACCGATCCTCAAATACAGTTATTTCTACAGGTATGATTAAACCATCTTCTCCGGAGGTTCTTTCATTAAACTCCTTACAAAAAGCCATGATATTTACTCCATGCTGACCCAGGGCCGGACCAACAGGAGGAGCAGGAGTTGCTTTACCGGCTGGAATTTGTAGTTTTATTACCGTAATAACTTTTCTAGCCATTAGTCTATATCCACCTCCTTACATTTTTTCAACTTGATCAAAGTCCAGTTCCACAGGCGTTTCCCGGCCAAACATAGAAACATAAACTTTCAACTTCTGCTTTTCTACAAGTATCTCTTGAATAACACCTATAAAATTAGAAAAAGGACCATCCATAACTCTTACCTGCTGTCCTGATTCGAACTGTACCCTGGTCCTGGGCTCATCAACACCCATTTGTTTTAAAATATGTTGGATTTCCTCTTCACTTAAAGGGACCGGCTTGGAGCCCGGGCCGACAAAACCTGTCACACCAGGAGTATTACGAACTACATACCACGAATCGTCTTCCATTATCATTTCTACCAGAACATACCCGGGGAAAACTTTTTTCATGGTTGACTTTTTCTTTCCATTTTTCGTTTCAATCTCTTTTTCCATGGGAACCAGTACTCTAAATATCTTGTCCTGCATTTCCATAGATTCTACTCTTTTTTCCAGATTAGCCTTAACTTTATTCTCATAACCCGCATAAGTATGGACTACATACCACAGATTCTTACTCATAATTAAGGACAATTTATTAGTCCTTCCCTCCTCTGACTGGCTTACGTGATAATTAACTGCAGCAGTGCAGTAAATCCTATATCTAAGAGCCAAAAAAATACTCCAATTGTGAATACCGAAAACAGGACTATCAGGGTAAACACTAATAATTGCTGTCGCGTAGGCCAGTGGACTTTTTTCATCTCAACTTTAACATCTTTAAGGTGTTTGTTGACCTTTTTAACACCTTTTAGATTGCTGCTTTTAGTATTAGCACCCACTATTTCACATCCTTTAAATATTCACTAAACTATAATAAAACCTTACCTGGTCTCCCGGTGAAGGGTATGATTGTTGCAAAACTTACAATATTTTTTAATCTCCATACGGTCTGGATTTGTTCTCTTATTTTTTGAAGTAATATAGTTTCTTTGTTTGCATTCTGTACACCCTAAGGTTACTCTCACTCTCATTAAGTACACCCCCCACAATTCTGTAACTACCAAGCTCTATAACATCTTAAAGTAAGTCACTTTTTACACTCTTTAAAATCTACCACAATTTATAGGGAATGTCAACATTTTGACCTTAACCTGTACTAATAAAAGCCAGGGCATATACCCTGACTTTATAAGAGTTTATTATGCCAACTTTTGTTAATTTTATACAAGGTAAATAAAAATAAAAAAACTTGATATTCTCAAGTTTAGCTGAATATAATATGGTAGCGGCGCAGGGACTCGAACCCCGGACACTACGGGTATGAACCGTATGCTCTAAACCACCTGAGCTACGCCGCCACTGGAGCTCACGACCGGAGTTGAACCGGTGACCTTATCCTTACCAAGGATACGCTCTGACCTCCTGAGCTACGTGAGCATATACCTGCTATTTAATATTGGTTGCGGGGACAGGATTTGAACCTGTGACCTCCGGATTATGAGCCCGACGAGCTGCCTGACTGCTCCACCCCGCGCTGTTTATCATTATCATGGAGCGGATGATGGGAATCGAACCCACGTAGCTGGCTTGGGAAGCCAGGGCTTTGCCATTAAGCTACACCCGCGACCTTATTATTTTTTATGGTGGAGAGGGCTGGATTCGAACCAGCGAAGGCTCCGCCAGCAGATTTACAGTCTGCCCCCTTTGGCCAACTCGGGTACCTCTCCATAATTTAGTGGAGCCGACGATGGGAATCGAACCCGCAACCTGCTGATTACAAATCAGCTGCTCTACCGTTGAGCTACGTCGGCCAACACAGCGAGTTAAATTATACATGGTTTATAAATAAAAGTCAAGACCCTTAATTCTACTTAATTATTCACAATATTATTATTATAAATATTAATGCTTTTTATTATGAACTTTCCCTTATTTCCAGATATTTTTCTAATTTTCTTTTAACTCTTTGCAGAGCATTATCTATAGATTTAACATGTCTTTTAAGTTCAACAGCTATTTCTTGATACGACTTCCCCTCAAGATAAAGCATTAAAACTTTCCACTCCAGATCACTCAGAATTTCTCCCATCTTGAATTCTATATCATGATACTCTTCCCTGTTAATCATTAATTCTTCTGGATCAGTTATTTTGGCACCAGCTAATATATCAAGTAAAGTCCTGTCCGAATCTTCGTCATAAATAGGCTTGTTCAATGATACATATGAATTTAGAGGGATATGTTTCTGCCTGGTTGCTGTTTTAATAGCAGTTATTATCTGCCTGGTAATACAAAGCTCAGCAAACGCCCGAAAAGACGAGAGCTTGTCCCCTTTAAAATCGCGAATCGCTTTGTAGAGCCCAATCATACCTTCCTGAATAATATCTTCCCTATCAGCCCCAATTAAAAAATATGATCTCGCTTTAGCTTTAACAAAATTTTTGTACTTGTTAATTAAAAACTCTAAAGCGACCGGACTACCATGCTTCGCTTCTTCGGCAATTTCCTCATCGGTCTTAAGATCATACTCTACAGCTAACCCACGGATCTCTTGTTGGGCATTTGACACCAGCATCGCCTCCATTTTGTTTTTAGGGATACCGCTAAGTTTACATAGTAATTATAACTTACCCCTCAGTGTATCGTCAAGACATTATTTTTTTACCGCTATATCGCCACTTGTCCAGTTTGGCTTTTACATCCTTTTCTAGAAGATTATCTAGATAATTTTTTTTAATTAAAAATATATTTTCTATATATTCATTGCGTATGTCTTGTTTTATAGATGTAAGAAATTGTTTTAGTTCCCGGGCTGAAATTCTACGAGCACCGCGGCTTAAAATAGTCTGCTGTTGGGCCCAGTCTGAAGTTGCTACCAATATATCTATATTACTATTACCTTTAAATTTATGAGTAATTTTTTCTATAACATTATCTGCAGTTTCTCCCTCCCTGGTATATATAATTTCTATAGAATTGAAATTTTCCCGGGTTTCAGAACCCATGGGCACCAGGTGTGCATCGAAAACCACAGTTATTTTATCCCATAAAAAAATATAATCTGTCAGGCAGTCTATTAACTTTAAACGGGCAGCCTCCAGATTATCTTCAGCCAAAACCTTTAAATCAGGCCACGCATTTATTATGTTATAGCCATCTACAATTAAATAGACCGACATCTTTAACCCTCCTTTCACAATAAGGCAACGCCCGCCACCTATGGCTCCAGCCATTCCTGACAGTCGCCAGGATTAATTTTTAGCTTACAAAGTATATCTATTGTTCTCTCTGGCGGAGGACCTCGTACATCAGTACTGCCCCGGCAGCAGAAGCATTAAGGGAATCTACTTTCCCCATCATGGGTATCTTGACTAAATAATCACATTTTTCCCCTAAAAGCCTGCTGATACCCTTGCCTTCGCTTCCTATTACCAGGGCTAAAGGAAGCCGTAAATCTACTTCATGGTATGAGTAAAGTCCAGATGAATCAGTCCCATAAATCCACAGGCCCCTGTCCTTTAATTCTTCTACCAGGTAATTAAGGTTTTTTACCCTGGCTACAGGTATATGAGCAACCGCTCCTGCTGAAGCTTTTAAGACAGCAGGGGTAACCTGAGCCGACCTCCGGGAAGGTATTACTACTCCGTGGGCACCGGCGCCTTCTGCCGTGCGAACTAAAGCCCCTAAATTCTGAGGATCCTTAACTTGATCCATTAAAATAATAAAAGCATGTTCTCCCTTTTTTTGCGCCAGAGAAAATATTTCTTCTAAGTCAGCATAATTATATTCAAAACCCAGAGCTACCACACCCTGATGACCGATACCGGAAGCCAGGTTGTCTATATATTTACGGTCCTCTCTTTTCAGCAGGATATTCTGCTGGTGCGCATATTTCTCTATTTCCTTAATAGCATTACCTGTAGTTCCTTGGGCTAACACTATCTTTTTTAAGCTAAACCCAGCTTTGAGGGCTTCTAGCACTGGTTGTCTTCCAAATATTAAATCTGATTTGTCCATAAAACACACCCATTTTTAATTAGACGTCATATTAGCATTATATCACTTTTAGTGTAAAAACAAAAAAAATAAAAAGGAATTTTACTTCCTTTTTTTATGTTATGTATATAAGGTTACAGTTTTTTAAACTTCTCCCTTACTTTTTCTGTTTTACCGCAGGACATTTGTTTTTCCGGACAGGCGCCCTTTATACAATCAGGACCTGCCTGGTCAAAGAGAACAGGGGCTATTTCCTTAACCTTCTTTAACATTTCTGTGGCTAATCCCCTTATCTCCCACTGGGCCCTCTCACAACATCTCTGCTTGAAAAAATTAAACAGCGCCCTGGCGTTCATGGTAAAAACTATTTTAGTTTCACAGGCGTTGGGGAAAATATAGCGGGCATCTTCTATAGCTTTCTTTTCAATCATACTTAAAGCACCCTCTTTACTTCCTTCTTCTGAAATAGACCCGCTGTATTTCTCCACCAGCATTTGAACCAGGCGGTCATAATGTTCCTGGTCCTGCTCCATAGCTTTAATAAACACCTCCCGGGCCTGGGGAATGTCATTTATACTGGGGGGAATAACATAATCAAACTGATCCAGCTTAACATAACGCTGAGACTGCTGGGAATATGAGCAACCTATACGGTGCCTTACTAACTGGTGGGTTAAAGCCCTGCTTACCCCTTCTGCAGCAAAAGTAAAATAAACATGTTCAACGGGAGATTCATGACCCATGTCCATAAGTATCTGTAAAAATTTTTGTATCTTTTCAGTATTTAAGTTCTCTTCAATCTCTTCCACACCTACCCGGGAATAGCAAAGCTTTGCCGCCGAGGCAACAGTTTTTTCCGGGTGTGGAGTATGGTTTATCAGATATACTTTTAATTGCTTCTCCAAATGATTTCCCTCCTTGTTTGAAAAATTATTTCCTTCTCCAGCGAACTCCCTGGGGAGTATCTTCTAGAACTATGCCTTTTTCCAAAAGCTCATCTCTTATAGCATCAGCCGCAGCATAATCTTTATTTTTCCGGGCTTCCTGCCTTTTTTGGATAAGAGTTTCAATTTCAGGGTCCAGCTCTTCCTTCTTCAGCTCCGGAATAAGCCCTAAAACATCACCCAGCTCCCTATAAGTATCAAGAATCTTATTTATGACTTCAAGGTTTTGTTTTTCTTCTTTCAGGTAAATATTTGTCTCTTTAGTGAGCTCAAATAAAGCAGCAATTGCATCCGCCGTGTTAAAATCATCATCCATGGACTCTTCAAACTTAAGCCTGTATTCCTTGACTTTAGCCAACATTTCCCGGTCTTTTTCATCTAAAGGGTAATTATCGGCCTTTTCTATTATATCCAGGAGAGTATGAATAAGAGTGTTTAACCTCTCCAGCCCTCCCCTGGCCTGCTCCAGCAGTTCAAAATTGAAATTAATGGGGCTGCGATAATGGGCAGACAGCAAGAAAAAGCGAACAACCAGGGGGTCTACCTTTTTACGTATTTCCTTTACCGTGAGAATATTGCCTAAAGACTTGGACATCTTCTGTTTGTCAATGTTTAGATATCCCGCGTGCATCCAATACTTCACAAAAGGCTTCCCTGTAGCTCCTTCACTCTGGGCAACTTCATTCTCATGGTGAGGGAAAATCAGGTCAGGGCCACCGGCATGAATGTCCAGGGTTTCCCCCAGGTATTGCATGGACATGGCGGAACATTCAATATGCCATCCAGGACGACCTTTACCCCAGGGGCTTTCCCAGTAAAGCTCATCTTCTTTTGCTTTTTTCCAGAGGGCAAAGTCCATAGGGTTTTTCTTGCGCTGGTCAACTTCGATCCTGGCCCCCGCTTCCAGGTCTTCCAGGGCCTGCCCGGTTAATTTCCCGTAACCCTGGTAACTGGTAGTATCGAAATATACATCACCCTCAATATTATAGGCCAGGCCCTTGTCAACTAATTTTTGAATAAGCTTTATGATATCTTTAATATGTTCTGTAGCCCGGGGATGATAATTGGCTTTTCTAATTCCCAGGGCCTGGGCATCTTCAAAGTAGGCATTTATGAACTTTTCTGCCAGTTCACTGACGGTAATATCCATCTCCTCGGCCCTTTTGATCATTTTGTCTTCAACATCAGTAAAATTTTGAACGTAGGTTACCTGGTATCCTTTATACTCCAGATAACGTCGCACTACATCAAAGATAAGAAAAACCCTGGCATTCCCAATATGAAAATAGTCGTAAACGGTAGGGCCGCAAACATAAATTCCCACCTGTTTTTCTTTCAGGGGAACAAACTCTTCTATTCTCCTGTTAAGTGTATTAAACAGCTTTACTGCCACTGTTACATCCCCTTTCTAAATTATCTAACTGCTGCTGCAGTTCATCTATTTGTCCCTGCATTCCCTTAAACATTTCAGCCACCGGATCAGGAAGCTTATGGTGATCAAGATCAATATGCGGCAGCCTTTTCCCGTTGTGAACAGCAGCCTTTCCAGGAACACCCACTACTGTAGTATCAGGCGGGATATTATTTAACACAACAGATCCTGAACCAACTTTAGCGTTACAACCCACTTCAACGGGACCTAAAACCTTTGCACCTGCTCCCAGGACCACATTACTTCCAATAGTAGGATGCCTTTTACCCTTTTCCTTACCGGTACCCCCCAGGGTTACCCCCTGGTACAAAGTAACGTTATCCCCGATTTCGGCAGTTTCCCCGATAACTATTCCCATACCATGGTCGATGAAAAAGCCTCTACCTACCTTTGCTCCCGGGTGAATCTCAATTCCCGTAAGAAAACGACTTAACTGGGATATTAACCGGGGGAAAATAACCATATTTTTAAGGTAAAAATAATGAGCTATTCTATGGAGAATTAAAGCATGAAATCCCGGGTAGCACAAAACTACCTCTAGAATACTTTTAGCTGCAGGATCCCTTTCGAAAATAACCCTGATGTCCCTCTTAATTCCCGCAAACATATTTTTCGCTCCCCTTCTATAAATTTAATTCCTAAAATATAAAATCCGCCTATGAATATATTTTCAAAGACGGATATTTTCCGCGGTTCCACTCTGTTTGGGTAAAATAATAACTCTACCCCACTTTAAGATAGATAACGGCTATCCCGCAGGCCTATACGGCTTAAAAAGCTTTCCCGGCCCAGGCTCAGGGGCGCATTTCAACTTCTCGTTTCTCAAAACTCCTCTCAGCTCAATAAGAGTTCCTCTCTGTGAGTCTGCAGAAATTTACTTCTCCCCATCATCACTTTATTAAATGCACTACTTCACTATATGCAAAGTTTTATCGTTTGATAATACATTATATTATCATCCGGCTCAATTGTCAATTAGCTTATTCAGAGTGTTTTTTAGTCTATTTGCCACCCTTTCCCTGCCCAGAAGAAATAGCAAGCTCTGCAGGTCAGGCCCCTGCAGCTGACCGGTTAATGCAATCCGAACAGGCTGAAACAGCTTCTTACCCCCTGTATCCAGCTCTTTTCCTATTCTCTTAAATATCCCTTTAATGGCCTTTTTATCCCAGTTTTCTTCCTTTAAGCTTTCTTCCCTAAACCTTTTCCCCCCCTGAACCGATGTTTCCTCTTTCATCAGTTCAGCCGCTTCGGAAGAAATCTCCTCTACTTCATCGCCAAAAAATACTTTAATAAG
>PWHX01000139.1 GCA_003555415.1 Syntrophomonadaceae bacterium | reverse complement strand
AATATATGTTTATTTTAGCAGAAGTGTAACAAATAAATAAGGGCTTGATAATAAAATTTGGTAAAAATCATTTCACTGGTAAATATTTGTTTAATATGATATACTTGCCCTAATTTTGAAACTTGTAAACATTCTTAAATCTGAAAGCAGTTTATGGAGGTAAATTTTGATGAAGAAAACGGTTGAAATATATACAGATGGAGCCTGTTCGGGTAATCCCGGACCCGGCGGCTGGGCAGCTGTTTTACTTTATGGAGATAAGAAAAAAGAAATATTCGGGGGAGAGGCTCATACTACCAATCAGAGAATGGAAATGAAGGCTGCAGTAGAAGCTCTCAGGGCTCTTAAATATCCCTGCAGGGTTAACTTATACAGTGACAGTGCTTATCTGGTAAATGCCTTTAACCAAGGATGGTTGAAGAAGTGGCAGAGTAACGGGTGGAAAACAATGCAAAAGAAACCTGTTGAGAATCAAGACCTATGGGAGGAACTTTTGACTCTGTCTAAAAAGCATCAAGTAAAATTTATTAAAGTAAAGGGCCATTCCGATAACCTGTATAACAACCGTTGTGATGAACTGGCCAGGAAGGAAATAAAAAGATAATAAATATTTTAAAAAGCATAAAGGATTTATAAAGTTGGCTTTAGAGGTAAGGGCCAACTTTTTTGTTGCTTCTATTAATTCAACATGATATAAGGTTGTATATTCATTTTAAGGGGTGAAAGAATACTTAAAGAAGGCTTATCAGTTTAAATAAATGGTTGAGATATTTTGTGAGGTGAAAAAAGCTTGTGAAAAGCAAAATTTCTTTTTTTGAAATACAAGCAAAGCAGGAAAAGGATTACTTTCGAAAGAGTCTTCGCAAAGATTTTTCTTTATCTTTTTTAGAAGACACCTTGACCGAGGAAAACTTTGAAAAGTTCAAAGGTGAAATAGAAGATACTGAGGTATTGTGTGTTTTTGTTTACTCAGAAATAACTGATAAAGTATTAGAAATCATGCCCAACTTAAAACTTATTGCGACCCGATCTACCGGATACGACCATATTGATGTGGAAGCCTGTAAAAAAAGAGATATCATGGTTTCAAATGTTCCTGTTTATGGCGAAAACACAGTAGCTGAACATACTTTTGCCTTGATACTGGCTCTCTCCAGGAATGTGCATAAAGCTTATTTTCGTAGTGCCAGGGAAAAATATGATATTAAAGGGCTGCAGGGTTTTGATTTAAAGGACAAAACTCTGGGGGTTATAGGTGCAGGTCACATAGGCCTTCATGTGATTCGCATGGCAAAAGGTTTTGGTATGGATGTCCTGGCGTATGATGTTAATAAACAGCCCTTTTTAGCCGAAATACTGGATTTTAATTATGTTCCCCTGGAGCGGGTTTTAAAAGAATCTGATGTAATAACCCTGCATGCTCCCCTTAATGAGCATACACATTACCTGATAAATAAAGAGAATATAAAATTAGTTAAAAAAGGAGCTTTGTTGGTTAATACTGCCCGGGGGGAACTGATAGACACAGAAGCTTTGCTTATGGCTCTGGAGGAAGGTATAATCTCTGGCGCAGGGCTTGATGTTTTAGAAGGCGAAAATATAATCCAAGAGGAACACAGGCTTTTTTCTCCACAGTTTCCCCAGGATACGCTGCAAAAATTTGTCCGCAATCAGCTTCTCTTAAACCGGGAAGACGTTGTGATTACACCGCATATTGGCTTTTACAGTCGGGAAGCTATTCAGCGCATACGGCGAACTACAGTAAAAAATATAAGGAGTTTTCTGAGAGGTAGCCCCCGCTATGTAGTTTGATAGTCTCAATTATTTATATTTGGGATTAATTCTTTTCATAAGGGTTCTAGTTAAATTTACAGCTATTAAAGCTTTAATCAAGTCAAATAATATAAAAGGTAAAAATCCCATGGTTAACAGTTCAATAAAGCCTATTTCCCTACCTAAATAAACATGAAGCATTAAATAAAGATAGGCTAAGCCGGTTATGTACAAAGCGGTCAGGCCTAAAAACATTGCCAAAAGATTATGGGCATAAGAAAGTCTACTGTTATTTTCCGATATTTTGCCCACAACAAATGCACAGAATATAAAACCTATAACAAATCCAAAGGTTGGTTGAAAAATATAGGTCAGGCCTCCAAAGGGCGGGTTAGTAAAGACCGGCACACCGGCTAAACCCAGAATCATGTAGAGAGTCATGCTTATTGCCCCTAATTTACTGCCCAGCACCCCTCCTGCCAGCATGGCTACTAAGGGGAGCATACTGAATGGGACTGTTGCCGGAGCTATTTTCAATATAAGGCCTGCAAGGCAGGCGGTTGCTGTAAATACAGAGGTAAAGGTAATATCTTTTGCAGTTAATTTCATAATAATACAATAAAAGAAACATTGGTAATTGTCAACCATAATTAAACAACAGGGTTAACATTGCTCGCCTTTTTTTTCTATTTTTTGCAAATTATAATTATCGGCAGGATGTCTGGAGTATTATAACCATGCTGAAGGCTGTGGTTCAGATACCGTTATTCAGGAACTGATTGAGAATGAAATATCTGACCGGGAATTTAACCGGGACCGGCATATTATATCCCCTCCTATTCGCTCCAAGGAGGAGCTTTATTTTATGATCATAACTGGTTTCGAAGAATGCTGAAGAACTTTATGGGAAACGCTTCCCATAAAAAACTTTTTGATACCGGAAAAACCGTGACTACCCATAATCACAACATCAACGTCCTCTTTATCTATTAAATAAAGAATTTGTTCAGCCGGGTTACCTACAATATCATCTGATTTAGTTAATGACTTAATTGATGCAGTGCATCCTTCAAGAACCTTCAGCCCCTGGTTAATAATCTTACTTGCCTCTTCTTCAAGGGTTATAGGTCTTTCTTCGCCTACAGGTTCCGGTTTGGGTGATTCATAAAAAATAGGTTTTTGAATATTTACCAAGATAATTTGAGAGCCATATTTTTCAGCTATATTTTTGGCGTATTTTAAAGCTTTTAGAGAGTTATGGGAACCGTCAATAGGAGCCAGAATTTTTTTCATTAAGCATATTCCTCCTTTTTAAAGGTGTGCCATTGTTATAATTAGCAACAGAATCCCTGTTATCCTTTACATGATTCGCCATATTTGGGCAAATACCTTTAGGCAATACAAGAATTTCTGGGTTCTTTTTTTGGTGATGGGCACTGCGGTCTCCCTGGTTAGAGAACCCCGGTGGTACATATGTGATAAACAAATCAGACCGCTTCTCTGGGATATCCCAAAAAGCGGTCTGTTTAATTATTTTAGTTAAGTATCTGTGATATTTTTATTCTTTAGCCTGCTATTTTATAAACCTGATTGTAAACGGATAACGGTAAGGTTCACCATTACTAGTTTTAATTGAAGCTACTATTACCAGCATAATATAGCTTATTAACAAGCCAATTAAGAGTATTATTCCTACAACAACGATGATTAATATTACGGAAATAATACTGTAAAGCAACAGGGAGATTTGAAAGTTTAAAGACTCCTTCCCTTGTTGGTCTACAAAACTGTAATCATCTTTCTTTATAAGCCATACAACTAGAGGTCCCAATACATTTCCAAAAGGCACTCCAAAAAAAGGTAATAAAGCAGTAAGGTGACAAAGCATTCCCCACAACCGCGCTTGCTTTTCATAGTTTTCTACCATGATAGTCCCCCCCCCAAAGCTATCATTTTAATTCTATAATAATTAATTCTATAGTAGAACATAAATTTCCTTGTAAGCTGTTTTAATACGAGAAGTTAAAGCTTATAAATTGCAATAGTAAATGCAAAGCTTTTTGAGTATTTTAAGTTCTAAACAAGGATATATTTCCTTTATATAGAAATATTTATAAAATAAGCAAGCATTTTTCCTATAAACAGTTTTTCTGTTCTAAAGGAGATAACGCCATGTGGAAAGAAATGATGCAAGAGGCGCTTTCAAAACGTCCCCTTTTTTTCTGGGTCCTTTTTTTGGTGATGGGCACAGCCTGCGGCAAACTATATTTTAATAATTTTCAGGAATATTTAAGCTTGTACTTAATATTTATAATAACAGGATTAATATTTCTGCTAACCTTAATCTTATACCGGCGCTTCCCTGAATATTTTTATACAGGAGCTCTGGTATTCTTTTTTTTCCTGGGGCTATTCAATTTTCAGCGGGCTATTTTTCTGCCTCCTGGTGATATCAGCAATTTTGCAGGTTCTCAGGTTGCCCTGGAGGGCATCGTCTGGGAAGAACCCCTTATCGATAAAAACCGCACGGTCTTTGACCTGAAAGTACTTGATATTAATGATTCTTCTATCCAGGAGAGGACCACAGGTAAGGTAAGAGTAACCCTTTATGGGCAAGGGGAATTAGACTACGGAGACCGTGTTGAATTAAGGGGTGATTTGAAGGTCCCCCCTGGTGAGAGAAACCCCGGTGGTTTTGATTATGGGTTTCATCTATTAACCCGGGGTGTTACCGCAACCATGCAGGTAAGGGACTTTCACCAGGTAGAAGTTCTAAGCGTCGGGGAGGGAAACTGGTTTATCTCTCAGAGTCTAACTCTTAAGAATCAAATACTTGATATTATAGAAAAAAATCTCCCTTCAGAAGAGGGGTCTCTATTGGCAGGTATTATTTTGGGAGCCCGGGAGGAGCTGTCTCCCCGGCTGGAAGAAAGCTTCAGAAGAGCAGGTATGGCTCACGTGTTGGCTGTTTCTGGACTTCACATAGGGCTAATTGCTTTATTATTGCTGCAGTTGTTCAGGCTTTTTAAAATTAAGCAGGATTTTTCCTGGTTATTAATTCTTATCTTAATTTTTATTTACCTGTCTGTTATAGGATTTAAACCTTCTGCCCTCAGGGCTGCTTTAATGTTATCCCTGGGAGCGGGAGCATTTCTGGTTAAAAAAGATAAAGATCCCCTGACTGCTTTAGCTTTAGCTGCTCTGATAATACTTATAGTTAAGCCGCTGTGGCTTTTTACTATCAGCTTTCAAATGTCTTTTATGGCTGTGCTGTCTATTATAACTTTGACGCCCTTCTTGGAAGAAAAAATGTCATTACTTCCATCACTTTTAAAGAAAATAATTTCTGTAACCCTGGCAGCGCAACTGGGGATATTACCCCTCACTGCTTATTATTTTTTTGAGATTTCACTGATGGCTCTCCTGGCCAATATACTGGTTTTACCCTTTTTAGGTATAATAATTGGTCTGGGGTTTTTAAGCATTTTAAGCACTCTCATAATTACCTATGCGGGGTTTTTCTTTTTTGAAATAAACAGATTATTTTTATCTTATATTATTTGGACGGCTGAGGCTCTTTCGGGAATCCCTGGAGCTTATGTAATGGTTAATCCCCCACGACCTCTTACCATATTTTTTTATTATTTCTTTATTTTAGTATTGCTTCCGAATAGTAGTATTATTATAAGTCAGGGGAAGGAAGTTAAAACCCGGGTAAGGCATAAGACCGGTAAAAAGAACTACTCACTTCTTGTTGGAGGTATGGTATTAGCTGTTCTTCTTATCTGGCTGCCTGCTTTTCAGGGTCAGCCAAGCCTGGAAGCTGTTTTTTTGGATGTAGGCCAAGGGGATTCTATATTTATAAGGACATTTTCCGGTAAAAACATTCTTATTGATGGTGGTGGAAGGCCTGCTTATGTTTATGAAGAGGAGTACGGTCAGGATTTTATAGGGGAGCGGGTTGTGGTTCCATTTTTGCGCCACCAGGGGGTTAGAAAGCTGGACCTGGTTATTATCTCCCATCCCCATGAAGACCACTACGGTGGGCTGATCCCTGTAATTGAGCAGTTTCCTGTGGATTTAATTATTGCCTCTCCGGCAGAGAGCGATTTTTTCCTGTATCAAAATCTTATGGACTTAATTGCGGAAAAAGAAATACCTTTGATGTACTTTAGAACCGGCGACAGTATTGCTGGGAATAACCTGGTTATGGACTTTTACAATCCTCCTGAAAGGCTTTTTTCAGGCACGTCTTCAGATTTAAATAATAACTCTCTGGTTTTTAAATTAACAGCCGGAGAAGTGGATTTTCTCTTTACCGGCGATGCCGAATATCCTGCTGAAAATTACATGTTAGAATCTAACTACGATTTAAGCAGTCATATACTAAAAGTTGGTCATCACGGCAGTTCCTCTTCTTCAGGGGAAAATTTTTTGGAAGCAGTCAACCCGGAAATTGCGGTAATACAGGTTGGGGAAAATCCTTTTGGCCATCCTTCTTTTCAAACTTTAGAGAGCCTTGAGCAAAGGGAGGTTTCAGCATACAGAATGGACCGGGACGGAGCAGTTACGGTTACAACCGACGGGGATAAAATATGGGTTGAATCTTTTTTGTCCGAATAGAACTGATATGATGATGGCTATGATTTTTTGTGTGCTATGGTGTTATATAGAAAAATAATTTGGTGCCTTTTACTTTTTTAGCATTTTATGGTATAATTAAGTATAAATCTTGTATAAAGGAGGTCGCTTGTTTATGCCTATCTATGTTCTTTTAAGCCGATTGACCGATGAGGGATGTGAGACTATAAAGAAAAACCCGGAGCGTATTAAGGAAGTGAATAAAGAAGTGGAGGAAATGGGTGGAAAAGTGCTTTCCCAGTATGCTATCCTTGGCCCCTATGATTTTATCAACATTGTGGAAGCACCGGACAACGAAACAATATCCAAGATATCTTTGGAATTGGCCTCAAGGGGATCTGTGCGGATCAAAACTCTCCCTGCCGTAGACCTGGATAGTTTTATTAGCAGATTCTAGTAAGGCTTCTCAAAAATATGAGCCAGTGAAAATTGCACCCTATATGAACGTGATTCATTCTGGAAAAAACTAAAAGGTTGTTGTAAACATAAAGGTTCTGCTTGTATAATACAAAGGCAGGGCCTTTATTTATAACTGTAGCATTATATTTCGTATAGAGAATTTTTTTCTATGTCAAAGAGACACCTCTCATAGATTGAGTTTTTTTATCCGAATAAAAATTTAAAATAAATATTAAATTAAGATAACCATTTACTAATTAAGAATTTCATAAATGGATATAATAAAAAAAGTTTAAACTTTAGATAAATAAAAGATTTAATTATCTAAAAAGTAATTTGAGAGGTGATATTTGGTGAAAATTATGATGCTATCCTGGGAATATCCTCCAAAATCAGTGGGAGGATTGGCCCAACACGTTTATGATCTTACCACAAATCTAGCTAAGAACGGTCAGAAAATAGACCTCATAACCGTCGGTGACCACCAACTTCCTTCCTTTGAAAAGGTGAACGGAGTAAAGGTCCACCGGGTAACCCCTTATGATGTAAGCCCTTCTCATTTTATCCCCTGGATTATCCAACTTAACATTTCGATGCTGGAAAAGGCGGTATCTCTTTTTAACCAAGAAGGCTACTACGATATTATTCATGTTCATGATTGGCTGGTAGCTTATGCCGGCAGAGCTTTGAAACATATTAACAAAATACCCATGATTGCTACCATTCATGCAACAGAATGCGGTAGAAATCACGGCCTACACAACGATGACCAGAGGTTCATAGGTGATGTGGAATGGTGGTTAGCCTTTGAAGCCTGGCATGTTATTTGCTGCAGCAGTTACATGAAAAACGAACTGGAAAACATATTTAAGATCCCAGAAGATAAAATTAGAACTATTTATAACGGTGTAACTTTAGAAAATTACCAAACTGGAGCATCCCCAGAGGATGTCAAGTCATTCAGAAATCAATTTGCTGCACCTGAAGAAAAAATGGTATTTTTTGTTGGGCGACTGGTTCAGGAAAAAGGGGTTCAGGTGCTGTTGGATGCTGTTCCTAAAATTTCAACTCATTATCCCAAAATAAAGTTTGTTGTTTCCGGTAAGGGCCCCATGATGGAGGAGCTAAAGAATAAAGCAGCGGTCATGGGAATTGAAGATAGAGTTGTATTTACTGGATATATTGATGACGAAACCCGCAACCTTTTATATGCTTCTTCGGATGTTGCAGTCTTCCCCAGTCTTTACGAGCCTTTTGGGATTGTAGCTCTTGAGGGAATGGCTACCAAAACACCTGTTGTAGTATCTAACATTGGTGGTTTATCAGAAATAATTGACCACGGTAAAGATGGTTTTAAAACTCCCCCGGGTAACGCTGATTTTTTAGCCAACGATATTCTTAAAATCCTCATGGATGAAAACATTGCCCAAAAATTAAGCCGTAATGCTTATGAGAAAGTTAGAGACCATTATAGTTGGGAAGGCATAGCCAGAAAAACTTTTGAAGTTTACGAAGAAGTTTTTGACTCCTATATGAAAGATGCCTGGAGCAGAGAAGCTATGGAAATATATGAGGCCAAACTACAGTCTGCTAACCCTCACTTTGCTCAGGCAAATGATAATCTCATTTCGCTAAGACAGGAGCGTGGTTCAAATTGAAGGCAGTAATTATGGCTGGCGGTGGGGGAACCAGGTTAAGGCCCCTCACCTGCGATAGACCTAAACCCATGGTTCCTATAATGAATAAGCCCATGATGGAGCATATAGTTAAGCTGTTAAAAAGCCATGATATAACAGAAATAGGGGTAACTCTCCAATACATGCCGGAGGCCATTAAAGATTACTTTACAGATGGTTCCCAGTGGGGGGTCCATTTAGATTATTTTATTGAAGATGTACCTTTAGGGACGGCAGGGAGCGTAAAAAATGCTTCATCCATTTTAGATGAAACATTTTTAGTTATTAGCGGTGATGCTTTAACTGATATTGACTTGTCTGCTGCTATTAAGTTCCATAGAGAAAAAGGTTCTATGGCTACCCTGGTATTAACTTCTGTAGAAACTCCCCTGGAATATGGAGTGGTGATTACGTCAGAAGATGGCAAGATTACCCGCTTTTTAGAAAAACCAAGCTGGGGCGAGGTTTTCAGTGATACGGTAAACACGGGTATATATATATTAGAACCTGAGGCTTTAGATTTATTTGAACAAGGGGTAAAGTTTGATTTTAGCAAAAATTTATTTCCTATGATACTGGAAAGAAAAATGCCTTTGTATGGTTATGTTGCGGAAGGTTACTGGTGTGATGTTGGAAATCTGGGACAGTACCAGCAGGCTCATTATGATATATTAGAAGGCAAGGTATCAGTGGACATTGAGGGGGAACAGCAGGAAGAACAGGTATGGGTGGGAGAAAAAACCCAAATATCAACAGAGGCGGAAATTGAAGGCCCGCTGGTAATAGGTAACGGTTGTATGATAGGCCCGGCATCAGAGGTAAAGGGACCAACAGTTCTTGGCCCGGGAACTATTATTGAAAAGGAGTCTTCCGTCAAACAAAGCATCCTCTGGCAAAATGTCTACATCGGGAAAAATGCCGAACTTAGAGGGACTGTTTTCTGTAATAAAGTACGCCTGGGGAACGGGGCATCTGCCTTCGAAGGTTCTGTTATAGGTGATGAAAGTATAGTAGAAGAAGGAAGTCGGATAAAACCTGAAATGAAAATCTGGCCCCATAAACATATTGAAAGCGGAACTATAGTGCATGACAGTGTTATTTGGGGACGGAAGGTAAGTAAAAACCTTTTCGGTATAGACGGTATTAAAGGAGTTCCTAATTTAGAAATAACTCCTGAACTGGCGGTTCAGGTAGGCAATGCCTTTGGATCTCTTTTAGGTGAGGACCCCCTGGTTATGATAAGTTCTGATGATTGGGGTGCCTCCCGCATGCTAAAACAGGCGTTTACTTCAGGTTTATTGGCTGCCGGGGCAAAGGTTACAGTCATGGATAATCTTTTAGTACCTATGGCCCGGGCTGCAGTAAAGGATTTGGGCGCTGCCGGAGGTGTCCACATTCACAGATCACCCAAGGAAGAAGATAAAATTAGCTTAAAAATATTTGATGAAGTAGGTTTAAATATATCCAAGGATTGGGAGAAAAAAATCGAGCAGGCCTACCAGAGAGAAGATTATCAGAGAATTCAGGGAGAAAAAGTAGGAGAGGCAGTACAGGGTGATAATTTCTTAGAAAAGTATAAGGAAGTTACCCTGAAACGAATAAATGCAAATGCAGTTAGAGAAGCTAACAATCGTATAGTTCTAGCTTTTGCTGAACCGTTAGTATATACTGCAATTGCTCCTATTTTGAAAGAACTTAATGTAGAAACAATTCTTTACGAACCTTTTACTGAAGAAAAGCAGCCTTTTTCCCGCTCAGAGATAAGGGAGAGAATCAAAAGAACAAATGAAGTGATTAACGAGTACGAAGCTAGCCTTGGGGTAGTAGTAGACAGGGCAGGAGAAGAGTTGATTCTTATAGATGATAAAGAAAGGGTTGTAGAGGGAGATTATTATACAGCTCTAATCTCCTACATTCTATTTAAATTTAATAAAAATGGGATAGTAGCAGTTCCGGTGAATGTCTCCGGGGTTGTTGAAAAAATTGCAGAGCGTTTTTCCGGGAAAGTGGTTAGAACTAAAACAGCACCCAGGTTCCTGATGGAAGAAATTCAAAAGCAGGACCTGATAGACCAGTTCTTGCTGCAGTATGATGCTGTGGCTGCTCTGACATATATTATTCAATATTTAAGCCAGGAGGATTTACGTTTTTCTCAACTTTTAGATGACATCCCCGAGTTTCACCTGACCAAAAAAAAGATAGAGTGTTCCTGGGGTTCTAAAGGAAAAGTTATGCGCAGGTTAATTGAAGAAAACCAGGGGAAAGAGGTAGAAATGATTGACGGCATTAAAGTTCGTCACCCAGAAGGCTGGGCTTTAATCATTCCAGACCCGGATGAGCCCTATTACCAGGTTTACAGCGAAGGATACAATGAAGAAATATCTGAATCCTTGACTGACCTTTATCTAGACAAAATCAAAAGCATACAAAAAGAAAGCTGAATGAGGGCGGGGTT
>PWHX01000064.1 GCA_003555415.1 Syntrophomonadaceae bacterium | reverse complement strand
ATAGATATCTGGCAAAGTTTTTGCTAATGGGTTGCCACTTATACAACGTGCATCTATTATATGTGACTTTTCTAAACTATTCTTGATACGGGTGTTCTTGGTTATATAACCATAAGTTAAACTGGTATTTGGATATAACTCTTTAATGCTATTATAGATAAACCAACGCATTACTGTTATTTGACCTTCTGATTTAAAACCCTTATCTGACGGACTAAAATAATGCTCTAAATTCTCTGCATGGAGCTTATTATGGCAAGTCTTGCAAAGAGTAATTAGGTTGCCAGGACGATCACCATGTGTCTTACGACTCCTGACATGATGAACATTTAGTATCTTATCTTTTGACTTGCCTTTACAGTACTGACAAGTATGTTTATCTCTAAATAAAACGTACTCACGAACATTCCAAAAACCTAGTTGTTCTCCCTGTTGGTAATCTTTGCCATGGACATCAGAGTTTTTAATCTTTTGAATATCAAATTGAGCTACTTCTACCGTAACGTCTTTGACAGGAAGAATACCGGTAACTAAGTTAATAGCTTTTACATGCATATCTACTTTGTTTTGAATAGACGGAGACAGCCAGCCTTCTTTACGTTTACGGTTATTAAACCTTGGCTTTCTATAACGTGTCTTACGATTACGTCTGCTTCTACGGCTTGCTCTACGAGTTGAGAGCAAATCCGTAATATCCGTACGTAGTGAAACTTCAGCTTCAAAAAGAACTTCTTTTTCTGTAGTTACTGATAAGCCAATATGCTTTGTGCCTGCATCTATACCTAGACTTACAGGCTGAGCATAGTTAGTAGTTTCGTACTGTAGCTGAATCGTAAATGGTGTTTTCTTAATTACTTTTGCCTTGCCTTGTTTTAGTAAGTGTCGAACCTTACCATGACGCTTTGTTGGCATTAAGGGCTCGCCTTCTTTAGATAGTACATATACCATGAAATTAATCTCCTCTCGAAGATAATGCAGGACTATGTCCTGTTAATGCTTCCTCGCCAATGTTATCTTGCAGTTTTTAGCAGCAACACTGTTCCTACCTCTTAGAACTGTTTAATCACTACCCGTAGTGCCTGGAGCTGAAAGAGCACTCCAGGGTACCTATATATTTGCAAGTAACGTAGCCAGTTAAGGCTTAAGCTGGTCAACCAAGGCTTCTACAAGCCTACGGCTTTAGCCGTGGGTAGTTGACGGGCTTGTTCAACAAGTTAAAATCACCATCCCATTTTCAAATTTATGGTAATTAAATTATAGATTAAAGATTCACAATTGTCAATCTTTTTAGGAAAAAGTCGAAAATACCTCAATACTTTCAAAAAATTGCTCTAGTAAATAAGAAAAATTGAATATCAATTCTTCATGGAAAATGCCCAAAAAACAGGAATTTTTGATTTGACGTGGAATTTAGTTAATAATTATTAAAATATGTTCTTGTTAGACAGGGGGATAATAATTTATGTTTAAGGTAGCTATATTAACAGCCAGCGATACCGGTGCCCGGGGCGAAAGGGAAGACAAGAGCGGCAGGGTAATTAAAGATACTATTATCCAGCTGGGGGGAAATGTGGTTGATTATGCGGTTGTTCCTGATGATCTAAATTCCATCAGTGAAAAGCTGATGTATTTTGTAAATGAGGTTAAAGTTAATCTAATTTTAACTACCGGCGGAACAGGCTTGTGCCCTCGGGATAATACACCGGAGGCTACTCTGGCTGTTATAGAAAAGCAGGTACCCGGGATGGCAGAGACAATGAGGGCCGAATGCCTAAAAAAAACCCCTCATGCCATGTTGTCCAGGGCAGTTTGCGGGGTAAGGGAGAGTACTTTGATAATAAATTTACCGGGCGGTCCTAAGGCAGTTAAAGAATGTATGGAGGTTATTAAGCCGGCTCTTTTCCATGCCTTGGAATTATTAAAAGGCCAGGTTAGCGATTGTAGCCGCCGTTCAACTTAAGGAGAGGACAAAATGTTTTTCCTCGTGTTAAATAGCTGTAATAATCAAGAAAGGTTAAGAAAGCCCCAAAACGGGGCTTTCTTAACCTAAATTACTTTTTATAGTTCACCACAAATTCTAAGCACCACAGGTAGCGATGTATGGGCGGAAATGCCCCACCTAAAAACTTTAGGTGGCAATAGTAGGAGGTAAATATGTTTAAAAAATATTTAAAAATAGTTGGCTTTGTTTCACTCGTTATAAGCATGTTTGTATTACCAGATATCTTTGTCGGTATAGGGGCTACCGTTTATCATTATACAGTTAACCCAAATATAGCCTCTGAAATTCTTCTAGATGTTTTCGTGGAAAATTCGATTTTGTTCTCTACCGTAGGAGGCTTAGGCTCTATTTTTATATATTGGTTATTTTTCTTGCGAAAAGACAAGAATTTATTGAGCCGTTTTTCTTTTAAAACCATAAACTACTCACAGGCGTGTTATTCTTTTGTTATGGGCGCCGGCATTTATTTATTTTTTTCATCCTTAATAGATTTAACTAACCTGGAGGCGTTTTTTCCTGAACACCAGATTCTAATGGAGCAAATTATGGCTAATGCACATTTTGTTGTTTTGTTTTTAGGGGTTGGAATTATCGTACCCATTGCTGAAGAAATTGCTTTTCGAGGATTAATTTTCAAGCGCCTTAGTCAAGACTTTAGTCTTCATATAGCACTAATATTGCAGGCAATTGTTTTTGGCCTGATGCATTTAAATGTTTTGCAGTCTAGCTATGCTTTCATTGCAGGTATTTTTTTGGGACTTGTGTATATATGGTCTGGCTCTATTTTAGCCCCAATTATTTTACATATAAGTTGGAATTCTGTTTCGGTAATAATAAATAGTTTTATTGATGGTGGTGCGGGCACACCTATTTCATTGCTGACATTAACTATAGGTTTGATCACTACAACATTATCTGTTATGTTTTTTAAAAAACATGCAATATCTTATACGCCTACTATATCCAAATAGCAAAAAACCAGGTTTTTTGCAACATTAGTGAATTAAATTTTTAAATCTCTAAGCTTAAAAGAAGAGGGTTAACATAATGATAAATTTAAAGGCATGGATCAAAGCTTCTAGGCTTACTGCTCAGGCCTATATATTCTTCCCTTTGTTGTTAGGAAACGCAATAGCTTATTCACTTACGAAAGATCTATCTGTGCCATTTTTTTTGTTATCACATCTTTTTGGAATTTTTATTCAATTGTATATTTTATATGGAAATGACTATGCAGACGAGGAGGCGGATAAGGACAATGATACTTATACAATCTTCACAGGGGGCTCTCGAACACTGGTAAATGGTATTATCTCTAAAAGCTCTATGAAGCGGGCAATCCTACTAATGGTACTTTTAAATATTTCTTTGGGAATAATCTTAACCCTGTTTTTCAATCGCCCTCTATCCATGGTTTTTGTAGGATTAGCTCTGTTTTTATTATGGGCTTATAGTTATGATCCTATTAAACTTTCATATCGAGGTGGCGGCGAAATTTTACAGGGTATAGGCTTAGCAATTTTGCTTCCCCTCTTCGCTTTTTATCTTCAAAAAGGCAGTATCTATCTGTTTCCCATGGAAATATTGTTTATCTTAATCCCTATACATTTAAGTTGTGCTCTTTCTACTACTCTTCCTGATTATCCATCTGATAAAATTCATCAAAAGAACACTTTTTCTGTTATCTTTAGTCCATTTGTTATTAAGCTGGGAGTTATAAGTTTTAACTTGTTAAGTATCATCCTTTTAATATCCTATGGTAATATATCCTTTAATACGAGCATAGCTATATCCGCTGTTCCATTGATGTTTACCCTTATTTTACCCTTCTTTTTTAATCATTCTGATGCTGGCAGTAAGAGACTTTTTTACTTTGTCTTGTTTAATATTGCCTCAATCATTTTTTTTGTGTGTGGTTTGGGAATCTATTTTTTTATAGCCTAAAACACTCTTGAAACCTCTCTCCAATCCTAGAACAGCTTGAAAAGAATTTCACAAATAACTATCAATACTAATAGTGTTAACCGTTTTTTTGTGCTAAACTATTAACATATTTAATATTTAAAGGAAAATTTTTTCTACCTGGGGAAGCTCATAGGAGGGGGGGGGACATTATGCCAGAAAGACGGACTAAAGTTGCAGTGATAGGAGCTGGGTTAGGGGGACTTTCTGCTGCTATTTCACTTGCTACGGAAGGTTTTAATGTGGAAATTTATGAAAAGAATGATAAAGTGGGCGGTAAACTTAATTATCTCGAAACGCAGCAGTTCAAGTTTGATTTAGGGCCATCGATTTTAACACTTCCCCATTTTTTTGAAAACCTTTTTAAGAGATTGGGAAAAGACATGAAGGATTATTTTGAGATTGAAACTGTCAGTCCTCACTGGAGATGTTTTTTTGAAGATGAAACAATTATAGATCTTTTTAAAGACGTTAAAGACATATTGGATCTAAATGCAAAAGTTTTTCCACAGGATTTAGATGAACTAAATGATTTTCTTGTCTATTCAAAGAAAATTTATGAGTTTGCCGACAAGGCCTATTTTGAAGATGGTTCAGATAACCTCATGGAATTAATTAAAAACTATGGGTTGTTCAGAAGTTTAAGGGATTCTCATTTTCAAAGTACTGTACATAAAGGTGTAGCCAAATACATCAGCAACCCCTACCTCATAGATATTTTTGACTTCTTCATAAAATATGTTGGCTCTTCAGCATATGATGCTCCAGCGGTTTTAAACTTAATGCCTCACGTTCAATTTGAATATGATCTATGGTATGTTAAGGGGGGCATGTATAATATCGCCAAGGGGTTTGAAAAGCTTCTCACAGAACTTGGGGTTAAAATTCATTTAGATAGCGAAGTAGTGAATATTACTAAAGAAGGTGATCTGGTAAATGGCGTTGTATTAAATAATGGATTGTCTGTCCCAGCAGATATTGTAGTCTCTAATAGCGAGTTTGTACCTACCTATAAGAATTTGTTAAAAGAAGATGAGAAATCCTTAAAAAGCTATGATAGATTTGAACCTTCTTGTTCAGGTTTAGTTTTACATCTGGGAGTGTCCAAAAAATATGAACAGTTAAGACATCACAATTTTTTCTTTGCTAATGATCAAAAGAAACATTTTGACACTGTCTTTAAAAAAAAGCTGCTGCCGGATGATCCCACAATTTATCTAGTAGCTGCCGGCAGAACCGATGCCACCGTTGCACCCTCCGGATGTGACAACATCAAAGTACTGCCCCATATCCCCTATATCCAAGATGAGCCCTATACATTTAACGATTATCTGCAGTTAAAAGAAAAGATTTATGATAAGTTAGAGCGAATGGGTTTAACAGATCTTAGAAAGCATCTGCTTGTAGAAATAATGTGGACACCCGAAGACATTCAACAGAGATACTATTCTAATCGAGGCTCAATCTATGGTGTGGTCTCTGAAAAGCGAAAAAACATGGGGTTCAAGGGATCAAAAAAAAGCGACAGATATAGGAATCTCTATTTTGTTGGAGGAAGTGTAAATCCTGGTGGGGGTATGCCCATGGTTGTGCTATCAGGTCAGCAGGTAAGAGATAAGATTTTAGAGGAGAACAAATAGGTATAATTATATCTTATATTTTGGAGGTGAATTATGAAGGGTAAAAAGGTTTTAATTGTTGGAGCAGGCCCCGGAGGATTAACAGCAGGGATGATTTTAGCCAGTTATGGCTATGATGTAAATATCTTTGAAAAAAACAGTTATGTTGGTGGTAGAACAGGATTTATTAAACAAGACGGCTATACCTTTGATATTGGCCCAACTTTTTTGATGATGGATTTTCAACTTAAAGAGATGTTCTCCCTTGCTGGTAAAGCTGTAGAGGACTACATGACATTAAAAAGAGTTGACCCCATGTATCGCCTGCAATATAAGGATAATAAGGTCCTTAAACTGTATAACGATCAGAAATTGATGGAAGCGCAGATGGAAAGTCTTTTCCCAGGTTCCTATCCCTGGTATTTAAATTTCTTAAAGAATGAAGAGATAAAGTTTGCTAAAGTCTTTCCGTCCTTAAAAGTATCCTATTCTAACCTAACTGATATGCTTAGGAAAGAATTAAGGGCTGCTATTCCTTATCTTGATGCTCATAAAAACTTGTTTAGTCACCTGGGCAATTATTTTGCAAATGATGACTTTAAAATTGCTTTTACATTTCAGGCAAAATATCTTGGCATGTCACCCTGGGAATGCCCTGGCACTTTTAGTATTATTTCTTTTATCGAGCACAGACTTGGAATTTTTCATGTTTTAGGCGGGTTAAATGAAATTTGTCAGGGAATAGCAAAAGCATGCAGGGATCTTGCGGGAAAGATTACTCTTAATACTGCAGTTAAAGAAATTATTGTAAAAAATGGCAGGGCTGTCGGCTTAGAACTAGAAAATGGTGAAGTGCTAGAGGGAGATCACGTTATTATTAATGCTGATTTTGCATATGCCATGGATAATCTGGTGCCAGAAGCTAATAAGAAAAAGTATACGAGTGAAAAGATGCGGAAGAAAAAATACTCATGTTCAATATTTATGATGTATCTTGGAGTTGACAAGCAGTATCCCCTTGAACATCACAATATTTATTTTTCAGATGACTATAAGCAAAATATTACGGAAATAACTCATGGCAACAAAGTGCCTGAAGACCCTTCATTTTATATACAAAACGCAGTGGTGACGGATTCTTCGGTGGCACCTCCCGGAAAAGCGGCTCTTTATGTTCTAGTGCCTGTATCTAATAATTTTAGTGGTATTGATTGGACCGTTAACGAGGAGCCTTTTAGAGAAAAAATCTTGACACTGCTAGAACAAAAGGCCGGCCTTACTGACATTAGAAGTCATATCGAAACAGAAAAAATCATTACTCCCAAAACATGGGAAGAAGAATACAATGTCTACAGTGGTGCCACATTTAACCTGGCACATAATATTGGACAGATGCTTTATTTTAGACCACATAATAAGTTTGAGGAGTTTGATAACTGCTATCTTGTCGGCGGTGGAACTCACCCTGGAAGCGGGCTTCCTACCATTTTAGAGTCAGCAAGAATATCATCAAGTCTTATTTTAGAAAAAGACAACGTTAGTCTTACTCATTTTAATGATCATTCTACCCTTGACGTTATGGGAAAACCCCTCTAGTCTAAGGATTCTAAGCTTCAGGTGGAGTTTCTACTCCATCTGAAGCTTAGAATCCGTTATCCAGGGACGTAGCACCCCTCGCGTGACCTGGAGGACATATCTCCCACGCAATCTGTTTTTCTATAACCACTTGAAGATCTTTTTAACGAGTCTTAGATGGTCTTTTTTATATGGAGGATATTTAAAAGAAAAATCTTGTAAATTGCCTCTTTTAACGATGCTTTTTGGATGAGAAAAAGTAACAAAACTACTCTTGCCATGATAAACACCCATCCCACTCTCTCCAATGCCGCCAAAAGGCAAATATGGAGAAGATGCATGAATAATTGTATCATTGATACAGCCTCCACCAAATTGTATCTCCTTAATAATTCTATCCTGCACAGCTTTATTCTTGGAAAAAAGATATAGAGCCAGGGCTTTAGGCTGGTTTTTGATAGCTTTAATAACCTCTTCTATACGTTCATAACTTATCACCGGCAAAATAGGTCCAAATATTTCCTCCTGCATAACAGGGTCTTTCCAATCTATATCATCAATAATGGTTGGAGAAATATACAGTGCTTCTTTGTTGACTTCTCCACCAACTACCGTTGTACCATTGTCTAGAAAGCTGGATAACCTCTCAAAGTGCTTTTTATTGATGATTCGATTGTAATCTGGGCTTAACAAAGCGTTCTCTCCGTAAAATTTTTTGATATAACCTTGAGCTTTTTCATTAAACCTATCTTTAATACTCTTATGAATAAGCAAATAATCTGGTGCAATACAGGTCTGACCGGCATTTAGATATTTCCCCCATACCACTCTTCGGGCCGCAATATCAATGTTGGCATCGAGATCTACAATGCAGGGGCTTTTTCCACCTAATTCCAGAGTAACTGGTGTTAAGTTTTCTGCGGCAGCTTTCATCACCTGCTTACCGACAAAGGTGCTTCCTGTGAAAAAAATGTAGTCGAACTTTTCTGCCAGGAGAAACATGCTAGTTTCTTTATCTCCCTCTACTACCGTAATCAGTCCTTGTTTAAAGTTATCAGCAATTATTTCCGCTATTATTGCAGAAGTGGCAGGAGATAGTTCTGAAGGTTTCAACACAACTGTGTTGCCTGATGCCAAAGCACCTACTAATGGTAAAAAGGAAAGTTGAAATGGATAGTTCCATGGAGAAAAGATTAATATAGTGCCATATGGTTCCTGATAAATATAGCTGGAAGCCCCAATGTGGGCTAAAGGAGTTCTAACCTTTTTTGTTCTAGACCAGCGCTGCAAGTTGCGGATAAATAGTTCTATTTCTTTAACGACTAATGCAATCTCTGTTACATATGAAATGAAGGGAGATTTACCCAGATCCTTATTTAATGCATTTATTATCTTATCCTCATTTTCTATAATTGCATTTCTTAAAATTTGCAATTGCTGTTTTCTAAATAAAAGATCCCTGGTCTTTCCTTTTTCGAAAAAATTTCTTGTATTATTAATTGCATCTTTTACATTTTGCATGTTAGTTAGCTCTCCTTAATAAACCCATGGAAATAGGCGCTTTCTCTTAATCTTCCATCAAGTGCTCTTCTTGCAAAATTCGAATTTGATGGAAGCGTTGGCCTACCTGCCTTCACTGTCGCTTCCTGGGGTTTTTTCCAGATCAGGGCAGTTCAAAAAACCTTCAATATGTCTGAGCAGGTTAGCAGCGCTCATTGTTTTCATGCCAAAGGCGCTGCCGCTGTATGAATAAACAACCGTGTTATGTGTTCCTCCGGTTACACAATAATTACTGGCAAATCCTACTTCTCCCGGCCCCTTTATGCTAAAAGTTTCATATAAGATAAAACATTCGGGAATTAGAAAGGTACTGGCGAAAACACCGAAGTCGGTGTTTAGTAAAAATCCATTTCCGTCATCTTCTTTAAGGATGTAAGATTTATCTATCAGACTTTGCAGGGCCTTTTCAATTTCAGCCCTATTTATAGGGTCAAAATTAAAAGCTTTGCAAATAATGTAAATCAAGCTTGCTTCAAAGCTATCTTCAAATTCGCTTTCAATATCTTTTAGTTCAGGCGGGCCAAAGGAGCTCTGTTTTTTTGAGAATGCGGCAAGAGCGTTTCTGCGGTACCAGTCGATTACAGCTGTCAGAACCATCCCTTCGGCGACATCTAAATTAATGTCAAATTCCGTCATCGTAATATTGGAAAAACTCACAAAATCGGCCAGAGTCAACACAGCGTCGGCCGGACTATCCGGTTTGCTAAAAACATAGCCTTGTTTGCTTGCCTCTACAAGCACAAGGCTGTCATCCTTTTTATAAGTATATTTTTCGACAGAGAAAATTCCGTTTTGCAGGATAAGCCGTGAACACCTCTCCGGTTGTTCTAAAACCGTCAATATTGCTAAAGCTTCGGGGCTGTACGAATCTCCGGAAAATACTCCTTTTTCAATGAGGTTTACGTGCTCACTGCCGTCAGTTTCCACATCATCGAGCATAGTAAAAAAGCTAAGCTCCGTTCTATCGGTAAAGGCTAACCCAAGGTAGCTAATCTCTTTGGCGGTCATATGCATTTTTGTAGTCCCCCCAGAATTATGGATAAAAGCGTTTCTTCAGAAACAAACTAAGTCTTGGTACCTAAAGCTGAGTTGCCAACATTCTTGATTCCGTATTCGATAATTTTAACCTTACTGTTGTTAACAAGAGCATCTGGAGCCCTCCTTTCAGCTTCTGATATGAGTGCATCGAGGTACTGCTCAGTAGCTAAAATATCTGTATCAGGCAAACTGATGTTTACAAAACCTGGGTCTCCTTTGTCGGTGGACCAGATGAACTGGCCGTACTTGTCCTCGCTAATTACCGATTTAAGGCCGTCCATAGCCTGGTCTGTACCAAAATCAACGGTTCCTCTTTTTATTCCATTTACAAAACCTTCGCCGCCTACTGTTTCCCCGGCAACCGTCAAGCCAAACTTTGTGGCCTGCTTTCCTACCTTACCTAGTTTTCCTTCTTGGAGAAAGTCCCTGGCTGATTCCAGACCACCTTGTACTGCGCCCCTGGCTGCTTTTGAAACATCTACCGACAAGCCCCCTTCATAGCCATCCAAGGCTCCCTGGGCAACAGTATAGCCGGTCTTCACGTATTTTCCACCGGGAACTGCCGTAGCTCCAATGTCAATTGCGATATCCGCTCCTTTTTTTATATACTCTGCTCCCCTGGTAGCTCTATCCCAGTTTCTGGCTGATCTATGGGCCCGATCCAGTTCCTGATAATTTCCTTCTTGCAGCTGATCCATATCGGGACGTACTCGCTCAAAATTCCTGTCAATTATTCGTCGGTCAAATTCATCTATTACACCGGTTTCTCGTAGATCTTTACTGGCTTTTTCCAGGCCTTCCACGAACTCGCTGGCATTATCGCTGTCAGAAAGTGTGTGGTTGCCAGATCTTACGTGTTCAGCAATACGTTCAAGGCGTTCCGCTTCCATTTCAGCTTGCTGCCTCTTTATTTCCTGGTGCCTAAGGGCTGCGGCTGCTTCCTGGCGGCGCTTATTCCAGTAGTCTTCCACGTCACGCTGGTGATCCTCGGCGTAACCTTCGTTGGTGGCCTGCTGCCTGGCCAAGTCTGATTCAAACCAGGGCTGGCCGCCAACCCAAATTCTTTCGTCTCCGGCGGGATTAATATATCGTTCCCCGTCGGCCAGTTCCCGGGTTGGCACGAATTCCCCATCAACCACCCGGTATTCCATGCCGTCATCAAAAGTGTAGGAGCCTCCTTCCCGGTATTCCCACCCCTCACCAGAGTCATAGGTGGTGCCCATGGCCTCTGCGACGGCTGCACCGCTCCTGCGGCCCAGGAAATCCAGGCCAATGGCGATCAGTCCGGGAATCAAGATACCCGCTGCAGCCTGGGCGGCGTTTTCGGGAAGGGGAATCTT
>PWHX01000092.1 GCA_003555415.1 Syntrophomonadaceae bacterium | reverse complement strand
TCTCATTCAATTCTTCCTGACTATTTATAGCACATCTCACTTTTTTATTATCCTTTTAAAACAATTTTTTATTCGTCGTAAAATTAAATGATATTTTTCCATTTATTGCATAGTATATGGATTAAATGAAAAATCAAAAAAACAGCCCTCAAAAAAGAACTGTTTTTTAATACGCTTCACTTCCGTTATTTAAATATTCGCTACTTACTTTCACCGACCCCGTGCTTTCTTTGCTTTAATCCATTATCCTATAGGAGACCCTGACCCCTTCATCAATCCCGCTTCTTTGAGGGTTCAAGATAACCAGTTCTCCTTCCCTGAGGCCCTCGGTTACCGCTACTTCCTGCCTGGTTTCCAGGCCCGTTTTTACGGGACGCACCTCTGCCCGGTCCTCCTCTATTACAAAGAGGGCATCCTCTCCCTGGTAGGTAAAAAGAACAGCCTTGGGTACTACCAGTTCATTAAAAAGTTCTTCCGTAACAAATTCTGCATCCAGTTTGTATCCTGGAGCTATTCTCACGCCTTCAGGGATGTCCGGAGCAACAGTAACTTTTATTCGCTCTTCCTCCAGGCCTAAGGGGGACAGGCTTTTTTCTGCAAAGGGTGAGATTTCGGTTACCTCCCCGGAAAATCCCATATCTTCATTTCTTAATTCCAACGTCAGTTTTACCGGCATTCCTTCGGTAATATCGTAGATATCCTGGGTAAGAACCCTGGTCTCCACCAGATAATTTTCCTCTTGAAATAACCTCATTATGGGTGCCTGGGGACCGGCAACCTCCCCTTCTTCTACTTTCAGGTCAGTTACTACCCCGGAGATAGGAGCCTTAATACTATATTTACCTATCTGGTAATGGATAAGGTCCATTTGAGCCAGAATTGCGCTTTTATTTGCATCAATTACTTCCCTGCTTCCCCTGGGCGGATCATAAGATTCCACTAGCTCCTCCAGAGCTTTTTCCTGCTGGGCCAGATTGTTTTCTGCTTGCTTTTTCAGTTCCTCTGCTTCCTCCAGTTCTACTTGAGGAATTGCGTCTTTTTCATAGAGCTCTTTCAACCTGTTATAGTTGCGTTCTACCGCTTCAAGATTTTCTTCCGCCTGCTCTATACGGAGTTCAATGCTTTCAATCTGGGCTGAACCGGGTTCCTCTGTTAGCTGCAATTTCTCACCTTCCAGGCTTCTCAGCCGGGCATTCAGTTCCTGCAGAGTATATCTTAGTTCACTATCGTCTAAAGTAACCAGCAGTTCTCCTTCACTTACCTGATCCCCTTCTTCTACCAAAATCTTTTCAATGGGGGCATTATACAACGAATAAAGGGTGCGCTCCCTGGAAGAAACTACCACCCCTTCTTCTGTAAAGCTTCTTACAATCTCTCCAGCGCTTACCTTTTTAACTTCAACCTCCAGACCCTGCATGGCCTGAACTGAGATAAACCCTACAGCAGCTAACAAAATTACTGCACCTAAAACAATCTTCCATTTCTTCTTCATGTTGCTATTCCTCCCCCTTATTCTCTCCTGTTCCTGTTCTTTTTCTCCTTAAAATTACTCTTCAAACTTTAACACTTCCACGAGACTTAAATCCCTTACCTTCTTCAAGGCAAAGCGCTGAGCTATCCATATGGAAAGGGAAGTTATCACTGCAGCAGCAAACAAAGACTCCGACGACAACTCTCCGGGTAAAATATACATGTCAGTACTCAATTCACTGGCCAAACCCTGCTGCATTAATTGGGCCAGGGGTAAAGCTGCCAGCATGGCAAAGAAACTTAAAAACCACTGTTCAAAAGTAATTACCGAGAAAACTTCTCTAGAAGTCATTCCTAAAACCCTCATGGAAGCCAGCTCCCGGCTGCGCTCAGACACGATAATAAAGCTGGAGCTGTAAATAATAGAAAATCCAATAATAACTCCTACAAGCACATAAATATATAAGGCAACTCCAAAAGTTTCCATAAGCTCTGCCGCCTGCCCTATGCGTTCCTCTCTTCCGTCTACACCGGCCACCAGTTCGCTTTCCCGATAGCGATCCCGCAGCAGTGAAATCCCCCCTTCTTTGTTCTCATTATTATTAACATTTACCAGAAAGGAGGTAGCTAGCTTCCCCTGGCCCAGTAGCTCTTCCAGTCCGGAAAGCTCCATATAGGCGTTCATGCCCAGGTACTGGGGAATTATCTCATATACACTTACCCTTTGAGAAGAATCTTCATCTCGAAGAAAGGGGCTTTCCAGTTCTAAAGTAGAACCTACTGATACGTTCAACTTATCTGCCAGGCGCTCAGAAAGAATCAAACCCTTATCTGAAGGAATGACCCTTCTACCTTCAGAATCTAAAATATTGTAGAGGCTGCTTTCCCGGGTGATCCCTATTAATGAAACATCTTCCTCCTGCCAATGATGGGACAGCGTTACCGGAACCTCGGCTATAGGCTCCACCCGGGCCACCTCTGTATGGCCCTCCAGCTCCCGTTCCACAGGGTCTCTGGCATCCGGCCCGGAAAGAGTTACCCGGGCATCGTAAACCTCTACTTCTTCATACTGGTAAAAAATCATTTTATCCACCAGATCATTAAAAGACCAGGTAAGAGCCACCACCGCACAGCTTAGCATGATACCTAAAAACATAAATGCGCTTCTACCCTTGTTTCTGGTCAGGTTTCTAACCGCCATCTTACCCTGAATGGTAAGCATCTCTGAGAAAAAACCTATCTTCTCTAAAATATTTTTCGTGCCTAAAACAGGTGCCGGTGGCCGCATGGCTTCGGCAGGCTTCAACCTCAAAGCTTGTTTACACCCGTGATAACCGGAAATGAGAAACACCGTCAGGGATAGCAGAAGTCCCGACATTAAATAATACAGGGAGAAACCCTCATATACCTCGGGAACGTTAAAAAATTCTAACATCAACTCGGTCAAAGGAGTGGCAGATAAAATGCCCAAAAATCCTCCCAGAAGGCCCCCTACAGCACCTACCGTCAGGGCATAAGAAAGGTAGTGAAAAACAATTTCTTTATCACTGTACCCCAGGGCCTTTAATATCCCTATTTGCCCCCGCTGCTGTTCCACCATACGCTTTAACATGATATATAAAATTACTCCTGCGATAGACAGAAATAACAAGGGAAAACTGGTAGAAAGAGTTTCCAACATTGTTATCTCTTCAGTAAGCATTAAATGGCTGACCTGATCATCTCGAGAATAGATGGTTTTCAATCCGTACTGTTCCAATTCCGGCTCAAGCCTATCCTTTACCCGATCAAAATCAGCATCCGGTTCCAGGGTAAATACCAGGTCATTCACTCTACCCTGTACGTCAGGGAAAAGTGCGGCCATGGTATCTAAAGGCAAAAAAGCTATACCAAACTGCTCCGGATTAGGGAAAAGCTCTGTTTGCGTGCGAAGGGGATAAGTGAACTCCGGGCTCATTCCCATCCCTGTAATAGTAATCTCCCTGGCTCTTCCACCAGCTACAACTTCTATCTCCTGGCCCATCTCCAGTTCATTGGCATGAAAAAACTGGTTATCCACCCAGGCATTCAATTCCCTATCTTTTAATTCTTCTCCCTCTAATAACCTCACGTCATTTACCCTGGAGGAATCTGATAAATCCAGGGAAACAAGCCTGAGATAAATACTCTCCTCCCGTTCGGGGGCGTTTACCCTTACCTCCCTTACCACCCGTCCGCTTATTTCTTTTATTCCTTCTACCCGGGACAACCTCTCCACATTGTGTTCAGGCATAGATACCAGTTCGACAAAGCCCTGGGCAAAGTTCTGTTCCCGGTAAAAAGTATCCTTTGAAAGGTTCAAACTGTCACTTACAATAGAAAAAGCCGTAAACACTATCAGGCCAATAATAACAATCACCAGACAGGCTACGTAAGAACCCTTATTGCTTAAAATGTCCCGAATCATCTTTTTCCAAAGCATTACCAGGTCACCTTCTCTGGAGGTAAGGGATGCGCGTTTTTCTCTATCCGGTCAACCATCCCGTCTTTCAAATAAACCACGCGGTCCGCCATTTCCGCAATGGCAGTATTATGGGTTATAATTACCACGGTTTTATGATAGTTCTCACAAAAGTCCCGCAGCAGCTTTAATACTTGTATTCCCGTGGGCAGGTCTAAAGCACCTGTAGGTTCATCACAGAGGAGCATCCGGGGATTTTTGGCCAGGGCCCTGGCTATAGCTACCCTCTGCTGTTCACCACCGGACAGCTGAGAAGGAAAATGATCCCGGCGATCCCCCAGGCCTACCTGCTCCAAAAGTCCATCTATCTCCAGAGGGTCCTGTGCTATTTGCACCGAAAGGTTGATATTTTCAAAAGCCGTCAGGTTGGGCATGAGATTGTAAAACTGAAATATAAAACCCACTTCATTTCTCCGGTAAAGGGTAAGTTCTCTATCCCCGACCTCATGAAGGCCTTTATCCCCAAAATAGAGTTCTCCCTCAGTTGCCTGATCCATTCCCCCAATAATATTGAGCAGGGTACTTTTCCCTGAACCGCTGGGGCCAAGCATTACTACCAACTCTCCATCGTAAAGGGTAAAATCTACACCTTTTAACGCATAAACAGTTACCTCTCCCATTTGATATCTTTTCTTGAGATTTTTTGCAGCTATCAGTTCAGTCGACATGGCCTTCCCCTTCCTGCATATTGCTCCACTAAACCATCTAACCCTGTATTAAGTCATTGTTCTATTTCTTTTCCTTTTATAGAAGTGTTTTTCCTTCAAAAATTATGGAATTATTAATTTATTTTATTTTTTTAATAATTCCATATCAGGAAGGTTTATCTTTACATGCTAACGAAGAAAAACAAAGATTATAATTTGATTCTTTGCATAAGTATTAATAAACTGTCAAATCTTATAATAGCACACTTCTTAGAATAAGTTTTAACTAAGAATTATATTTCAAATCTGTTTTTAAGGAGTGATGTTTTTTATGAGAATTCTCCTTGTCTATCCTAAATACCCCGACAGTTTCTGGAGCTTGAAATATGCCCTGAACTTTATTGATAAAAAGGCGGCCTATCCTCCTCTAGGATTGCTAACGGTTGCTTCCATGCTCCCTGAAAATTGGGAAAAAAAGCTGGTAGATTTAAATGTTAAAAGATTAGACGATGATGAGTTGAAGTGGGCGGATTATGTGTTTATCAGTGCTATGGCTATTCAAAAAGACTCCACCGATGAAGTAATCGCCCGCTGCAGGGAATCAGGCAAAAAGGTTGTAGCGGGTGGCCCCTTGTTTACCAGTGAACCAGAAAAATATCAGGAAGTTGATCATTTGATACTTGATGAGGCCGAAATTACATTGCCTGATTTTATAAAAGATTTAGAAGAAGGCTCCCCTAAACAAATTTATTCTTCTCAAAACCGTCCAGACCTTTCCTTAACCCCGGTTCCCGACCTGGATCTTATAAATATGGAAGACTATGCCAGTATGAGCATCCAATATTCTCGGGGATGTCCTTACGACTGTGAGTTTTGTGATATAACTTATTTATATGGCAGGAAACCCCGGTTAAAACCGCTGGAAGTTTTTCTTGATGAACTGAATGCCATCTATCAAAGGGGATGGCGAGGAGCAGTATTCATAGTAGACGATAATTTTATCGGTAACAAACAAAGAATTAAAAAAGAAGTTTTGCCGGCGTTGATAAATTGGATGAAGGAACACAAGCACCCTTTCAGCTTTATCACTGAGGCATCTATAAACCTTGCAGATGATGAACAGCTTCTAGAAATGATGAGGGAAGCAGGTTTTAAAAACGTTTTTATAGGGATAGAAACACCCAGTGAAGAAGGTTTAATAGAATGCAGCAAATTTCATAATGTAAGTAAAGATTTGATTGCCTGTGTAAAGAAAATTCAAAATTATGGCATGCAGGTAAGCGGAGGTTTTATAGTTGGCTTTGACAGTGATACTCCGGCAATATTTGAAAAACAGATAAACTTTATTCAACAAAGTGGTATCGTTACTGCTATGGTAAGTTTACTTAATGCTCCCAAAGGCACAAAACTTTTCAAGCGGTTAAATGAAGAAAACAGGCTTCTGCCTGATTTTTCAGGCAATAATACAGATTTTAATCTAAATTTTGTACCTAAAATGGAATATCAAAAGCTTTTAGAGGGATATAAAAGTGTGGTTACAAAAATATATGATCCGTCTTCTTATTACAAAAGAATACTAGAATTCTTTAATGAATTTAAGCCGGCAAAAAATTCTTCTAATATCAGGATGCTCAGACTATATTATTTAAAAGCATTTTTTAAGGCCATGTTTTATCTTGGAATCATAGAAAGGGGAAGAACTCACTACTGGAAGTTGCTGATAAAGACTCTGTTCAAATATCCCAGGTTTTTGCCCCAGGCCATTACATTTGCCATTTACGGTTTTCACTTTAGAAAAGTTTTTGAATATAATTTCAAAAATGTTAAAAGTTGGACTGGGTGAAGAATCCTTTTTGGATCATGGCATCAGTTTATTAGCCAAGTTAAGAGACTCTGATTATGAGTCTCTTTTTTTATTTAAAATTATTATAATTATAAAATCAATAAGTCTTGGTAAAACTATTAAAGGAGAAAACAGTCACTTCTTTTTAGCCGGAAAACCGGGAATAATTAAGTTATGGAGGTAAAAAACAATGAACAACACGTGGAGAGTGCTTTTGGTCAAATTTATAATGACCCTGGCAATTGCTATAATTGCATTTTCCATTCTAGATGTAAACCCTTTCGGATGGGTATTGCTCGTTGCCCTGGTAGTAACTGCTGTTAATTATTTAGTAGGCGACCTGTATATCTTACCCAACTATAACAATATAGCTGCCTCAATTGCAGACGGAATTATGGGCGGACTTTTGGCTGTTATTGTTGGATTATTAACCCCGGCGTTCGCTCCTGGCACCGGTGCATTAATAGCATTTGCCGTTCTTACCGGTATAGGTGAATATATTTTCCATCCCTATATGATGGAAAATACGAATGTTTCTCCAGAACAAGGCGGGCATCAGGAGGGCGAAGAAGGCAATCAATAGAAACAGCCTATAATGATAACTGTATAAATAAAAAGAGAACCTTTTAATTTACATGGTTCTCTTTTTATGCAATTATTTTTTTTACCAATTATTATTGTCTGTCAAGGCCTTGACTCCCGACATTCTTTCAGGGTTTGTTATAGTCTTTCAGATATTCTACAATATCCCGGGCTTTGGGAGGACAGCCGGCGGAGATATGCCTCTCAAACCTGGCAGTGCACATGCCTACCCCCAGAGATGATGATTCTTTATCTTTGTAATCTCTGCCAATAAATATTTTTTCCGAGAATTTTTCCAGGTGACCTTCCTCCTCCAGACGGGAAAGAGCATAGATAAGGGCTCCGTAACAAGGAGAACAGGCCCCTCCTTCTACTATATATTGGGCTAGCCTCTTAACCCGGGAAGAAGGCTTTAAAGTGACTTTTGGATAATTGTCCAACCGGTGTTCCTTAATAGCAGTCGCCTCATCAAAGAGGCTTCCTATTCCCAGCTGTTCAGACATCAAAATATAAGGAACTTCCTCCGCTCGCAAACCGAGAAGTTCTGCTGCATAAGAGTCTACCAGAACCGGGTCTTCCCCCCCTATTATGCGTCCCATTTCTACCGGACTGCCCCCCTCTTCATGAGAAAGATCCCCCATAATAGCATCAACTATCACTAAATCTGTTTTTATAATTGTGTTTAGTTCAGCTATAGGCTGGTGCAGCCCTAACTGGTGGAACCTTCTTTTTTCCTTGTCGGGTATCAAGCCCTTTAAGTTTTTTAAAGCACAGGTAAGCCTGGTTTGACAGTGGGCTTTCAGGACAGGCAGGTTGATGAGGAAATCCACCTCTAAAGCCTTTTTACAAACCGACAGGGTAAGCTCATCCCCTTTTTTCTTTGTACCCTTATCTTTTTTCAGGTCAAAGAGTTCAATATTATACTCCCGGGCCAAATCCTTATAACCGCATACATCAAAGGCTCTCTCTGTGGAGTCACCTACCCAGGAACTTTCTATTATGATAAGGTTTAAAAAACCCTTTTCTTTAAAATGTTCTATGACTCCCCTTACCAGTTCAGGAGATGTGGTAGCCCCTGAGCCAGAAGGTTTGGCCAACACCAGGTTAGGTTTTAAAGCTATCAAGGAATCCCTATTGCATTCTTTTTCCGGCTTTATTTCTTCTAATATCTCCCTAACCATGGAGTAAGGGTTTTTCCCGTATGTAACGAACAGCAAAGCTCAAAACTCCTTTCGTTGCATTGTCATTGCCACTGTCCAGTCAAGGGAACGGTTGGGCACCCACACATTAAAAAACATGTGATATGATAAATCCCCTGCCTGCTCCTGTTAGCCAAGCAACCAGAAGCAGGTTTAAGCTGAATGTTACAATTAAAATAACTACTGATGCCACCTTCTTTAAAAGCTTTGCCTTTTTAAAATCTTTTTGCAGCAGATTCCCCAGGGCAGCACCAAACAGAGCCGGTAATGGGATAAGTAGTATAGACAAAACCACGGACCGGTACAAAGACATCCCTAATAACAAAGAAGATACCAGGATAAAGGCAGCAAATGTACCGATGATAGCACCAATGGCCTGCAAAGAATATTCTTCGATAATAGTCGCAAATAAAGTAAAAATAAGTATGATAAAATAGGCAGATAAAAGCACCGACGGTATCGCCAGCAAATAAACAGAAAGGGACCAGCCAGTAGGCAGGTAAATCATGTAAAATATTATAAACAGTTCCACGGCGGTAATAGCACCCAAAACAGCTCCAACCCCTACAGGTGTGCAGGGTGTCACTCTTCCCATAAATTGGCTCAGGAACCCGTTATTACCCCCTGGTGGCTCTGAGCGACCCTGGTCATCCTTTAAAGGATTTTTTCCCATAACCATCATCCTCCCCAATGTAATCACTAATATTTCTTAGTTACTTGTCGGTATCATTTTTAAGATTTTTGAGGGCATCGGCAAGGGCTGAGTTAATGGGCTCATCCGCCTTCTTTTCCTGCTCTTTTATAAATTTTGACGCCTCTTTCTTAGAAAGTGTGCTACCTTCACCCTTTTTCCTTTTATTAAAGGAAGAAAGCTTTTCCCTGAACCCGCATTTACATACAAATATTTGGCCTTCTCCTTCGCCCCGTAATTCTAACTTTTTACGGCAATTAGGACACCTGGCGTTAGTAACTTTAGCGACACCTTTTCTATAGCCGCATTCTCTATCCTGACATACAAGCATTTTACCCTTCTTTCCATTTACCTCCAGCATATGTTTCCCACATTCAGGACATCTGTTTCCGGTAAGGTTATCATGCTTGAAAGTTTCTTTGCTGTTCTTTATCTTATTAACTACTGCCCTGGCATAGTCCCTCATCTCATTAACAAAGCTGTTCTTGTTCAGGGAGCCCTTGGCAATGGCACTCAGTTTTTGTTCCCACTGTGCAGTCAGGGTGGGGGACCTCAGGTCCTCTGGAACCAGTTCAAGGAGCTGCCTACCCTTGGAAGTTATATAGATATGCTTCCCCTTCTTTTCGATTAAAAAGCTGTTAAATAGTTTTTCTATAATATCCGCCCGGGTAGCCACTGTCCCCAGTCCTCCTGTTTCTCCCATGGTTTTAATCAGATGTTTGTTTTCACCAGCCATGTACCTGGTGGGATTTTCCATAGCTGAAAGGAGAGTTCCTTCATCGAAGGGAGAGGGCGGCCTGGTCTCACCCCTGGTTTGAGTGATATCAGAAATTTTCAATATATCCTTTTTGTTGATTTTTGGCAGTATCTGCTCTGCTTGTTCCCCTTTACTGCTCTCATCTATTTCCTCGTCTTCATAATTATTCCCGTAGACTTCTTTCCAGCCTTGAGATATAACAGTCTTACCCCTGGCGGTAAAAAGCTCCTGGCCGATTCTAGCATTTATAATGGTTTGCTCATATTCAAAGGGTGGATATAATACGGCTAAAAACCGTTTAGCAGCCAGGTCAAATATTTTCCTTTCCCCGTCATTTAAGGCACTGAAGGTCACTCGCTGTTCGGTGGGTATAATGGCGTGATGATCTGAAACCTTGCTGTTGTCAACGAAAGATTTGTTTGCTTTGATCGGCTTGCTTAATAGCTTAGAAGCTGCTGGAGCATAAGGGCCGTATCCAAAGGCTTTAATTCTATCTTTTAAGGTGTCCACCATATCTGCAGTTATATATCTGGAATCAGTCCGGGGGTACGTTAATATTTTATGGTTTTCATACAATCTCTGGGCAATTGAAGTTGTTTCCTTGGCAGAAAAACCGTAGATTTTATTGGCATCTCTTTGAAGCTCGGTTAAATCATATAACCGGGGGGAATTTTTTTTCTTTTGGGTCCTGTTTACCTCTATAACTTCTGCACTTTTTTTATCCTGCAAACTCTGAAGCACTTTGTCGCACTTATTCTTATCAAAGATTCTGGTATCTTTTGATTGGCTCTCCTGCCATACCAGTTTAATGTTATTGGCTGCCACAGAAGCGCTTATGCCATAAAAAGTTCTGGGTGTGAAGTTCTTAATCTCTTCATCCCTTCTGGCAATGATAGCCAGAGTTGGTGTTTGAACTCTCCCGCAGGACAGCTGGGCATTATATTTACAGGTTAATGCCCGGGTGGCATTAATGCCTACCAGCCAGTCAGCCTCGGACCGGGCAGCAGCGGAGGCATAAAGGTTGTCATACTCTCTGCCGTTTTTTAAGTTATTAAAACCATCTTTAATAGCCTTATCCGTAACAGAGGAAATCCAAAGGCGTTTTATGGGCTTGTTGATGCTGGCCTTCTCGATTATCCACCGGGCAACCAGTTCGCCCTCCCGACCCGCATCGGTAGCGATTATAATCTGCCCAACATCTTTTCGGCTCATCAGCTTACTAACCGTGTTAAACTGTTTGCCGCTTTGCTTTATAACCACCAGCTTTAATTCAGGAGGCAGCATGGGCAGTGTTTCAATTGACCAGGACTTATACTTTTGATCATAAGTTTCCGGGTCAGCAAGAGTCACCAGATGACCCAGGGCCCAGGTAACGATATGTTTATCACCCTCCAGGTATCCGTTTCCTTTTTTACGGCAGTTTAAAACCCTGGCTAAATCTCTTCCCACGGAAGGCTTCTCAGCTAATACTACTGCTTTACTCATTACAAACAATCCTTTC
>PWHX01000111.1 GCA_003555415.1 Syntrophomonadaceae bacterium | reverse complement strand
TTATCCCATTTGTTTTTTAATTCATAATCAAGATATTCTTTTTTAACTTCCGGCCATAAAGATAGCTGTACAGTTTTTTCAGTTCTCTCAGGTAGATGCTTCCAAATTTCTTCAGATGTAAAAGTTATAATAGGCGCTAGCATGGATACTAGTGAAGTTAAAATTTCATACATAACGTACTGGGCAGCTTTTCGTTCCTTAGAGTTTGCAGGAAAAACATAAAGTCTATCCTTAAGAACATCCAGGTAAAAATTACTCATGTCGATTACGCAAAAATTATGGATGGCATGAAAAACAGCATGAAATTCATAATTATCATAAGCCACCGTAATTTTTTCTACCAATTCCTGCAGCCTGTGGAGAGCCCAGCGATCAATTTCCCATAATTCATTATAAGAAATGCTATCCTTTTGAGGGTTATAATCATAACAGTTACTCAGCATATAACGGGCCGTGTTGCGAATTTTACGGTATACTTCTGAAAGCTGCTGTAATATGTTTTGAGATACCCTTACATCCCCAGTAAAATCCGAGGAGGAAACCCACAACCTCAGGATATCAGCTCCATAATTTTTTATAATTTTTTGTGGAGCTATAACATTGCCCTGTGATTTTGACATTTTTTTACCTTCTCCGTCAACCACCCAACCATGGGTAAGGACAGATCTGTAAGGAGCTCTGTTTCTGGTTGCAATAGATGTTAAAAGAGAAGACTGGAACCATCCCCTATACTGGTCACTTCCTTCCAGGTACAGATCTACCGGCAAGCCCAACTCTTCCCTCTGTTCACAGACAGCGACATGAGATGACCCGGAATCAAACCATACATCCATAATATCAGTTTCTTTACGAAATTTACTACTGTCACACTCAGGACATTTAGTCTCAGAAGGGAGTATCTCTTCAGCTGTCTTTTTAAACCAGGAATCTGAACTTTCCCTGGCAAATAGTTCTTGAACAGCTTTTAGAGTATCATCGTTAATCAGCTCTTTATCACATTCTTCACAGTAAAAAATAGGTATAGGAACACCCCAGATACGCTGCCTGGAGATACACCAGTCATGCCGTTCAGAAACCATCTTACTGATGCGTTCCTCTCCCCAGGCAGGAATCCACTGTACATCTTTAATAGATTCCAGCGCTTCTTTCCTAAAGCCTTCGATAGAGGCAAACCACTGCTCCGTAGCCCTGAAAATAATAGGATACTTACATCGCCAGCAGTGGGGATAAGGGTGGGTCATAAAACTTAAATCCAAAAGTAAATCCTTTTCTTTAAGCTCGGCAGTAACAGCTTTATTAACTTCATTATATGACATGCCTTCGAACTGTTCAGCCTCATGGGTAAAAATACCCTTGTTATCCATGGGAGCAAAAACAGGAAGGTTATATTCCAGCCCCAGCAGGTAATCCTCCTGACCATGCCCGGGAGCAATATGAACACATCCCGAACCCTGTTCCAGGGTAACCATGTTACCTGTCACCGTTTCTCCCTCTTTTTTAAGGAGGGCGTGTTTATATTTTAAACCGGTAAGATCCTTTCCTTTGTAAGTATCAACTATTTCCCAATCATCCCGTCCCAGAATCATCATGACTCTGGCCGTCAAGGCTTCGGCCATAATATAGTAATTATCACCGACTTTAACCCTGGTATATTCAAAATCCGGGTGCAGCGCTACCGCCACATTGGCCGGAAGAGTCCAGGGAGTTGTAGTCCAGATGATAATAAAAGTATTGGGATCCCCACCAAAAATACCTTTATCATCCGTAATGTTAAATTTAACAAAAATTGAAGGAGATTTTCGATCACTATATTCTACCTCCGCTTCTGCCAAGGCCGTTTCACATTCGGTGCACCAGTAAACCGGCTTCAACCCTTTGTAGATGTAACCTTTTTTAGCCATTTCTCCAAAAACTTCAATTTGCTTGGCTTCAAAAGCAGGTTCTAAAGTAAGATAAGGTTGCTCCCAATCCCCACGGGCCCCCAGCCGCTTGAACTGTTCTCTCTGTACATCCACATACTTCATGGCGTATTCCTTACACTGCTGCCGAAACTCCAGGTCACCCACTTCATGACGGTTAATCTTTTTATTTTTAATAATCTGATGCTCGATAGGCAGGCCGTGGGTATCCCAGCCCGGGATAAAGGGAGAATCAAACCCTTTCATAGTTTTGTACTTTACTACAATATCTTTAATTATTTTGTTTAAAGCATGGCCCATGTGAATATCCCCATTAGCATAGGGAGGACCATCATGAAGAATAAACTTTTTGCTCCCTTCCCTTGCTTTTTGAACCAGTTCATATAAATTTATATCTTCCCAGTATTTTAAAATATCCGGTTCTCGCTTGGGAAGGTTAGCTCGCATAGGAAAATCTGTTTTCGGTAAATTTAATGTATCTTTGTAATCCATATAACTTTAATACCTCCGTAATTATATTATAAACATTAATAAATATAAAAACCCCTCGTTCCCATAGGGACGAGAGGATCTTTCCCGCGGTACCACCCTGGTTTACATTTAATAATAAAAATGTAACCTTTTTAGCTTTAACGGAACAACCGGCTATGTCTACTATTCATAAGAATTTGGCATAGCACTCCCGGGAGATTTTCAGTAAAGTTTGAAGGTCAGCTTTCACCATTCCTGACTCTCTGTACATCAAAAGCTTACTTACTCGACCCGTTCACAGTGTTACATGTCTTTTATTATAAAAATAATATAACATTATTTCAGAAAATGTCAACTTTTATACAACAACTCACAAATTTATATTTTTTTAAGCTGATTTATCTTCTTTTTCTTCTTCTGTATTATCTTCTTCATTGTATTCTAAATCCATCCAGCTCTCTGCTTCAAGAGCTGATAGCTGGGCTTCTACCAGGGAACGCAGTCGCAACTTAAAAGCCTGAGCCTGCTTATGCAACTCTTCATGTTCGGCTAAAATACGACTGGCCTTATACCTGGAATCTTCTATAATTCTAGTTGCGTCTTTTTCGGCTTCTTTTCTAATTAACTCAGCTTCCTTGCTGGCATTTCTTTTTACCTCTTCAGCTGTGTCTTGAGCTACTACTATAGCTTTTTGTAAAGTCTCTTCTATTTTTTTATAGTGTGTCATCTGTTCTTCCAGGCTTTCAACTTTATCCTTTAGGCTCACATTCTCTTTTATTATTTCTTCATAATCCCTGGTAATTCTTTCTAAAAATTCATCTACTTCTTCCCGGTTAAAACCTCGTAAAACTACTGAAAATTCTTTATTCTGAATATCTAATGGGGTTAAAGCCATCTCAAAGACCTCCTCAGGTTATATTAACCAGTTATTATTACTTTTTCATCCTTCTCTATCATGTAGTAAATTCCTTCCTGCTATAGAATCTTTTTTATAACAACTTGAATTCTTCCTTTCCTGCTTTTACCTAAAATATCTTCTATGACAATTCTTCCCCTTCCCCTCAATGAAATTACGTCTCCCTTTTTAACTTGATGCGAAGGATCATTGGCTCTTTGCCAGTTTAATTTAACCTGATCTGCCTTAATCACCTTTACTATTTTAGAACGGGAATAACCAAAGCCCAAGCTGGCTAAAGCATCCAATCTTAAAGAGGCAACAGTACCCCTTAATTCCTTTGTTTTTTCCGGCTGAACTGTAATTTCTTCTGAAGAAATCTCTCTTATTGTTACCGGTGTGTTCCTGACCTGGTTCAAGTTACTAAGAATAAATGAAACAGCTGTAGAATCAACAGTGATTATTGCTCCCTGTTCCTCTACAATTATATCTCCTATCTTATCCCTTTTTAAGCCCAGGCTTAAGGTGGCACCCAGGTAATCCCCATGGCTAACCTTATTAAATTTAAAGTTCCCCTGTAATTTCAAAAATATAATGCCCAAATCAACTGATTCTTCCAGCCAAAATTTAGGCATTATAGCAATTTTTGCTCTTTCAGCGCTGGAGTAACCTCCGTATATTAAATATGTTAAATCTTCACAGGGCTTAAGAAAAGATTCAGCTAATTTCTGCTGGTAAGGATCTAGAAAATCAGTAACTTGAGGAGCATTATGCTTGCGAGCTTTTTCAATTTTATCTTTAACTTTTTGTTCCAGTATCTTTTCAATAGGGTCTAAATAGTTTCCTCCCTGCATCTATTCTCTCCTTTTTAAATAATTATTTATCATAACATGCCAAGCAAGGCAGTTCTTAATAAACTAAGGACTATTAAAGCTGCCAGGGGAGAAAGGTCAACATAGCCCCCACCCATATTAACAAGAGGTATTATTTTCCTGAAAGGATGTAGTATGGGGTCAGTCGCTTTGAAAACTAAAATTTTTATTTGTACCAGTAAAGGTTTTCCATAAGGATTTAAGGCAAAAAAACTAAGTATAACTCTTGCTATTAACAAATAATAAATAATATGAAAGGCAATGTTAATTATTCCCGGTAACGATATAATTCTAAATCACCCTTTCTTACTTATTTTAACTTAACATAACTTAATCTTCCTGACCAGAATCATTGTTTATCCTACCGCCACCTGTAAATGCTTCCACTTCACTTTGAGTAATAGTCGAATTAATATCAATATGGGGGGGAGTAAAAATAAATATCTGGCTGCTTATCTTTTGGAAATTTCCATTAAGAGCAAAAGCTGCTCCACTTACGAAATCTATTATTCTTTTCGCAGTATCTAAGTCGGCTTGCTCTAAATTTACCACTACTGGAGACTTGTTTTTTAAATTTTCAGCTATAGCTTGAGCCTCATCAAAGCCGCTAGGTTCTGTAACAACAACTTTTAAATTTTTACTGGCGTGTAAATTAACAACTTTCCCTTTTTTGCCATGGGGCTGTGAACTGTCCCCCTGGTATTCCATTTCCTTGGATTCATCTTCTTCCTCAGCTAAACCTAAAAAAACTAGTATTTTTTCTATAAATTTTAAACCCATTCCTTTTCCTCCCTTATATAACGCTATTAAAAATGGTTGTAAAAATATTTCTAACTTAATATCTTTTTCCAAAAAGCGCTGTCCCTATTCTTACCATAGTTGCTCCTTCTTCAATAGCTACTTCAAAATCATTAGTCATACCCATAGATAATTCCTGTAATACTACTCCATTTATAGTTATATGGTCATATAATTCTTTTAACTGCCTGAAAACTGGCCTGACTTCTTCAACATTTTCCACATATGGAGCTATAGTCATCAAGCCATTTATGTTAATACCGGGAAAACTGTCAGCTACTTTTTTAATAAAGTCTTCTGTTTCCTCAGTAGAAAGACCGAATTTACTTTCTTCTTCCGCAATGTTGACCTGCACCAAAGCATCCACCACCCTGCCATCCTTTAAGGCTCTTTTGTTTAATTCTTTAGCCAGAGACAATCGGTCCAGGGAATGGATCATATGAAATCGGGGCAGCACATATTTTACCTTGTTACTTTGTAAATGTCCAATAAAATGCCAGCTTAAACCTTGAGGTAAATCTTCCAATTTTGGCAAAGCTTCTTGAACCCTGTTTTCGCCAAAATGCTTGATTCCAATAGAAGCAGCTTCCTTAACTAGATCAGTAGTAACATTCTTTGTTACAGCAATCATGGTAACCTCTTTTTTGAAACCAGACCTTTCCCTGGCCTTGTTTATTCGTTCTACTACCTTCCGGTAATTTTCTAACAAGCCTGCCATTAAACCCTCATCCCCCGTTATATATACTTTTAAGCATCACCTTTCCAGTGAATATATTGGCCTTCCCTAAACAAACCGGGATTAGTTATTATACTCTTTCCCGGAGAAAGCTCTTCTACTATAACTTTTTCCTCAATTTTACTTTTAATTTTTACCGGCCGAAATCTTACCTTAGCTCTTTCAATAGAATACACGCCCAACTTACCATTCCTATTAATAATAGCACTAGCAGGAACAGTAACTTCCCTGGACTGGCTATAGATAACCTCCACTGCAGATTCCCTGAACAGGTAAAATTTATCTATATGCTGGGTTATTTTAAAGGTTACTAAATAACTATCGTTTTCTTCTTTAATTTTATATACCTCTGCCCTTACATCCTTCTGGGGAGCAAAAGAAAATTTTAACTGAACATATCCCTTATCTTTTAGAAGCTCAGCCTCATTAAAAGTCAGGGGAAGAGTGAAATACCAGACATAGTTGTCTACTATTTTAATTAAAGGAAATCCTTCATTTACTTTTTCTCCAAAATCTACACTTCTACGTATAGAATTTAAATCCTTTAAATGACTTTGCTTTAAAAAACTAATATTTCCAGGGTAAAGGAGGTTTTCTAAGCCATCAGTATGATACACAATTATTCCTGAATAAGGAGTTACTATCTTACTTTTATCGGTATCAAAACTACTTTGGAATACTACTTCCTGAGATAATTTTCTTAATTCTTCAAAATAACTTTCAGCTTTATCCATATTCCCTTTTGACATTGATTCTCTCAACCTGTTAACCAATTTAGACGTAAGGTACTCTATTTCTTCAGAACAAAACTTCTCTGTTTCCGATTCTTCTTTTTTATTGTCTTCTTCAGAGTACACTTCCCCAGAATAACTTTGATTACCATATGTTTCGTTACTATCTCCTTCTTCAATTTCTTCAACTATCTCTGCTATTACTTGTCCAACAGCAACTCTGGTGCCTTGTTCAGCACCCCAGAGCAAGTAACCTTTTTGGGGTGCAGGTATTATTTTCTCATCTCTGATAATATAGCCTTCTCCCGCAAATGTTTGTTCAAATACCTGCTCTTCTACTATATATGTATCAACAAAAAAAGAAGTTACCCTGCCGTATGCCCAGCTTAATAACGGTTTGGTTAAAAGTAATACAGCCAAAACAATGATTAGGGAAATTATAATTTTTTTTTGATTTCTCTTATTAGAGCTATGTTCTTTTCCTTTTCCTTTAATTAAGTGGAGATGATTTTTTTTCATGAATTTTTTCACCTTAATATTTAAAAAAATTTTAATGATAGAGAAGCTTTAAAATTACTGTTAATCCCCTAAACTAATAACAGACATCATCCTACCGGTTGAACCTCCAGATCTACGGTATGAATAAAATAAAGACGAATTACAAAAAGTGCAAAGTTTGCTAACAGCAATATTATTTTTCTGAATACCGGCTTTCTCCAGCACCCTGCTATTAACTTCCTTGAGATCCAGCATCCATTTACCACCTGTTTTTTCTTCACAGCATGAAAAATCATTATCAAGAATCCTTGCTGTGCCCTGAATTACTTCTTCTCCTACCTCATAACAACAGGAACCTATGGCCGGGCTGATACCTGCCAGGATATTCTCTTCCCTGCACTGGTAAAAATTTTTCATGGCTTTTACCAGTTCCAATCCAATACCTTTAACTGTTCCTCTCCATCCTGCATGCCCTAAACCAACTACCCTTTTGACTGGGTCACACAAAAATAGAACAGGACAGTCAGCAGAATACATGGAAAGAACAATTCCCTTACGACCCGTGACCAGCCCATCACCCTCAGCCTTCTCCTGGCCATTTATATCATCCTCATTATCTATAACAATGACTTTTTTACCATGAACCTGTTTTAAAGAATATAGTTTTCCATTTAGATCCAGGGCTTCAAGTAGTTTGTTGGTTCCCACACCTTTAGCAATACGGCTGGAAAATCCATTTATTATATCATTATTTTCAAATGAAGGAATACTTAGATAGATAACACCCTTTTTCATTTGTAACTGAAATTCACGCAATAAAGAACCTCCTGCTATAAACTTTCTTATTCAATAAACAGTAATTGTTAATACTTATTTAATTATACTATAAAAAATGGTTATAGAAAATAAAAAATCCCACAGTATGGAATTTAAATTAGATAATTTATGCGCTTAAAACTACCACATCAACATCTACTTCCTTTTTCCACTATTCAAATAAACCCTTCCCAGTTAAGGAAAGGGTAACAGTAAGACTATCTTTCTATTTCCGGGGGCGCATGGTTTCACAACAAGTTTGATAAGAAGTATCGGCTGAGGATCCTTGTGATCTTTTGGCGCTTTTTATGTTCTGTTCGGGCATAAATTCATCAGCAAATTCTGTTTTTAAAGCTTTTAAAGAATAAGGTATTTCTTCTTCTGCATCGACCACCATATTATTTTTAACCCAGATATAATCTGCCGTACAGATTTCACCTTCACTCCAAAACTCGCAGCTGTCAACTGAACATTTGACTTCAGTCATATATGAAAACCTCCCTATATTCTTACTAATTAATTATAAGATACCCGGAATTAAGTTACTTTATACCGTCTCTCCTTACCATTAACACTATGACATAATTATTATTATAATAACAAAAGAAATGAATAAATAATTGCCGATAGGGGAAAAAAGATATTAAATGTTAACATAATAAGTAATACTTTTTAATAATTTTTAATTATATTTTTAATAGGAAATATTTAAGTTATGTAGAAGAATAATATATAGTTAAATTAAGTTTATATAAAAAAAATATAAACAAGGGAGGGTTGGGAATTGTGTGATTATTACTTTGATGATGCCCATGGCATCGCCTACAAAATTGACCCCATCTCTACATCTGTTATGGAAGATGATAACAAAAAGGTGCCTGAGAAAATTATAGTTTATACCAACGTAAAGATCACTAATTATAGACGGGAAAAGATCCGCAGAGTTTTATCAGAGACTTACCCGATTGATCAATACGATTATGAGTCAGCTAAAAAAAGATTTAAAGACACATTAGTGTCCAGATTAGTATGTAGCGCAAAAAAAATATCTGAACAGGAATACGAATCAATTAAGGCTGTCGTGGAAACAAGCCCCTAAATAATACTTATCTCCTTTAAAAGCACACCTGGATAAGGTGTGCTTTTTGCTGGATAATTTGTAGCATAAGCCTTTAAACACATAGGATTTCAATTTCCAAAGCTTCCCCTTTTTTCAATGACTCAGGCACATCTATAATCCTCTGATTAGCAGAGCCACGAAATGGCAGGGAAAGATCCTTTTGTTCCAGGATAAAAGGACCATCAACCAAAACGTCAATGCACTTCATTAATGGTGAGTGTTTTACTTCTTCAAAAGTATATCCCGTATAGACCCAGATATCTAAACCGGGGCTATTAGTTTTAACTGCAGATAAAACATTAAATAAACCCTCCTGCTGAATTAAAGGTTCTCCTCCACTAAAAGTAATGCCGGCATGAACGGGGGTTATCTTTGTTAATAATAAATTGGTAAAATCCTTTTCCTGGATTACTTGCCCCCCTTCGTAATTCTGTAGGCCAGGGTTATGGCATCCCTCACAAGCCCGAGGACAACCTTGAAGAAACGCTGTAACCCTGATACCCGTGCCATCCACCATTGACTCTCCAATTATGTCAGCATATTTTATCACTTAAATCTCCTCCAATCAGCCATTATTTCATCATTAAAGTTGAGAATTTGAAATAGATTTTTGCACCTTAGCCGTCACCAAACACATGGGGTCTGCGATCCCTTAGTTCTGCTTTTTTAGCTGTATTAAACCTATCATCTGAAGAAAGATAACCAGTTATTCTCCTTATTCTACGAATATTTTCCCCCTGACACTCAGGACAGTTATCGGATATAATCCCGGAAAAATTACAATCATTACACTCATCCACGGGGTAGTTTACTCCTCCGTAACCTACATCTTTATCTGCCATGTGCCGGATAATTTTCTCCACAGCTTCTATATTCCCTTTAGGAGGAGAAGATAGCTCAACATAAGTAATATGTCCTCCGCTGCAGTATGGATGGTACTGTCCTTCAATATTAATTTTTTGATCTATTGAAGTTAAGTAGTTTACCGGCAAATGATAAGAATTAGTATAATACTCTTTGTCTGTAATCCCTGGTAGTATTCCAAATTCTTTCTGGTCTATAGACATAAACCTTCCGGAAAGACCCTCTGCCGGTGTAGCATAAAGAACAAAATTCAAATCATACTCCTGGCTGAATTGCTGGGTACGCTTGTACATGTGCTCTACTATGCTTAATCCTAAGTCCCGGGCTTCATCAGTTTCCCCATGGTGACTTCCTACCAGAGCCGTAAGAGCCTCCGCCAAACCAATAAAACCTATAGACAGGGAACCATTTTTTATAGCCTCCCTGATAGACTCGCCACAAAGGACTTCTTCTGAATCCATGTAAAGCTTCTGACCAATTAAAAAAGGTAAATCTTTCTCCTTCAGTTCACTGAGAATTTCAAAGCGGTGAAGCAACTGTCTAACAGCTAAACGCATTAAACGGTCAAGCTCTACAAAAAATAAATTAGTCTCCTTAGTAAGAAGGGCTAAACGGGAGAGGTTTAAAGAGACGGCAGCTATATTTCCACGTCCAGCAGATATTTCAAGACCATGCCTGTTGGCAATAGTTCTGGTACGGCATCCCATATAGGAAACTTCATCCCCATATTTTTGGTTATAGGAAGCATCCATGAAGCTAAAAGCAGGATTTAAGCGATGTGATGCAACCCTTAAAGCCAATTGAAATAAATCATAATTAGGGTCTTCGGGATTAAAGTTAATTCCTTTCTTCACTCTAAAAACCAGGTTAGGGAATACAGGGTTTTCTCCCCTTCCCAGGCCTTTCTCATATGCTTTTAGTATAGTTTTTGTGACCATGCGCCCTTCTGAACTGATATCGGTGCCAAAATTTATACTGCTAAAAGGAACCTGGGCCCCTGCCCGGGAATGCATGGTATTCAAGTTGTATATAAGCCCTTCCATGGCCTGAAAAGTTTCCTCTTCCGAAGGTAGCTTATCAAAAGCCCTTATAACCTCGGCCATATCTTTATCAAAGTGAGGGAAACTCTGCCCTCCATACATATCGTTCTGATTACTTTGGAGTATTATAGCTGACAGGGCAGTTGCCGAATAAACGCGGCGGGGAGGCCTTATCCAGCCATTCCCTGTGTGAAAACCTTTACTTAGAAGTCTTTTTAAATCAATCTGCAGACAGTTCAGGGTTTTCGCATAATAGTCCAGATCATGAATATGTATAAACCCTTGCCTGTGAGCATCCTCAATCTCTTCAGGTAGGAGGTTGCTCAAATAATACTTTTTGCTGGCCGCCATAGCAATCTGAAGCATTTTAGCCGAAGGGGAATTATTAATGTTAGCATTTTCCCGGTTAGTCTCTACCAATATCTCTTTAACCGTATCCATTAGCTCAGTTTTACCTTCTCTCATTCTTGTCCGTCTATCCCGGTAAAGTATATAGGCCTTAGCTGTGCGGGCATGTCCATTTTCAATCAATATTTTTTCAACTACATCTTGA
>PWHX01000006.1 GCA_003555415.1 Syntrophomonadaceae bacterium | reverse complement strand
TTCTCCATGTTTCAGATAGCCTATGGATTGCAGGTTAAGGATTTCTATCATGTCGGGTAGTCGCTGTTCTTTTTCCGCAAGTAAATATAACCGGGTCAAAAACAACAGAGCATCATCATACTTTTGCTGGGACAGCAAAATCCGGGCCAGGGTGATGTACTCAAGTTCTCTGGCAGGTATGAGGTTGTCATATATATTTATGTGGGTATCCTGTACCCACCGGTTAGCCAGTTCTGTTTCTCCTTTTTCCAGCAGAAGCTGTACTTTAAAGGTTGTTAGAAGGTTTAGCCACTGTATGTGATTAGCATTACTTAATTTCTTACAGACATCCTCAATCACCCGTAGGGCTCCTTGGAGGTCCCCCCGGGCCTGCTTAATCCGGGCCAGGGTAGCCAGGGCAGGAACCAGTGCTCCCAGGGATTCTTCCTTTTCTGCTTCATTGATGCCTTCCAGTAGTACGGGAAGGGCACTATCTATATCATTCCACTCGTAAAATAACTCAGCCAGGACCACGGGCACGTAACCTGTAGGGGTAGCAATTTTTCTCAGGGATTGGCTTATGTCACTTTCAAAAAGTATTTCAGCCAGCTGCTTCAACTGTCCGTAATTGCCTACAGGCCCTCCCAATAGGCTTATTTCTCCCTGATTAAAAATAAAGCCTTTGCCAAATATACTTTTATGGGGAATATAGCTCAGGGCCTCTTTACAGAGATCCATGGCCAGCCTGGAATCTTTACGTTTGTGAGCCAAAAAAGATTTAACCAGGGCTACTTCCCCCAGCATTTGATTGTCATGTTCTTTTTCACAACCCTTATTTATTTCCTTTTTCACTTTTAACTCTGCCCTCTTAATCCATAAATCAGCCTTCTCCATCTCTCCTGTTAAGGACATGGTCCAGGCATAGGCCAGGCAGAGGACGCTGCTGCTGTTAAGAAGATCCTCCGGCAAGCTATTTAGCCAACTGGCTAACACAGATATTTTCATGTTTTTTAACATATCTGGGGCCTGCTTTTCCAGGAGGGATACAGCTTTGTTATATTCTTTCCCTTCAAGAAAATGGCGGATAGCTTCCAGGATAAGCCCATTTTCCTCGTACCATTTACCGGCCTGCAGATGTAAGACAGGTAGCTGGTACTTCTTCTTTTTTCGAACCAGGAATCGCAAAAACTCTGTAAAAAGGTGGTGGTAGCGGTACCAGCCTTGTTCGTAATCCAGGGTCACTATAAAGGCATTAGTTTTAGCCAGCATTTCCAGGATTTCTCCGCTGTTTACCCGGCCAGTTATGGCATTACATGAGGACTCTGTCAGACGATCCAGTATAGAGGTATGCAGCAAAAAATCCTGTATCTCTTTTTCCCAGCTGTTGAAGACCTCTTCTGCCAGGTACGCTGATATGTTAAGATTATTTCCCCGCATATTTTCTATAAATCTGGAAATATCTCCGTCCTGCTGCATAGATAGTGCTGCCATATGCAGCCCTGCAATCCAGCCTTCGCTGTTGTTGTCCAGCTTATTTAAATCCTTATTATTAAGCTGGATGTCCCTTTGCTGACAAAAGGATATAATTTCTTCCCTGGTAAAGCGAAGGTCCTCCTTGTTTATTACTTTTAATTCCCTTCTCGCCTTGAGTTTCGAAAGGTTTAGAGCCGGCTCTGCACGGCTAATAAGAACAACACTCATGTTTTCAGGCATGTGGTTAATAAAAAAGAGAAAACTCTTTTGGATTAAGGGGTTATCTATAAGGTGGAAATCATCCAAAACGATTATGTAATCCCCGGGATAAGTATTTAATTCTTCAATTAGTGTAGTAATTACAGCCTCTACCGGAAGGGGATTCATGGAATGCAAGACGGGTATTATTTTATCAGTAATCCCGGGTAATATTTGATCTAAAGCGGTAATTAAGTACTTCCAAAATTGCAGCAGGTCATTATCATTTTTGTCCAGGGAAATCCAGCCGGCAGGCAGGCCCTTCTGACGAACCCATTCCCCCACAGCAGTGGATTTGCCAAAACCTGCTGGGGCCACAACCAGAGTCATCTTTCCTGTGATCCCCTGGTTTAGCTCTTTTGCAAGACGGGGGCGGAAAACAAGGGGTTGACGTGCCCTGGGTATATTTAACTTGCTTACCAGTAAGGAAGAGCCATGGGAAGAGCTTACCATATGCAAATCTTTGCGTTTTTCACTCATTATTATCACCTTTTATAAGGAAGTTTTTAAAAAAGGTCTAACTAAATTTTTCTAAATCAACCTTTGTGTCTTCATAGGCTTTCCTTTATATAATTTATTCTAGGAGAGCCTTTTTCCTGCAAATATTATTAATATTTTGCAATATTTATATTATATTAAGAATTTGCTCAGACATACCATAAATATTCAATATAAATAAACAAGATTTTCAAATAATTCTAGTTACAGCTTTAATTTTTTAAACTTTTTTGCCCTGAACTAATACTTTTATAGTACTTAGTATGATTTCAAAACTACTCTCTATCTATATAATTTAAGTTGGGTATA
>PWHX01000007.1 GCA_003555415.1 Syntrophomonadaceae bacterium | reverse complement strand
TATTTACATCATCACCGGCCAACTTTTCCAGCGTTATTACAGAATCTTTACTCATTTTTAATATATCCCTTATGGTCATGCTGGTCTTTCCCAGTTCTACTGACAAATTCAATATAACATCACCAAAATTTTCTATGTCCCGCCTTGCTTTCTTGCCCTCACTTGAACTAAAAGAATTAAACTTGGCTTTCTTTACCTGGAGCCCTTCTTCAGCTCCCACTGCTTCTTCATCTTTGTCCTCGTCTTCATCGTTAGACTTCCCTAAAATTTTATCTATTTCTTCCTGGGATAAATGATCACTCATTTATTCACCCCCTAAAATATTACTGGACAATAAACTCGGTAAAATAAACCTCTTCTATTTCTCCCTCTGATAACATTTCATTAACTTTTGAGACGACTTTTGATCTGATTCTTTCCGTTGAACCTGCTTCCTCAATCTCTGCTACTTTTTTGTTTCGTAAAATATCTATAATCATATCCCTCAACTGGGCTTTTCGACCCTCTAATTCTTCCTGTAAATCCTCTTCATGATAGGTAAATACCATGCTTGCCTTTAAAAATCTTCTCTGCTCACTATCAGCCAGGTTTACAATGAAGTTTTCCACAGTAAACTGATGCTCAGGATCCTGTACAACATCATCGGAAGAACCAACAGCCCCGCCAGGAAAGCCCAGGTAAAAAAAGGCAACTGCTCCCCCGATAAGCAGCAGGATTAAAAAAATAAATAGTATGATTACTCCAATTAATAGAATATTCTTTTTACCGTCTTTTTTCTCTTCTTTCTTACCTTCTTTTTTCCCCTCTTCAGGCTGATCTGCCATATAATTATTCCTCCTTATCCATTTCTTCATCGGATATTACTATATTTACCCGCCTATTTTGGGCCCTGCCTTCAGATGTTTCATTAGTATCTATGGGAGCATATTCACTGTACCCGGCAGCTACAAAACGTTGGGGAGGCATGCCCATATCTTCAGTTAAAAATCTGATGACACTGGTCGCCCTTACTACAGAAAGCTCCCAGTTTGAAGGATACATGGGCCGGTTGATAGGCACATCGTCTGTATGCCCCTCAATAGTAACTTTATTGGGAACTTTTTCTAGAATAAGTGTTATATGCCCTAATAAATCTTTAGATTCTGGCTTTAGCTCCACTCTACCTGAATCAAAAAGAACTGCTTCTTTCAATTCCAGGACAATTCCCTTCTTTTCATATCGTATTCCTATATCCTCCTCCAGTCCGTATTCCTCAAGATAAGATTTCATTTCAAGATAAATTTCATAAAATTCATCCACCGGCGGTTTTTCAATAATATCCTGTGCCTCTAACCTATCTTCTGTGATAGAAGGCTGCGGGCTGGTTTCCAGCCCCCCCTCTTCCCTGAGGAAAGAAACCTGTAATGCAGACATGATTTCTTGAAACTTCACCTCATCCAGGACAGAAAAGGAGTAAAGAAGGACGAAGAAGCATAGAAGCAGGGTCATCATATCACCATATGTGGTCATCCAGGCAGGAGAACCTTCTTGTTTTCTCTCTTCCTTTTTCTTTTTGTTACGCATTATCGGTAACCATACCCTCCTCAGATTCTTCCTCTCTATCCTTTTCTTGTGCTTCCTTATCCCTCTCACCGGGAGGGATAAATGCTTTTAGCTTATCCTCCAGAACCCTGGGGTTCATGCCTTCCTGGATGGCAATTATTCCTTCCAGCATTGTTTCTCTTTCTTGAATTTCTTCGTTACTTCTAATAGATAGTTTACCGGCTATAGGAATCAAAACCAGGTTAGCTAGAAGTGCACCATAGAATGTTGTAAGCAGAGCCACCGCCATACCGGGACCAATGGCATCCGGGTCATCCAGATCAGACAGCATTTGTATCAGCCCTATAAGGGTACCTATCATACCAAAGGCTGGAGCCAGCGCTCCCCAGGAACGGAAAAGCTCCTGACCAATCTTATGCCTCTCCGCCAGCGCCTCATTCTCTGCCTGTAAAATCTCTTTTATAAGCTCCGGTTCCATCCCGTCTACAACCATTTGCAGCCCTTTTTTCAGGAAAGAATCCTCCACTTCTTCCAAATCATCTTCCAGGGCCAAAAGGCCTTCCCGCCGGGCTTTCTGGGACATGTTATTAAAAAAATCAATAATTTCCCGGGGATCTCTCTTTTTTTCAAAGAAGGCCTGCTTGGTTACCTTAAAAACTATTTTAATCTGATTTAAGTGAAAATTGATTAGCAGGGCAGAAAAGGATCCACCTACTGCTATCAAAACAGCAGAAGGGTTCAAAAACATGATAATATTACCCTGCATGAGAATAGCCCCTGTTACCAAAGATATCCCTAAAAATACACCTAAAACGGTCATAATATCTATGCGCTTCACTGCAATTCCCCCAATAATTAGGGAAGAGCGGGTAGAGAGGCTACCCGCCTTTCCACTAGTAATACCATAATAGATTAACGCTTCAAATTAACAACTTCAGTTAACATCTCATCCGAGGTAGAAATAATCCTGGAGTTTGCCTGGAAAGCCCTGGAAGTAG
>PWHX01000024.1 GCA_003555415.1 Syntrophomonadaceae bacterium | reverse complement strand
CCTAAAACATCTTGTGGTGTTTTGCCGCGAAGGTCTTCTGTCTTCAGCCCGGTAGCTTGCGCATGAGCTTGATTGTTGCGAATAAACCGAAAGGTTTTATCATCAACCACTTCTATCAAAAACATGCTGTCCTGGGTGCTTTGAAAGACCGTCTCATATTCAGCAGACAGTTCTTCACGTTCTTTTTCAGCTTGCTTGCGGTCGGTAATGTCTTCGGCAGAGCAGACCACGTATTCTACGTTATTGTTAGCATCAAGTTTTGGTGTCTTGGTAATGAAAAGCAGCCTTGATTCTCCTTTTCCGTTCAGAACCAGTTCTTCGCTGTGGATTTTTTGTTTTTTGCTGAATACCTCCTGGTTGCCCGCTATGCATGTCTCGGCTTCTTCTCTGGTTGACATCAGTTCATAAAGGCTTTTATTCTCCAGCTCTTCTTTTTTGACACCGAAGAAATCTGCATGGGATTGGTTCACTGAACCATAAGTCTTTTCGTCTTTTCGATACCAGATCTGGGTTTCTATATTGTCCAGGAGCATTTCCTGTTGTTCTTTTTTCTCCTGTAATTCTTGCTCTGCCCGTTTACTTTCAGTTATATCCAGGTTGAAACAAGTTAGCCCCATTACCTCCCCTTTATCCGAGTATATAGGCGACCAATAAATCTGCCAGTAGAGGCGGGAAAGCTTTTCGTCCCCGTATTCCTCGGTAGTAACAAAGCTCTCTCCCGCCAGGGCACGGTCAAAACCTTCCTTGGCCTTGCGCCGGTCTTCCGGTTTACCGATAACCTGGTAAAGCATGTTCATACCTAGCTCTATTTCCACGCCCCAGATTTCCCGCATGGTTTTTTTATGCTTCTGGTTGAAAGCCAGATAGCAATAACTACTATCCACGGCGAACACAATTATATCCGGAGAGCTTTCCAGTATGGCGGAAAGCAGCCAATCTGAAGCCACATGCGAGTTCAGGTAATCACCCCTGCTGTACATCATTTTGAGTTAACCCCCTATCAGACACCTGGAGCAGGCGGTGCTTACCATTTCCGGTGTCCATTCTGCAATGCTCCTCTTTAAATATTTAATAATTTTCTGTAATGTTACATTTCCCAACATTATATATTAAATGCTAAGGGGTGGGTAGTTGACGAAACTAGCAATATAGAAGAAAAATATATTAAGTATAAATAAAATGGGAACGCCAAATTTAAAAGATGGATGTAGTGTTTTATGCCGAAACATCAGCATACCTAGCAAAATTCCTCCTGCACCCATAAATAGTGCAGACCCCAAAAGGTTACGCTCCGAAACTCTCCACAAGTATTTTTGAGCAGCAAACTTGTCATAGCCCATTAATACAAAAACAAAAAAATTCCATATGGCTAGAAATATCACTTATAACCACCCCTTTAAAAAAAATAGACAGCTTCATATAATTCTTCGACTTCTTTACAAAAAGGCATCTTTCTCTTTCCATTGTAGTTTTTCAGTAATTATTGTAGGCAATATAGACATGTTTACTTAATCGGTTTGAACCCTTGTTTAACAAAATCGGCTAGAACTATGTGTATCCGAAGTCCGCAGAAGTTATTTAGTAGAATATTGGCAGATTCAAGGATAGCACTGTAGCTGACATCAACCGGAGTGTAGCAGACAGTATTCAAGTTTTCTGTTGAAATAGATTCAAGTCTGCTTCTAAATGTTTCAGGTAACCCTCCCAACCGGACATGCGAATTCACAGTTTCGGCAGTATTTCAAGAGCTGCACCTCTTCACCATCTGGCCCATATATGGCTGTTTCATTTCTTTCCCGGGAATCTTTAATGTCCTTTTCCATTTGGTGATTACATTTTATACGACTGTATGTACCAGTTATTCCTGGAAGATTTGATTGACCCATTTCTTCTTGATTGTATATAACTTCATTAAAGGCTCCCCGGGGGCACTTTTTTAAGCAGTAAACTTCACAGCTGGAGCAAGGATTATAATTTACAGGGCCTGTAAAGACCAGCTCTTTATCGACTGTTAAAACACGCAATCTGACGGCAGGCCCGTATTCAGGGGAAATGAAAAGATTGTTCAGCCCAATACATCCAAGGCCTGCCATAACGGCTGCGTCCTTCAGGTAAATACCGCCCTTTTCAACATGATACGGTAAAGGATATGCCTGAATTCCTTCGTAATTATTATTAATCCACTCACCAAGTTTTTTAGCTATCCTGGCAAGCTTTTGGTTCCCCGGGGGTAGATACTTTCCATGCCACCAGTCCAATTCCGGCTTATCTTCAGGATGTGATATCCCAATTACTATAACACTTTTTGCGTTTTCAGGCCATTGGACTACTTCTGGCTCCAACCCTCCTTCAACTTTTCCCACCTTTAACCGGGGTATTTGGGGTGCTAATTTGTGGGAAGGAGAGTTTTTTAACTCAGCAGCATCAGCAATTCCTACTAAATCTGCTCCATACTCTTTTGCTTTTGTAAGCACCAGTGACGATAATTGCAAAATATCAGTTTTGTTCAATCAAATCATCTCCTTTAATTAAACTCATTGCCTTTAGTCTT
>PWHX01000078.1 GCA_003555415.1 Syntrophomonadaceae bacterium | reverse complement strand
GTTCCCTGACCACACCTTTTTTACCTACTTTTTCTCTACCAGCTTCAAACTGTGGCTTAATTAAGGCTACAATTTCATTAACACCAAGCTTTGTAAGGACAGGGAAAATATGCTTTAAAGAAATAAAAGCCACGTCAACTGTGGCCATATCAGGAATATCATCAATTTTTCCCAGCTCTAAATACCTGATATTGGTTCTTTCAAGATTAATTACCCTGAAATCATTTCTCAACTCCCAGGCCAGTTGTCCATACCCTACATCCAAAGCGTACACCTTGGTGGCTCCATGCTGCAGAACACAATCGGTAAAACCTCCTGTCGATGCACCTACATCTAAAATAATTTTTCCTTTAAAGCTCAAGTTAAACTCTCGTAGAGCGCTTTCCAGCTTTAAACCTCCCCGACTAACATAAGGTATTTCTTCTTTTAAAATTATATCTGCTTTTTCACTGACTTTAAAGCCCACCTTGTCTACAATATCTCCATCAACATATACTTTGCCGGCTAATATTAGGGCTCTAGCCCGGGACCTGGTTTCACATAAACCTTTTTTTACAAGAAGTACATCCAGGCGTTCTTTCATGACTTCACCTTCTACCGGGATTTATTTTTAAGGTTCTGGTTTTGACTAAGTCTAAAGCTTCATTAACCAGTGTAGGGACGTTTATCCCATATTTTTCTAACAGCAAATTTCTAGGACCATGTTCTATATACTTATCCGGTATACCTAATCTTCTCATCTGAATATTGTATATATCCTTTGACTGTAATAATTCTAAAACAGCGCTGCCAAACCCGCCCTGGAGAGCATTTTCTTCTATAGTAATAACTTTTCTATGTTGTTGAACTAAACTTATTATTAAATGTTCATCCAGGGGTTTAACAAACCTGGAATTTACCAGGGTTGCATTTATACCTAGACTTTTTAGTTCTTTTAAAGCTTTTTCTGCCAGTTCAACGGTAGTTCCAATAGCAAATATAATTAAGTCTGAGCCTTTTTCTATAATTTCCGAGCTTCCTATTTCTATTTTTTCAAAATGAGATTCCAAGGAAACTCCCAGGCCGGAACCCCGAGGATATCGAATGGCTGCAGGACCATCATATTGAAGTGCTGTATAAATCATGTTTTGAAGTTCTCTTTCATCTTTAGGTGCCATCACAACCATATTAGGAATATGACGAAGATAACTAAAGTCAAAGGAACCCTGATGAGTCTCCCCATCCTCCCCTACGATTCCTGCCCTATCAATAGCCAACAGGACTGGTAGTTTTTGGATAGAAATATCATGCACTATTTGGTCATATCCCCTCTGCAAAAAAGAAGAATATACAGCTACTACAGGTCTAAAACCTTCTTCAGCCAGACCGGCGCTAAAGGTAAGGGCGTGCTGCTCTGCTATCCCTACATCAAAAAATCGACTTGGAAATCTTTCACTAAACTTATCAAGACCTGTACCACTAGACATAGCAGCAGTAATACCTATTATTCGTTCATCTTTTTCTGCCAGATCAACTATAGTTTTACCAAAAACATCAGTATATGATGGGCTTTCCTTCTTTGCAGTAGGATTTCCTGTTTTTATATCAAAAGGTCCAATACCGTGAAACTTATTGGGATTGTTTTCAGCCACCTCATAGCCTTTCCCTTTCTTTGTCAATAAATGAATTAATACTGGTCCCTTTAACTTCCGGGCACTTAAAAAAACCTGCCGAATTAAACTTATATTATGACCATCTATAGGCCCTAAATATGTAAGTCCCAGTTCCTCAAAGAGCATGCCTGGAACCAGCAGGTACTTTAATGTATCTTTAATCCTGCCTACAGATTTATAAACTGTATCACCTATAGCAGGTATTTTTCTCATTAACAGTTCTACGTCTTCCTTAATTCTTGAATAGGTAGGATCGCTTCTTATATTACTTAAATAGGAAGCCATTCCCCCTACATTTTTCGATATGGACATTTCATTATCATTTAGTACCACTATTAAATTAGTTTTGGTATGCCCGGCGTGGTTTAATGCTTCCAGGGCAATACCTCCTGTCAGGGCACCATCCCCTATTACAGCTACTACATGTTGTTTTTCTCCCTTTAAATCCCTGGCTTTGGCCAGGCCAAGGGCTGCTGATATAGAAGTACTGCTGTGTCCAGTTTGAAAAACATCGTGAGGACTTTCATTTTTGCAGGGAAATCCACTGAGCCCCTGGTAACAGCGGAGAGTAGAAAACTTTTCTCTCCTGCCGGTTAATAGCTTGTGGACATAAGACTGATGCCCTACGTCCCAGACGATTTTGTCCCGGGGACTGTCAAAAACACTGTGCAGGGCAATGGTAAGTTCTACAACGCCCAAATTGGGAGCCAGATGCCCCCCGTTTTTGGAAACAGTTAAAGTCAATAAATCCCTGATTTCAACAGCCAGTTCCAGTAAATTTTCTAAAGATAGTTTTTTAATATCTGAAGGTTTTGTAATCTGGTCTAAAAACCCTGACAAAAAAACCACTCACTTTCTTTTCCTGCTTAATTTATTATTAACAGGGACAATTCCTGGTAGTAC
>PWHX01000124.1 GCA_003555415.1 Syntrophomonadaceae bacterium | reverse complement strand
TTACCGGTGAAGTAATATTTATAAGCACCAGCAACCAGATTATCTCCATAAAAGACGAACAGGAAAATTATAAAACTTATGAGATTGACGACTATGTTTACCTGGACCTGGATGTGCGGGACCCGGAGTTGAGGGATATTTACGAGGGAATGCTGGTCACCTTAAAGCTGGACAATAATATCGTCCAGGAAATAAGCCTTTATAATAAAATTGAAGGTGAAATTGAACAAATTGACAAAAACCGCAACACAATAGTTGTAAAACACGACCAGGGCAGAACTACCTGCCGGCTGGATGACGCCAGTATCCGTATAATTGATGTCCGCCGAGCTGATATAGATGACCTGAAAGTAGGTCAAAAGGTTCTGGTTACCTTAGAAGAAGACGTAGTAGACAGAGTTGAAGTTATTACAGAAATAATAACCACCATAGTTGAGATAGACACTTCTCGGGAAAGGATAGAGGTTAAGGAGGGGAGCTCAACAACCGAGTACTCAGCCAGCTCCGATACCACCTATGATATCCCGGACATTTCCAGTCCTGAGTTTGAGGACCTGAATGAAGGGGATGTGGTGCATTTAAAATTCGTCGGTACTACCTTAGAAGAAGTTACGGTAACACCTCCCGAGTATGGAGTAGTTATTTCTGTGAGTGAGGTGCAAAACAGGATTAACCTGGAAACAGATGTGGGATCAGAAACCATCAGGGTAGATGATGACCTGACTGTCTATTCCAGCAGCGATAACGAAATGACTCCCTATAATATAAAAGAAAATGACTATGTCCAAATTATAAGAACTGATGATGAGACCATGCTTTACCAGGCTGAAACTGTGGAGGGAGAAGTCATTTCCGTAAACACCTCAGATAGAAGAATCTATATTACAGATACAGACGGAAGATACCAGTTTTATAGTATCTCAGAAGACGTGAAGGTATGGAAGAACTCTACTGAATACCTGCCGGGGGATCTGGAAGAAGAAACTGAAGTTATGCTTTACCTCTTCGACAACACGGCAGCAGGCATCCGGGTTAAGTAGAGCGGGTTAAGTAGACCCGTCCGGGCTAAATAACGCAATCGAAAAAAACACCATAAATACTTTAAGCAGTAAGGGGTAAACCTTTATCAGGTTTACCCCTTTATAATTTGCAAATTTGACATTTCATATAAGTATTTTCATTTTAATGTTTAATTTAGTGTTTTTTAAATTAATAAAATAATAGGATTAAAGGTAATCGAAATAGAAGATAATATAATCAAAGTTATAGAAGGATTTGGTGGAAAAAAGTGATTGAAAAAATAAAAAATGGTTTCCATAGAGTATATAAAGAAATTATAAGCATATTAAAACTTAAAACTTCACCCAAGAAGATAGCCTTAGGCGTGGCCATAGCTGTCTTTTGGAACTTTTTGCCTTCCCTGGGAGCCGGAGCGCTGCTCTCCTTTATTGCCGCCAGGATACTGCAGGCCAGCGCCGTTACGGCTGTTACCGTAAGCCTGGCTACCGGTATTTTGATTCCTTTTTTCTATACCCTGAACATTTTTACCGGCAGGTTTGTAGTTTTTCAGATGGGCCTGGAAGGGATAAGCAACCTTGACCTGGACTTAGAGAGCTTGTTGAGCACTTTTCCCCTGGGCTTACAAGAATCTGAGTTGTTTCTTCCTATGCTTTCTCAGATTAAATCAGTTTCTATTGATTTTCTCATCGGGTCTGTAATAAATGCCTTTATCGCCGGTGCTATCATGTATATTACGTTCTGGATTATTTTAATGAGAAAAAAATCTGTCTGACTACTGCCCCGTGTTTCCCTTTTTCAATGCTGCTATACCGGGACTTTTTTCAAATTCCCGTAAGTAAGCCAAAATAGCCGCACAAAGAGCACTGGCCCCCATAAGCTCTATAGATTCCTCTACCAGAAAGTCCATGATGTAAAAACCTATGGGACGCCCTCCGCTGTAAGGAACAAACAGGGCATTCATAGGCTCTAATAAACCCAAGACTTTTAGAAACCATTCCCCGGCATGATCATACCAGTCTCCAAAGTGCCGGGTTGCGGAAGCGGTTACTGCTACTACATAGGCCAGGTACCCCCCAATCATATAACGTCGGGTCTTCCGGGATTGCCAGGGATAGCGCCAGTATTTCACAAAAGCATAAAGCATCAGAACACCAAGAAGGGAAAAAAAGACAATCTCTGTCCCCATGCCTATGATCATGGTATCCCCAAAAATAAGGCGGACATAATACTTTATCTGATGACGAAGGTTACCGGCGTCCTCCATAAGCATAATACTTGTCCCGATTCCCAAAAGCAAAAAGAAACGAGAAGCCGGAAAGTACTTCTTGGCCCAAAGCTGTCCGCTCAAGTAGCCGCATAATAACACGGTGCCCGCCAGGTAAGTCCACTGCAGCATTTCTGTAGGGCTGCCCTCCATGAATAGAAAATACCACATAAAAGGTCGTTCCCGTCCCCTGTTAATCAAGCGCTCCTGCAGTGATAAAAAATTATGGGCATCGCCAAAGTATGATATAAGCCAGGCCAATACCAGATAGCCCAGGG
>PWHX01000048.1 GCA_003555415.1 Syntrophomonadaceae bacterium | reverse complement strand
CAAAGAAAATCGGGTTTATCCCCGATTTCATTATTATTTCTATTGAATTTTATCTTTGAAATCAATGGTGCCGAAGCCCGGATTCGAACCGGGACGAGGAAACCCCGCTTGATTTTGAATCAAGTGCGTCTGCCTGTTCCGCCACTTCGGCATTTTTTTATTTTCCCGTATATCCAACATATTAGCAAAACTTAAGGATAGTGTCAAGTAAATGAGGAAGTAACACTAAGTAAAGAAAGCATTCCTGCGCCCAGATTTTACTCCTTGTTCCGGTTACTGTATTAAATTAGTTAAAATGAGACAATTTAATAAGGTAACTATTATCCCAAGGGAGAAACGAACATGGAACATACTTTAGTCACCTACCTTTCCCCCTTTATTATTGTCCTGGCACATATTCTGGATATTTTTGGTGCTTTTGTAATAGTAATATCTTCATCCATTGCTTTTGTTAATTTTCTTAAAACAAGTAGGGATGGAAGAATATTACGTCTTACTTTAGCCCAATCCCTTGCCTTTGGATTAGAATTCAAGCTGGGAGGGGAAATATTACGGACAGTAATAGTAAGAACTTTTGATGAAATTCTTATCCTGGGAGCAATTATTGTTCTCCGGGGTCTTTTAAACTTGATTATCCATTGGGAGATCAGGCAAGATATAAGAAGAGAAGACATTAACCCGGAATTAGAAGAATAACAAGATATATTTCCTCAATACAACACAAATTCCATTGATATTTTAATGAAAGTATAATAAAATTCTAGTATATAAAAACTAATGGTTCTAACAAAGGAGGAAAAGCAAAATGGCTAAAATTAAACCTTTCCCAGGTATTAAATATAACATCAACCTTATCAAAGACATAAATATGGTAATAGCACCACCTTATGATGTTATCGACCAAAATACACAAAAAAAGCTCTATAAAAAAAGCCCTTATAATATTATTCGCCTTGAATACGGGCTTACAAATCCTGAAGATGGCGAGGCGAATAGCGTATATACCCGTGCCGCAGATGAATTTAACACCTGGCTGGAAGAAGGCATTCTCCTAAAAGATGAGCAGCCCGCTTTATACTTATATGAGCTTGAATTCAATGTTGATGATACAAAAGTAATTCGCAGAGGATTTTTCGCCTGTGTAAAGGTAGAAGATTTTAAAGAAAAAACTATATTGCCTCATGAAGAAACCCTTTCTAAACCAAAAGAAGACCGGCTAAAACTTCTCCGTGTCTGTAAAGCTAATTTCAGTCCCATATTTGGTCTTTATCCTGATAAACAATGTATTTTGGAAAAAATATTTGATACCCTTGACCATGAAGCAGACATGGACTTTCTAGATGAAGAGGAAAACAGGCACCGTATCTGGACCATAAGTGACCGCTCAATCATAAATACTTTAGAAAGCTTACTTAAAGGCAAACAGATATTTATTGCTGACGGTCACCATCGCTATGAAACCGCTCTGGAATTCTCCAAGGAAATGGCGACACTTAATAAAAAGGGTTATGATTACGTAATGATGGGACTGGTAAATATTTATAACCCCGGATTATTGGTCCTGCCTACCCACAGGCTAGTTAAAAATTTAAAGGAATTTAACTTAAAAATTTTCTTAGAAAAAATAGCCCAAGATTTTACCATAAATGAATTCCCCTTTGATAAAAATAGCAGAGAAAAAGCTTTTCATAATATGTATGAAGTCCTTGAGAAAAAGAGTTTAAGCAATAATGCTTTTGGACTTTATGGAGGAAATAACTGCTTTTACCTGCTTACCTTGAAAGATATAAATACTATGAATAGGTCTAACCTAAACCGTTCCAGTGAATGGAAAAGCCTTGATGTTTCTGTGCTGCAGGTAATGATAATGGAAAAGTTATTACATATAGAAGAGGCCCAGAGGGAGAAGGAAACTCACCTTACCTACGCCCGGGATGAAAAGTTTGCCCTTGAGGCGGTAGATACCGGTTCCCACCAGCTGGCTTTTTTTATGAACCCAACCAAGGTAGAAGAAATTACAACTGTCGCCGGAGGCGGAGAAAGAATGCCTCAAAAATCAACTTTTTTCTATCCCAAGCTGGTAACAGGCCTGGTAATTAACCAGCTCCCTCTAGAATAATAAAGGAGAAAACTAAAGGAGCGCTTACGCGCTCCTTTAGTAATTTATTGCTCACTTTTTTACATAATTATTCCGCCATGGTAGGCCAAAAGGGCATTAGTTTATCTTTAACAATATCTATTCTGTCTCTGGTAGCTTGTCTTTCCAGTATTTCGCCCTTTTTGCTTTCTATTCCCATTTCCCAGCCGGCTAAAGTATCTAATACACAAAATACTGATTCCGCCAAGGCATTTACATTATAGCCTCCTTCTAAAAGAAGAACAATTTTCCCATCACAATACTTGTCTGCTATTTCCTTCATAATACCGGCCATCATACCATAGCCATGAGAACTCAGGGCCATTCCAGCCAGGGGATCACTTTCATGGGCATCCTGGCCCGCAGAAACAATAATTAACTGTGGCTTATACTCATCACAAAGAGGAACCAGTAATTCCCGCAGAATAAGTTCGTAGTCATTATCCCCAAAACCTCCGGATAATGGGACATTAACAGTATATCCCTCTCCTTTTCCGGCCCCAATTTCATCAGCAGCTCCCGTCCCCGGAAAAGCAGGGCTTTGGTGCACAGATGAATATAGCACCCTGGGATCATGATAAAAAATTAGCTGTGTTCCGTTACCATGGTGAACATCCCAATCAAAAATTAAAACTCTTTCTATATCATATTCTTTCATAGCGTGATAAGCAGCAATTGCAGCATTATTGAAAAGACAAAAACCCATGCCCTGACTGGGCTCTGCATGGTGCCCGGGCGGGCGCACGAAACAAAAGACATGGTCCAGTTCATCTTTCATAACCTTATCCACAGCGGCCATTGAGCCCCCCGCAGCCAGAAGAGCTGCTTCATAACTGTTGGCACTAATAAAGGTATCCATATCTATAGCATTGTACCCTTTAGCACAGTAAGATTCTATTTGTTCTATATAGTCCCTGTTATGAGCATATTCTATCTCTTCCACTTTAGCCTTGCGGGGTTCCACCTTTTCTAATTTTTTTAAAACATCCCTTTTCTCCAAATAAGACATTATAGATTTAAGCCTTTCTTTCTTTTCCGGATGCATCCCTGTTTCGTGAAGAAGATACATGTCATCATAAACTATGCCTGTTCTAATTCCTGAAGTCATATCTAATCCCTCCTCAATATTATAATTATTTCACTATGGCCGCCAAATCCTTATATCTCCATTAGCAATCATCTTGTTAATTTTCTTTTGTGCAAACTTTTTTATAAAAAAGCGTGTATGGGGAATCAGTAAAGCAAACCCGAGAACATCCGTTATTAATCCTGGAGTAAGTAAAAACGCTGACCCTACCAACACACAAGCGCCATTAAACATTTCTTCTGCCGGTAAAACACCCCTGCTAAGCTCTGACCTGAAGCGATAAATAGTATACATCCCCTGCATCCTGGCCAGCAAAACACCAAAAAATCCTGTACCTCCCACAATAAAAATTGTGGGCACAGTACCGATTACTCTTCCTACTTCAATTAAAAGGAAAAGTTCTAGCAGGGGGATAATGGTAAAAAGCAATAAAAACTTTGCCAATAAAAAATCCTCCCTTTAAACCCTATAATACCTTGGCCTTTCCCTTGTATACCTGTCCTCTAATGGGATCTACCGTTATCACCGAACCTTTTTCCAATAACTCCATGGCATTCCTGGCACCCACTATAACCGGAATTTTTAAAGATAAACCGATAATGGCAGCATGAGAGGTCAATCCTCCCTCTTCTACAATGAGGGCCCTAGCCTTTTTAATATAAGGGACAAAATCCTTATCTGTTCCATAAGAAACCAGTATATCTTTCCCTTGAATATGACTTGCCTCTTTTGGGTTCCTTGCAGGGAAAGCCCTGCCGGTTACCGCCCTGTCACCTATTCCTGAACCTTTTAGTATTATTTCTCCGATAGTATGCACCCTCAATAAATTAGTAGTCCCCTCTCCTATAGGGATCCCAGCTGTAATAACTACCAGGTCTCCGTTTTTAACCAGCCTGGCTTTCAGAGCTGCTTCTACTGCTGCCCTAAACATTTCATCGGTATTTTTAGTAGGCTCACATAATATAGGGTAAACCCCCCAGGTTAGAGTTAAATAACGAATTACCTTGCTATTTGGTGTAACAGCAATAATAGGTGTTTTAGGTTTATACTTGGAAACCATTCTGGCTGTTTGTCCTGTCTGAGTAGAAGAAAGGATAGCAGCTGCCCCCAGCTCTTTGGCTGTATGACAGGTAGAGTAGCTGATGGCATCAGTTACCGTTTTGTTCATTAATGGCTCAAAGGTTTCCAGTATTTCTTCATACTGAAGCGCCGATTCGGCCCTCTGTGCTATCCGATCCATGGTTATTACCGATTCTACAGGATAATTGCCTATAGCGCTTTCCCCCGACAGCATAACCGCATCTGTTCCGTCAAAAATAGCGTTAGCTACGTCACTGGCCTCAGCCCTTGTAGGACGAAAATTACGAATCATAGAATCTAACATCTGGGTAGCAATAATAACAGATTTCCCCATCTGGTTACACTTTTTTATAAGCATCTTTTGCACAATGGGGACATCTTCTGCAGGAATTTCCACACCCAAGTCTCCCCGGGCCACCATAATCCCGTCAGACACATTTAAGATTTCTTCAAAATTTCGAACTCCTTCTTCATTTTCAATTTTAGCAATTATCATCATCCTGGACTTTTTTGCTTCCAAAAGCCGCCGGATGTCCAGGACATCAGAAGCCTTTCTGGTAAAAGAGGCCGCTAAAAAATCAAGGTCTTGAGAAATTCCATATATTATGTCCGCCTCATCTTTTTCACACATGGGAGGTAGGTTTAGAGTAACCCCGGGAAGGTTAACGCTCTTGTTATTGCTAATTTCTCCCCCGGACACCACTTCACAGATTAATTCTTTTTCTGTTACTTCCCTTATTTTTAACTCTATTAATCCATCGTCCAGTAAGATAGTTCCTCCGGTTTTAACATCATTTACAATGCCTTTATAGGTAACAGAAACCCGGTCCTGGTCTCCAGGTACATTTTCAACAGTTAAACTAAATGTATCTCCTTTATTGAGGTTAGCTTTTCCCCCAATAAAAGTTCCTGTGCGAATTTCCGGACCACGAATATCCATTAATATTCCTACGTTTCTCCTGGTCTTTCTGGAAGCCTTACGAATATTTCTTATTCTTTTTTCATGCTCAACTAAACTACCGTGGGAAAAATTTAACCGGGCCACATCCATCCCGGCCCGCATCAGGCTTATTATCTTTTCCAGAGATTCACTGGCCGGCCCGATTGTACAGACAATTTTTGTCCGCCTCAATCCATCACCTCTTTACCTTTCCTATGTCGAAAGTATTCCCGCCAATTCATAAATATCTTCATCCACATTCTTTTTCTGACTTAATGCGGAACTAAATTCTAAAGCTGTTATATCCCCGGCGGCCATACATACCATTAAATTGCTTTTTCCTTCCCTTAATAAATCTACTGCTTTTGAAGCCAATCTGCTGGCAATATTTCGGTCAAAGGCAGTTGGAGTACCGCCCCTTTGCAGGTGTCCCAAAATTGTTACCCTGGTATCCATATTGGTACATTTTTTAATAGCTTCTGCTATTGCTAAGCCACTGGCAGCACCTTCAGCAACCAATATAATACTATGAAGCTTGCCTCTATTATGCCCTCTAATAATTCTGTCACATACCTTTTGTATATCAAAATCCATTTCCGGAATCAAGATAGACTCGGCCCCGCCGGCTAAACCTGCGTGAAGAGCCAGAAAACCTGTATCTCTCCCCATTACTTCCAAGACAAAAATTCTTTCATGGGAAGTAGCCGTATCCCTTAGCTTATTAATAGCATCCGTTATGGTGTTCATGGCTGTATCAAAACCTATGGAAACTTCTGTGCCGGGAATATCATTATCTATAGTAGCGGGAATACCAATAGTATTAATAATACCGGTATTAGCCAAAGCCATGGCACCACGAAAGGAACCATCTCCTCCAATAACTACTAAGCCGTCAAAACTATATTCCTTAATTACTTCCAGGGCTTTTTCCTGGCCCTCTTTAGTTAAAAATTCCGGGCAGCGAGCCGTCCTCAGTACGGTTCCTCCCCGATGAATAATATCTGCAACTGAACTCAATTCCATTTGAACGAACTCCCCATTAATAAGACCGGAAAAACCCCTTTGGATGCCAAAAACCTCCATGTTATAATATATACTTTTCCTTACTACTGCCCTTACTGCAGCATTCATCCCCGGAGCATCCCCTCCGCTGGTTAAAATTCCAACCCTGTCCATGAAAAGCCTCCTATTTAAATGTATCTTTATACTTAATTTTCAGCTATATCTTCTGTAAACATACCAATTTTTCTAAATTTTTTGTGCCTAAATTTAACCAGTTCTTCTTGGGACATAGTTTTTAGTTGTTTTAAATTCTTAATAATTTTATCTCTGATTTTACATGCCATAGCTTCTGGATCCCGGTGGGCACCTCCCAGAGGTTCGGAGATAATCTCGTCTATAACACCAAAATTTAACAGATCCTGGGCTGTAAGTTTTAGGGCAGAAGCCGCTTCTACAGCCCTGTTGGAATCTTTCCATATAATGCTGGCACAACCTTCAGGAGAAATAACCGAGTAAATAGCATGTTCCAACATACATATTCTGTCCCCAACAGCTAACGCCAGGGCTCCACCGCTGCCCCCTTCGCCACAAACAACTACTATGACAGGAATTTTAAGGCAAAATAATTCCATTAAATTACGGGCAATAGCTTCCCCCTGGCCCCGTTCTTCAGCACCGATCCCTGGAAAAGCTCCCGGTGTATCCACAAAGCATATAACCGGACGATTAAACTTCTCCGCCTGACGCATAAGTCGTAAAGCCTTTCGGTAACCTTCAGGGTGGGGCATGCCAAAGTTCCGGGAAACGTTTTCCTTAACCTCTTTTCCCTTTTGATGACCAACCACTGTAACGGGCTGCCCCTCCAGGTATGCCAAACCTCCAACGATAGCCATATCATCACCGTAAAGCCTGTCACCATGAAGCTCCACAAAATCTGTAAATATGTATTTAATATAATCTAAAGTAGTAGGTCTTTCCAGGTATCGGGCTACCTGTGACTTCTGCCATGGTGTAAGGTTCTCATAGGTTTCCTTTTTAAACCTATGCAGTCTCTGCTCCAGCACTTTAATTTCATCGGAAAGATCTATATTTTTTTCCTGTGCAAATTCTTGAAGTTCCTTGACTTTATCCTCCAACTCATTTATAGGTTTATCAAATTCTAATTTTTTAGTCATACTATCCCCCTTTTAAACCCCCTTATGAAAAGCTAACAGCTTTGCTATAGTCTGGCGAAGGTCCTTCCTTACGACAATTAAATCCAGCAACCCATGCTTGAGAAGGAACTCTGCCCTCTGAAAACCAGGAGGCAAATTTTGGCGTATAGTCTGCTCTATAACCCTGGGACCGGCAAAACAAATCAAAGCTCCCGGTTCAGCAATGATTATATCACCAAGAGAAGCAAAGCTAGCGGTAACCCCCCCTGTAGTAGGATTAGTTAAAACAGATATATACAACAGTCCAGCCTTATTTAGCCTACCTACTGCTGCACTGGTCTTTGCCATCTGCATAAGAGACAGAATACCTTCCTGCATCCTGGCTCCTCCGGAAGCAGAAAAAATAACAACCGGCAGTTTTTTTTCTATAGCCTTTTCTATAGCCCGGGTGATTTTTTCACCCACAACAGAACCCATACTGGCTGAAATGAATCGCTGGTCCATTACACATATAACCGAGGGAATACCTTCTATTTTCCCCTCACCGGTTACCACCGCTTCTTTTAACCCTGTTAATTCCTGAGTTTCCTTTATTTTTTCCTGATACTGGGGAAATTCCAAAATATCTAAGGTTTCTAGATCCGTATCATATTCCAGGAAACTTTCTTCATCCAATATAATGGATAGTCGCTCATCTGCAGTTAGCTTCATATGATAACCACACCTGGTGCAAACTTTAAAGTTTTTATCTGAATCCTTATAATATACTGTGTTACCACATTCATCACATTTAGTAAATGCTTCTGGTTCTTTACGCTCTACATTTTCAGGGGTATCTAGTATTGCATATTTTGTTTTTCTGAAAAAATCTTTAAACAAGCCCCATTCACCCCGTTTCTTTCATTTTTTGTTATATTAAGTTATTCTAGTATATTTAAGTTATTTTATCATATTCAAATAATAAAAAGCAAATTACATCTGAGCCTCCTTAACCAGAACGTTTTTTTTGCCAATTAGCTCCTTAATTCTCTCTAAAATTACTTCATCATCCGGAATCCAGTAGTCCATCTGGGTTAAAATCATTTTCTCCCGTAATTCTAAGTACAGGTATACAGGAAGGTCACCATTTTCTGACAGCAGAATATCTTTCAAAGTATAGAAGTAGTCAAGTTTATTATCCTTTACTTTTAGATAAACTTTCTTTTGAACACTTTGCAGGGGTAAAATCCGCTCCCCTATTATTTTCAATTCATCCTCTGAGTTCCTGTCTAGCTTACCCATAACCTTAACTATTTTCTCGTTTTCCAGGTAATCCCTGCAGCTCTCAAAAAGGTCAGGAAATACGATTACTTCAATTTCTCCCCTCAGGTCCTCCAGGGTAAAGAAAGCCATGTTATTACCTTTTTTAGTAACTATAGGTTTAACATTGTGTATTATTCCCCCAAGACTGACTTTTTGGTCATTTTTGTATTGATCCAGTTCACAGGTAGGGATACCCTGGGTTTCCAGAACTTCCCGGTACTGCTCCAGAGGATGCCCGGAAACATAAAAGCCCAGAAGTTCCTTTTCAAAAGACAACTTCTCCTTCATGGTGAACTCATCTATGTCAGGAAGCACATCCTTACTTAAGTCCCATTCTTTATCTTCGGATAAAAGCTCAAACATGGACAGCTGCCCGTTCTTCCTTTCCTTATGGTAAGACTGCGCATTGGAAATAGTACCGTCCAGAACTGACAGCAGCTGAGATCTATAAGACCCCAGGGAATCAAAAGCGCCACTTCTAATCAAACTCTCTATAACTTTTTTATTGCAAACCCTTAAGTCTACTTCGTTGCAAAAATGCCTCAAGGAGTTAAAAGAACCAACCCTCTCCCTGGTTTTAATTATGGAATCTATAGCATTTATTCCGACATTTTTAACTGCTGCCAGACCAAACCGGATTTCACTCCCCACCACGGTAAAATTAGCATAACTTTCGTTAACATCTGGAGACAACACTTCAATACCCTGCTTCCGGCAGTCATCTATATATGCTGTAACCTTTTCGCTGGTTGACATAACCCCTGTCAGAAGAGCTGCCATAAATTCTACAGGATAGTTGGCTTTAAGATAAGCCGTCTGGTAGGCAATCATGGCATAAGCAGCGGCGTGGGATTTGTTAAACCCGTAAGAAGCAAATTTAACAATCAAATCATAAAGCTGGTTAGCCAGGTCTTCTGAATAACCGTTATCTGTACACCCCTGCACAAAAATTTCCCTCTGCTGGGTTAAAATCTCCATTTTCTTTTTCCCTATGGCCCTTCTTAGTAGGTCAGCCTGTCCCAGGGAAAAACCGGCCATTTCTGCTGCCACCTGCATGATTTGTTCCTGGTAAACCATAACCCCATAAGTTTCCTTTAAAATTGGCTCCAACCTGGGATGAAGGTATGCAACAGGTTTAACTCCGTGTTTGCTCTCAATAAAGGTAGGGATTTGCTCCATGGGACCAGGTCTATATAAAGCTACAACGGCAATAATGTCTTCAAATTTGTTAGGCTTAAGCTCCCTTAAAACATTGCGCATACCGGGACTTTCCAGCTGGAATACACCGGCTGTGCTGCCTCTGGACAGCAGTTCATAAGTGATAGAATCATTCAAAGGGATTTCTTTAATATCAATTTTATGCCCGCCTGAACTCTCTACCAGGTTTATGGTTTCCTGCATTATGGTCAAGGTTCTCAATCCTAAAAAGTCCATTTTTAAAAGCCCCAGCTCTTCAAGGGTTCCCATGGGAAACTGGGTTACCATACCTGCATCATTAGTTTTTTGTAAAGGGACATAATTGTCCAGAGATTCCTTTGCTATCACTACTCCAGCAGCATGGGTAGAAGCATGACGGGGCAACCCTTCCAGGGAACGGGAAATATCCAGAAGTTTCTTTACCCTATCGTCTTTTTCAACCAGCTCTTTTAGTTCATCAAATTGTATAGCCTTTTCAATAGTCATTCCTGGTTCGAAAGGAATTAATTTTGCGATTCTATCAACTTCTGCATAAGGAAAATTTAACGCCCTCCCTACATCCCTGACAGCCGCCCTGGCTGCCATGGTACCAAAAGTAATGATCTGGGCTACCTTATCTTCACCATATTTATTTAAAACATATTCTATGACTTTTTCCCTTAGCTCATAACAAAAGTCAATGTCAATATCGGGCATAGTCACCCGTTCAGGATTTAAAAAACGTTCAAATAAAAGTCCGTATTTTAGAGGATCTATATTAGTTATATAAAGTGAATAAGCCACCAGACTTCCTGCTGCGGAACCCCGGCCAGGGCCTACCAGTATATCGTTTTCATGGGCGTACTTAACAAAATCCCACACAATTAAAAAATAGCTGGCATATCCCATTTGAAAAATAACGTCTAGCTCATAATCTAACCGGGATTGTATTTCCGGCGTTATTTCCTGAAATCTATCTTTAAGCCCTTCCTGGCAAAGCTTTTTTAAGTAACTATTCTCATCATAACCCTCGGGAATCTGGTAGTAAGGCAGATGAGTCTGGGTAAAGTCAAATTCAACATTGCAGTTTTCCGCAATTTTTAAACTATTTTCTAAAGCCTGAGGATATTCAGCAAATATTTCTTTCATCTCCTCAGTTGACTTCAAATAAAACTCACTACCAGGGAACTTAAGCCTGTCCTGTTCATCTACTGTTTTACCTGTCTGTATACATAAAAGCACATCATGGTTAGAATCATCGGCTCTATTTATGTAGTGGGAATCATTGGTTGCTACCATTGGGATACCTGTTTCTGTACTGATTTCCGCTAAAGTGGCATTAACCTTTTTCTGCTCTGGTATAAAATGGTCTTGTATCTCCAGATAATAGTTTCCGCTGCCGAAAAGATCCCTGTATTTAAGGGCAACTTCTCTGGCCTGGTCTTTTTTATCCTTTAGTATCAGCCTAGGCAACTCACCAGCAAGGCAGCCGCTTAAAGCTATTAAACCTTGCGCATTTTCCTTCAACAGTTCAAAATCCACCCTTGGTTTATAATAAAAACCTTCTAAAAAACTTTTAGTTACTATTTTCATTAAGTTACGGTAACCTACCTTATCTTTAGCTAGAAGAACCAGATGGCATAAGTTGTCGTCAATTTTAGATACTTTATCAAAACGGGACCTGGGAGCAACATAAACTTCACAACCAATAATAGGCTTAATACCTTCATTTTTGGCAGCTTTGTAAAAATCGATAACCCCGTACATAACCCCATGGTCGGCAATTGCTATTGCAGGCATATCCAGGCTTTTGGCTCTCTTGATCATATCCTTAACCCTGGCCGTCCCATCAAGTAGGCTGTATTCTGAGTGACAATGCAGGTGGACAAAACCTGTTTTCTTGTCTTTTTCTTCTTTATCCATGGAAGTTGCCTCCCTTT
>PWHX01000101.1 GCA_003555415.1 Syntrophomonadaceae bacterium | reverse complement strand
GAAGCCAGGAGACAAAAAGTTGTTTCTGGTTCCCTAAGTGCAGCAGTAGATATTTACCCTTCGCAGAAAACCTATGACCTTTTAAAAGTATATGAAGAACAGCTGCCTATGATTTTTATCGTGTCCCAGGTTGATTTAAAAGAGCCGGATATCCAGGCGGAAGAAGGCGCTTTCCAAAGCGATATCATTAAAGAGTTGAAAATAGGAATCAGGCAGGCTGGAGGGAATAAATGTGAGAGATGCTGGAATTTAAGCGAATCAGTAGGAGAGGATTCCCAGGCTCCGGAAATTTGTAGTCGGTGCAGTGAAATTATTAAAAAACTAAACATTCCCACTGCTTAGGATAGTGCTTAACTTTTTAATAAAATTTAATGATTGGATTGATATAGACCGCTTACTTAAATTTGCGGTCTATTTTATTACTTGAGATAAGAATAATTATAAACTAACTGTTATTTACATATATTTTTGGGTAAATTAAACATAGCGGAGGTTTTTATGGATTATTATAGAAAAAATTATTTAATGAAAGAACTAATTAAAAAGTTAGAAAAGCTTGGCGAGGATCTAGAAAAATTTAATTTGGCTGAATATCTACAGTTGATTAACAATTCCAGACGTTTCTTATGGATTAATTTCCTGGCTGGGCTTGCCCGGGGTTTTGGGTTTGCTTTAGGGGCTACTATTCTGGGCGCTATTGCTTTAATGGGTTTACAAAGGTTAGTAGTTCTTAACTTACCAATTATCGGCGACTATATTGCTGAAATTGTTAAAATAGTGTATACCCAGCTGTAAAAGATTATTTTTTAAGGCTATTAATAATAAGCATAATTTTTTGCAAAATAGTAATAAATAAGCTTTAAGGAGGTGAAAACTTGGACCTGGTAGAAGCAATTAAGAATAGACGCAGTATAAGGAGTTTTAAAGGTGATGTTGTGTCTGAGGAAGATATTTATAAGCTTTTGGAGGCAGCCAGTTACGCCCCTACCGCTGGTAATGTCCAGCCCTGGATATTTATAGTAGTTAAGAATATAAAAACTAAAAAAAATTTGGCAGTATCAGCCCTTAATCAACTGTGGATGACGGAAGCCCCGGTAGTCATTGTTGTTTGTGCCAATTTGGCCAGAGCAAAGCGCTTTTATGGAGAAAGGGGAAAGGATTTATACTCAATACAGGATACAGCCGCAGCTGCCCAGAACATTCTTTTAACAGCTGTTTCCCTGGGATTAGGAGGATGTTGGGTTGGCGCCTTTAGTGAAGCCAGGGTGGCTAAGATTTTAGATCTTTCATTGGAACTAAGACCTTTAGCCTTGATACCTGTCGGTTATCCCAACGAAGAACCCCAACCTTCTAGCCGCTTTAAATTAGAAGAAGCTGTCAGTTATGTAGAATAGAGAAACGCAAAAGGAGGGCGAGTATTGTATAGTCATTTATATGAAAAATTAAAGAGAATCGAGAAGGAAATGGCAGATAATATCGAAAAAAATACGGGGATAGGAAAGCATGAATCCCTAAGGGATAGCATAGAAGAGCTTTCGTTATATGATAACCATCCGGCAGACCTTGGTTCTGAAAGTTTTGAAAGGGCTAAAGACTTGTCTTTGCATGAGAATAGATTGCTTGAATTAAAAAAAGTCAGGAAAGCCTTGCATAAGATGGAAAAGGGTGATTATGGTCTTTGTGAAGCCTGCGGTCAAGCTATGGATAGTTCAAGATTAGAAATCCTTCCTTATGCCGAAATATGTATTGAGTGTGCTGATAAGGTTGAAGGTGACTCTGATTCACGACCGGTAGAAGAGGATGTATTAATGCCTCCCTTTGGACGATCCTTTAAAGATGATGAGGAATTTTCTGCTTATGATGGTGAGGATGCCTGGCAGGATGTAAGTGAGTTTAATAAACTTCGGCATATATATTATGAGGATGTAGATCCGGATGAAGAAAACAGGGGCTATGTAGAAGATTTGGAAAATATTCCTACGGAAAAAGGAGAAGGAGGCAGCTATTTCAAGACCAGATGGAATGAAGATAAAAATCGGGATTCAGGTAAGGAGAAAAAAGCTGAAGATGAAGACAAAGATAAATAAGGCGGTAAGCCGCCTTTTTTCTTTGCTTAAATATGGACTTTAGGTATATCAAATAGTAGTATTTTTTTTGCAGATAAGGCTTGTTTGTGCTAGAATAAGGGAGTTAGGAGGGCAGAAAAACGTGAGATATTTTTTGTTAGCTTTTTCTCTGGTTTTCATTGACCAGTTCACTAAACATTATGCTGATAGTCTGTTATACTTGGGTCAGTCTGTTCCAGTAATTCCAGAATATTTTCATATTACACTGGTTCAGAATCCAGGAGCTATTTTTGGCATATTGGCTCATAACAGGTGGTTTTTTGTTATTGTTACGATAATAGGTCTTATAGTGTTATTTTTTTTAATGAAAGACATATGCCGGGAAAAAATATATACAAAATTAGGGTTAACCTTAATTATAAGCGGCGCTATCGGTAACCTAATAGATCGGCTACGATTTGGCTATGTAATTGATTTTATTGACTTTCGTTACTGGCCAGTTTTTAATATTGCTGATACGGCTTTATGTATAGGAGCGGCCTTTTTCCTTTATGAGTTAATTACCAGTGGTGATTTTTTAGAAAAGCAGGAGGGGAGATAAAATGCACCCAGTTTTATTTCAATTAGGCTCTTTGGAAATTTATTCTTACGGGGTTGCTTTAGTCATTGCCTTTTTAGCAGGCACTTATTTTGCTGTCAAGGAAGCTCCCAAAGCAGGTATAGAGCCTGAGAGAATACTGGATTTGGCTATATTAATAGGTGTTGCGGCTATAGTTGGAGCCCGCTTTTACTATGTAATCCTTAACTGGTCCTACTATGCAGAAAATCCTATTTTCATTGTAACCCGGGGGGGAGGCCTTGTCTTTCACGGCGGCCTGGCTGCTGGTTTTTTGATAGGGCTGTGGTACGTTAAAAAACATAATATATCTGTTGGTCTTACGGCTGACCTGGCGGCTCCTTTTGTGGCCTTGGGTTATGCCATTACCAGGATAGGCTGTCTTTTAAACGGCTGCTGTTTTGGAGTAGTAAGCGATGTTCCCTGGGCCCTTCCCGCATCTTTTTTGGATAATGCCCTGAGACATCCTACTCAGCTTTATGCCAGTTTATCCAACTTGTTGTTTTTTGGTATTTTGATGTACCTGAGAGATAAAAAACCTTTTAACGGTTATCTTTTTGTGGTGTATACTGGTTTGTATGGTGCATACCGGTTTATAGTTGAATTTTTCCGTGAAGGAGACCTTTTCCTTGGACCAATTACTTTAGCCCAGGTTGTGAGCTTGATTATGATTCTAGTTTCACTGCTGCTTCTTAAATTCTGGCCTTGGAAACAGGTGACCGAAGCTCATGAACAATAGATATATTTCCGTTTGTAAAGAGGAGGTAGGAAAGCGCCTGGATGTATTCTTGATGGAAAAATGCACCGATTTTTCCAGATCCCGCATTCAAGGTTTAATCAAACAAGGCCGGGTTAAGATAAGTGGCAAAAAGGTAAAGGCTAATTACCGGGTTAAAGATGGCGATAAAATTCTAATGGAAGTTCCTCCTCCTGAAGATATTAATATTAATCCGGAGGATATTCCTTTAGATATTTTATATGAAGATGTAGATATAATAATTATAAATAAACCGGCGGGGATGGTAGTCCATCCGGCTGCAGGTCATTACTCCGGTACGCTAGTCAATGCGCTTCTCTTTCATTGTAAAGACCTGTCGGGGATTGGGGGAAAGCTGAGACCGGGAATTGTTCATCGTCTTGATAAAGATACCTCAGGAATACTGGTAGCAGCTAAAAACGATATTGCTCATTTATCGTTAAGTGGACAGCTAAAAGAACGGACTATAAAAAGGGAATATTATGCCCTGGTCCACGGGAGAATTTCAGAAAATTACGGGACTATAGATGCTCCTATAGGAAGGCATCCCAGGGAACGGAAAAAAATGGCGGTTACCGAAGGCAAGGTGAGAAAGGCTGTTACCCATTTTGAAGTTTTAGAGAGGTTTTCAAAGCATGCCTTTTTAAAACTAATATTGGAAACAGGGAGAACTCACCAGATAAGGGTTCACTTAAGTTATATTGGTCATCCTGTATTAGGGGACAACGTATATGGTCCCAGGAAAAATAAGCTTGACATTTCCCATCAGGCACTACATGCAGGGGTTCTGGGTTTCATTCATCCCCGTAAAGGGGAATACATGGAGTTTTCTGCTCCATTGTCGGAAAGTTTTAAAGAAATAATTATATTGCTTGACAATAATATTTTTCCTTGATAGTCTTATATAGCAAGGACCTTTAAGCGAGTCCCGTGAGACTGGAAGGTGTTGGCCAGTAAGTAATGAGTGCCTTCTTAGATCAATAAGAAGGCACTTTATTTTTCGGGGGGATATTATGTCTTACTATAAAAAACAATTAATGGATGCTAGCAGCATAAAAAGAGCTTTAACCAGGATTTCCCACGAGATCCTGGAAAAAAACAAAGGAACTGAGAAACTGGTTCTGGTGGGCATAAAAACCAGAGGTGTTCCCCTGGCTTACAGGATAGGAGAAAAAATAAACGAAATTGAAGGTGTTAAAATACCTGTAGGTATTCTGGATATAACCATGTACCGGGATGACCTGCGTGCTTTCAGAGACCAATCCAAAGATAAAAAGGAATGTCGCCTTCCTTTTTCTATTGAAGCTAAAAAAGTTGTTTTGGTTGATGATGTTCTTTACACCGGGAGAACAGCCCGGGCTGCTCTTGATGCTTTGATAGATATGGGGAGACCCAGGTTTATCCAGTTGGCTGTTCTCATCGACCGGGGACACAAAGAGCTTCCCATACGGGCTGATTATGTGGGTAAAAATGTTCCTACCAGCCGTTCGGAAGAAGTAGCTGTTAACCTTTTGGAAATAGATGGAGAAGACCAGGTAGATATTGAAAAACAAGAAAAATAAAAGGGGCTGAAGATGCGGTTTTTTTCTTAAAAATGCTTTAATTTTTATAAAGCTAGTAATTTTCAAAGATTCTTTCTTAAAGTAACGCAAGAAGATTGGGTCTTATTTTTTTATGTTTATATATACCAATTTATGGTTTTTTGTTTGAAATAAATAATGAAACATTTTTGATTGCAAAACGTCATATATTTATAAGAGAAAATATTTCTTGTAATGGAAAATATTACGTAATTAAAAATAATAATATCTCTGGAAAAATTCGGGAAAAAGCATTAAAATATACATGGGAGGCAATTATGATTTATTTACACAAAATTAAGGTAATTAAATTAATAGGAGCTGTTTTTTTAACTATATTATTATTTTATCCGGGTTGTTCTCATTGCTACCATACTTCCCAGGGAGACTTAAGATATTTAGATGCTGTGGAGTCTGTTTCTTTTAGTGAGCCCTTCAACTATTATGACTATACTGTGATAGAAAAGGAAATTGAGGAGCCGGAAGAAGTAAAGGCTATTGCAGACAGTTTAAAAGAAGCAAGCGTTAAAGGAGTTTACAGGCCAGGAGATTCTCGGTTTCCGGACATAGGATTTCCTGACTATTATATAGATTTTAAAGTAGGTGAACTGGAGATAAGATGTTTTTACTGGGAGGGGAATTACATCCTTCTTCCCCTATCTCTGGATTTTACTCTTGAAGGAGAAAGGGGTCTTTTGGAAGTGGGAGAGGATTTTTTAGAGCATGAAAAATAGCCGTTTATAAGTTAAGAACCAAATTGTCTCTTTTTAAATTTATGTGGGAGTTTAATATTTTTTAATTATTAACCCTGGCAATTTTGTCTATCTGTTTTTCATCGGCTGTTACGTATAATGTTTTATGTTGGTCATAGGTTACCATGCCCGGTTTGGCTTGCCGAGGTTTTTTAACGTGCTTTATCTTTGTGTAGTCCACAGGGACGTTGGAGGAGTTAGAACCTTTGCTGTAGTAAGCTGCCAGAAGCGCCGCTTCTTTCAAGGTTTCCACAGGGATGTTTTCTCCTTTTACTACTACATGGGACCCGGGAATGTCTTTTACGTGGAGCCAGAGGTCTTCTTTAGAGGCGGCTTTTAAGGTAAGGTAATCATTCTGCTGGTTATTTTTACCCACGAATATTTCATAACCATCAGAAGAGAGAAATTTTAAAGGCTTGGATGCTACTTCTTTTGTTTTCATTTCATGTTTTTTCTGTTTTTTATGAGATTTTTTTAGATAACCTTCCCGTAAAAGTTCTTCTTTTATATCCCTTATATCCTCCCAGCTGCCTGATTCCAGGTTATATTTTAGACCTTCCAGGTAATTTAATTCCTGCAGGCTTTTTTTTAATTCTTTTTTTGCCAGGGGCAGGGACTTTTTTAACTTACGGTATCTTTTAAAGAATTTCTGGGCGTTTTCCCCTGGAGACAGTTGGGGATCCAGTGATACAGTTATTTGTTCCTGTTCAGGGTGGTAATAGTTTATCAGGTTTACTTTATCCTGTCCCTTTTTGGCCAGATAAAGCTGTGAAGTTAATAATTCTCCCCACAGTTGAAGCTCTTCGCATTTTTCAGCTTTTTTTAATTTTTTAGCCAGGCCTTTACGTTTTTGCTTGACTTTTTTTAGTTCATCATTTACCAGCTGGAGGAGACTTTGTCTTAATTGTTTATATTTCTGCTGGTGTATTTTTGTGCAAAAGAAATCATCAAGCATTTCGTTTATTTTGTTGTAACCTATTCTAAGGGTATCCGGGTAGCTTTTTAATTCTAAGCAGGTAAAATCTTTAAAGTTTTTGTTTTTATCTGTCAAGATCTCTGGATGCCAGTTACCGCTTTTTATAGTTTCACTAATAGTCTGCAGGACTGTTGCTAACCGGTTTATTTCTTCAGTAATTATTTTTTCTGTTGTTGATTGAGGGTCAAGGGCAGCACGAAATGTTATTTCTTCAGCCAAAAGAGGGTCTAGACCGTTAAAGATAGAAATCAAGGCTTTAGAAATTTTTTGTTCAGGTTTTGAAATAAGGGTTTTCCTTAGTTCATCGGGGGATATTATTTTAGAATCTGTCAAGTTTATCTTTTCTCCATAAGGAGGTGGGTTATAAGGTTTTCCAGGGATAACAGTTCGGTGACGGCTTACAGCTTCAGTTACAGTTTTAATGCTGCCTAAAATAACTTCATCCTCGTCCAGGAGGATAATATTACTGTGTTTTCCCATTATTTCAACCAGCAGTATTTTTTCCTCTATCAGGTCGAACTCATCCCTGGTTCGTACCGTAAGCCGTAATATGCGATCTAAGCCTTCCTGCTCAATTTTTAATATTCTGCCTCCTGACAGGTGTTTTCTAAGCAGCATACAAAAGGTAGGAGGAGATAAAGGGTTTTCTTTTTCACCTTCTGTAAGGTGAATTCGGGAGTACACCGGGTGAGCAGATATTAGAAGGCGATAAATATTGTTTCGGTGGACCAGAAAATTAATTTCAAACTTTTCCGGTTGGTAGATTTTTTCAATACGACCTTCTATTATTTTGCTTTTTAATTCCTGCATAACGGAGGCCAGGACTATGCCACTAAAAGCCATTTTTTAACTTCCCTTCATTGTTTAAATATTTACATACTAAATAATATATCATGTGGCATTAATCTTCAAGTTTAAACGGCAGTTTATGGAGAATATAAAAAGTAGATGTTTCAGGGAAGGAAATAGTAGGTTGTTGTCGAATATGAAACAATGGCGTGATAGGGATTTCTATTATAGTATTTGTTTTTATACAGAAGGAGGGGGTTTTTTGGCTTTTAAAGATCTGCAGGAATTTATTGCCTTTATAGAAAGTAAGGGGCAACTGCGCAGAATTACAACAGAAGTTGATCCTGAACTGGAAATAACAGAAATAACGGACCGGATATCTAAAAAATACGGTCCAGCTTTAATGTTTGAAAACGTAAAAGGCTCAGAATTCCCTTTAGTCATAAATACCTTTGGAACTAATGAAAGAATGAGTATGTCGTTAGGGGTGGAGAGCTTGGACGACATAGCGGAGGAAATAAATTCCATGCTAGAAGCCTTTTCCGCTAAAAAAATTATGGACAAATTAAAAACCATTCCCATTTTATCCCAGGTGGCAGGATATCCACCAAAGAAGGTAAAAAAAGCGCCTTGTCAGGAGGTAGTTAGGGACCCGGACCTGGATAAACTGCCTATCCCTAAATGTTGGCCCCAAGATGGGGGGAAATATATTACTTTACCTCTGGTATTTACTAAAGACCCGGAAACAGAGGAGCGCAATGTCGGCATGTACCGGTTACAGGTTTATGATCACAAAACTACAGGAATGCATTGGCATCTGCATAAAGACGGGGCCAGTAATTTTTCTAAGTATAAGAGGCGGGGCCAGAAGATGGAGGTTGCTGTAGCTTTAGGGGGAGACCCGGCAACTATATATGCTTCTACGGCACCCCTTCCTAAAAACTTATACGAACTAATATTTGCCGGTTTTTTAAAGAAATCTCCGGTGGAAGAAGTAAAATGTAAAACTGTAGACCTTTATGTGCCGGCCCACGCAGAGTTTATTTTAGAAGGGTATGTAGATCCCCAGGAAGAATTCAAGGTGGAGGGCCCCTTCGGTGACCATACCGGCTATTATTCCCTGGCTGATAAGTACCCTGTATTTCATATTACGTGTATGACTCATAAGAAAAATGCTGTTTACCCGGCTACAGTAGTAGGTAGGCCTCCTATGGAGGATTGCTACTTGGCTAAGGCTACGGAAAGAATATTTTTGCCTTTGTTAAAGATGTTGATGCCGGAAGTTTTAGATATTAACCTGCCGTTAGAAGGAGTTTTTCATAATTGTGCAATAGTATCTATAAAAAAGACCTATCCCGGACAGGCCCGTAAAGTTATAAATGCCCTATGGGGTCTGGGTCAGATGATGTTTACCAAGATAATTATTGTGGTTGATGAGAATGTAGATCCCCAGGATTTGTCTGCCGTATTCTGGAAGGTATTTAATAATGTAGATCCCAAAAGGGATCTAATGATTGTGGATGGGCCCCTCGACGCTCTGGATCATGCTTCACCTTTGCCAAATTACGGGGCCAAGATGGGTATAGATGCGACGATAAAAGGACCTTCTGAGGGGCACTTCCGGGAATGGCCTGATGAAATAGAAATGAGCCCGGAAATTAAAGAGCTTGTAGACAGGAAGTGGAAGGAGTATGGTTTGGAATAAATTAAAAGCTTACGGTGAAGTAGTAATGTTTAGGCATACTTTGTTTTCTCTTCCCTTTGCTTTTATGGGGGCTTTTATGGCTGCTGGAGGATGGCCTCCTTTTAATAATTTGTTTTGGATACTGGTAGCCATGGCAGGTGCCCGGAATGCCGCCAATGCTCTGAATAGGCTTATAGACTGGAAAATAGATGCAAAAAATCCCAGAACAGCTTCCCGGCATTTACCCCGGGGGAAGGTTAAACCGGTTGAAATACTGGTGTTGAGTATAGTCGGGTTGACGCTTTTAATCGTATCTGCTTTCCAGCTGAACGAACTCTGTGTAAAGCTTCTGCCGCTGGCGGTTATTATTTTAGCAGGATACTCTTATACCAAGCGCTTTACCTGGGCCTGTCATCTTGTCCTGGGCCTGGCTGTTGGGCTTGCTCCTCTGGGTGCATGGATAGCCGTGACGGGAGAAATGGCGCTGCCGCCTTTCATATTGACCATGGTAGTAACTTTATGGGTTGCCGGTTTTGATATTATATATGCTACCCAGGATGTTGATTTTGACCGGAAGGAAAAAATTCATGCCATTCCCGCCAGGTTTGGCATCAGCGCTGCATTAACCATAGCTAAAGCTTTTCATCTTGTTACCATTATTCTTTTAGCTCTTTTACCTTTATTTTTCCCTTTTGGTTATATATATTTCCTGGGTGTTTTTGTTGCCGCAGGCCTTTTATTGTACGAGCATAAAATAGTTTCTCCGGATAACCTGGCCAGGGTGAAAATAGCCTCTTATCATATAAACGAGTTGATAGGTATAACTGTTTTATTTTTTACTATGATAGACCTGTTTTTCATAACTAATATATAACTTAAAAGAGATGGTCAGGTTTAATATTAGATAACCTTGTGGGGAGATGTTTTATCCATGAAAAATATAGTTATTGGTATTACCGGGGCCAGTGGTATAGATTATGCCCGAAACCTGGTAAAGGAACTCTATAAAACGGACCATAAAATATTTTTAATTATTACCGATCCCGGGAAGCTGGTTATGGAAAAAGAACTGAACTTTAAGTTGAAGGGAGACTTTTTTGATCAGCAAAAACAGCTTAAGAATTTCTTTGAGATTCCTTTAAGGGAAGATAACCGCTTTATTTTAATGGATAATAAGGATATAGCTGCTTCAGTAGCCAGTGGTTCTTTTAAGATTGATGCCATGGTAGTTGTTCCCTGCTCTATGGCTACAGTTTCCGGCATAGCCCGGGGAAGTTCCCGGGATCTTTTAGAAAGGGCTGCTGATGTAGCCATTAAAGAAGGACGTAAGCTAATTTTAGTGCCCAGGGAAACTCCCTTGAGCAGTATTCATCTGCAAAATCTCCTCAGCTTGAGTCAGATGGGGGTTACTATATTACCTGCCATGCCGGCTTTTTATCACAAACCTTACAATATAGAGGATCTTTTAAATTTTATTACGGGACGTATAATGGAAAACCTGGAGATAGAACATGATTTATACAATTCCTGGGGCGAAGTGAAAGATAGAATCGGAAAAGATAAAGAATTTAAGTACAATATAGGTATTCTACAACTCACCTCTCACTTAGATGATGCGGTGGAAGGTTTTAAGGAAGGGATATCTTCTTTTAAAGATGCAGAAATACACTATGATTACAGGAATGTTGAGGGTAAGGTTCCTCTTTTGGCTGATGAAGCAGGAGAGCTGGTTAGTCGAGGTGTTGATTTAATGTTTGCCTGTACTACACCGGCAGCCAAGGCAGGGGCTGGAGCTGGTGAAGGACAAGGAATACCTGTAGTATTTACTCCTGTTTTAGACCCCGTTAAGGTTGGACTGGTAGCCGGCTGGGAAAGTTCTGAAAATCATTTAACCGGGGTAAGCGGACTGGTTTCTTCAGAATTAAAACTTGCCAGGTTTAAGGAGATATATCCCCGACTTAGAAAACTGGTTATCATTTATGAAGAAGGAAATCCTAACACAGCCATAGAGCTGGATTATGTCCTGGCAGCTGCTGCCGGAATGGGTTTAAAAATAGAAACATTGCCTGTCAGGCAGTCTGGAGATATTAAGGATTTAGCACGGAAAAGACTTAGTTCTGGGGATGGAATTTTTGTTCCCATTAGCCCTGTAGTGGAGCAAAACATTTCTCTTCTTATATCTACTGCCAGGGAAAAGAAGGTTCCTTTAATAGTTCCCGATGAAACAGGGGTAAGAAAGGGAGCTTTACTAGGCCTGTACGCCAGTCATTATGATTTGGGCGTGAGCGCAGGATATATGGCTGCTGAGATTCTTCAGGGCAGAGAGCCTTCAGATATTCCTATAGGCCGACCTGAGCAGCCCAGGCTTGCTATTAATTTAAACACAGCCAGGTATCTAGGTTTAGATGTTTCAACTAAATTTTTAGAACAGGCCACCGTTATATACTAAAATGGCGCTCTTAAATGAGGGGGTTTAATATTATGAACCAGGGGAAATTAGAGTTATTGGCGCCGGCAGGTAAGTGGGATGTGCTGGAGACTGTTATAGAAGCAGGAGCCGATGCTGTCTATTTGGGCAGTAAAAAACATAATATGCGCATGTTTCGTCAGGATTTTAATTTTTCTGATGAAGAAATTGAAGCTGCTGTAAAGTATGCTCATGAAAGAGGCGTAAATATTTACGTTACGGTTAATAACCTCCTTTTTGATGAAGAGCTGGAGGAATTAAAGCCTTACTTAAAATTTTTAAGCAAGGTTAAGCCGGATGCACTTATTATCCAGGATATTGGTCTGGCAAAGCTTATCAGGGACCTGGGTATTAATATTCCTCTGCATTCCAGCGTAATGATGAATACCCACAGTGAACCCGCCATAAAGATGTTGGAGGAATTTGGAGTAAGCAGAGTCATTCTTTCTCGGGAAATATCCCTGGTAGAAGCTAGAGAGCTTCTTAAAAATACTGGTATGGAGCTGGAGTATTTCATACATGGTGATATGTGCGTTTGCCAGAGTGGCCAGTGCTACCATAGCGGCATGGTTTTTGGGGAAAGCAGTAACCGGGGCAGGTGTAAGAAGCCCTGTCGCTGGTCCTTTGATTTGTGGGACAAAGAGGAGGAAAGGATAATAAACCTCTCCCGGGAGAAAAAGTATCCCCTTGCGGTTAAGGACATGTGTATGTTGCCCTTTATTCCAGAATTATCTGATTCAGGGATTTGCTCTTTAAAAATAGAAGGCAGGATGAGGACAGCTGAATATCTCAGGGATATTGTGAGTGTTTACCGGAGGCACCTGGACAAGTTTATTGATGATCCGGTGGGATACAGTTTAGACCCGGAAGATTTTAAGTATCTGCACAAAAAGAGGATCAGGGATTACAGCACCCTTTATGCTTTTAAAAATCCCGGACCTTCCTCTATTGGTTACAGTGGAGAAAGGGAACCTCGTTTTTTTAGCTCTGCCGTAAGAGAAAAAGAAATTAAAGATGAAGATATTGGGGGACAGTTTTTTGAAGATAAGCTTGTTCAAATGAAGGATCAAGATAAAATGAAAGCACGTAAAAAGGGGGCACTCCCCAGGCTGGCTGTTAGAACAGGTAGTATAAAGGGAATGGTAGAAGCAGTTAAGAACGATGCAGATTTGGTTTATATCGGAGGGGAATCCTTTAATAGTTCCGGGGGGAGATGGACTGGGGCAGATCTTTATTATGGGGTTAATTACTGCCGGGAGGCAGGAGTTGATGTAGTTGTTACCACCCCTAGAATTACGCAGGGTAGAGAAGTAGATAAAGTAAGGCATCTGTTAGAGCAACTTGAAGATTTAAAGCCTTCAGGAATAATGGCTGCCAATCTGGGCACTCTCTACCAGGTCAGCAGATATAGCAGTTTACCCCTTTACGGTGATTTCTCCCTTAACGTTATTAATAGTTCCGCGGTAGAATTATTAAAGAAACTGGGGGTTAAACAGTTAACGGTTCAACCGGAAACCAGGTTTGAACATGCGGTATCTCTTCTGCAAAAGTCATCTATACCTTATGAATTTTTAGCTCATGGTCCTCTAACGGCTATGATTATGGATCACTGTCTGCCGGCAGCCCTGCTCCAGGAAGTTTCCAGAGAAGATGTGTGCAGTTACTCCTGCCGAGAAAAGAAGCTTTCCCTCCTTGATCACAAGGGGCAGCAGCATGAAGTAGAAGTGGACGAAGACTGCCGCAACCATATTTTCCTGGCCAATGAACTGGCCCTCCTGCCTTTCATGCAGGCTTTCATAAAAACCGGGGCTGCCGGTTTTCGCCTGGACCTGAGGACCTATCCACCAGAAAAAGTTGGCCCTGTTACAGCCTTGTACCACAAACAAATTTCTTTAATAATAGAAAATCCTGAAGGGTACAGGTTTGAAATGGAGGACTGGAGAAAGCTTAAATCCCTTCATAATGTTCCTTACGGTTTTGGGGGTTATTTAAAAGGAGTTAAGCTCAAGGATAGCAAAATAAAAGAGAAAGGAAAAGCGTTTTTCTCAAGCAGGTTGTAAGTATCTTTTGGATTATTTAAAGAAGGAGGAATATTTTTGCAGGATAAATTTATCGGCCCGGATAAAATAATAGAAAAGAAGCAGGAGTATATGATTCCCTGCGTATATCATTTTTACCAGGAACCCATGCAAATTGTAAAGGGGGAAGGGAAGTATTTGTTTGACCATACGGGGAAACAGTACCTGGACTTCTTTGCCGGGGTTTCTGTAGTGGGAGCGGGGCACTGTCATCCTGAAATAACGGAGGAGGTTTGTCGGCAGGTAAAAACCCTTCAGCATACTACAACCATATATCTGACCCAGCCTATTGTTGACCTGGCGGAGAAACTGGCTCAGGTAACTCCCGGAAAGTTAAAAAAGAGTTTCTTTTGCAGCAGCGGGACAGAAGCCAATGAAGGGGCAGCTCTTTTGGCCAAGCTCTACACAGGTAATTCAGAGTTTATAAGCTTGAGAAGCGGTCTTCACGGCCGGACTTATCTTACCATGAGTTTGACAGGCTTAAGTTTTTGGAGGACGGACCCCAACCCGGTGGGAGGGATAAGCTTTGCTCCCAATGCATATTGTTACCGTTGTCCCTATGAAGGGACTTATCCTGACTGTGACCTGGCCTGTGCCAAAGAGATAGAAAAAGTCATACAGACAAGTACCTCAGGTAATGTAGCGGCCTTCATAGCTGAGCCCATACAGGGAAACGGTGGGGTTATTACCCCTCCCCTGGATTATTTTAAAGTGGTTAAGGAAATCTTAGACCGTCATGAAATATTATTAATTGTGGATGAAATTCAAACTGGTTTTGGTCGGACGGGAAAAATGTTTGCTATAGAAAATTACGGTGTAGATCCCCAGATAATGACTGTAGCCAAGGCTCTGGCTAACGGGACTCCTGTAGGAGCCTTTATTGCCGAAAGCGATGTGGCAGATTGTTATACCCGTCCCGGAGCTTCTACTCTAGGAGGGAACCCGGTTACCGCAGCAGCTTCTTTGGCGACCCTGGAGGTTATTGAAAAGGAGAAGTTAGTGAAAAATGCAGCAGAGGTAGGCCCTTATTTTAAGGAAAAACTCTTGGAACTAAAGGACAAACACCCTATAATAGGTGATGTTCGGGGAATCGGACTGATGTTGGGAGCTGAACTGGTCAGGGAAGGAAAAGAGCCAGCTGTTGAAGAAACCGATAAGGTGTTGGAATATCTTAAAAACGCAGGTGTGATTATCGGTAAAAACGGTCCAAGCCGTAATGTTCTGGCCTTCCAACCACCTCTGATAATAAGCAAGAATGATGTAGATCAGGTTGTTAAAGAGCTGGACAGGGTTCTGGCTGAATTATAAAACGCGTTATTATAATTAAAGCTTTATTATGAAAAAGAAAGGAAGAAAGAATATGAAAAAGATATTTAAGGTTAAAAGTGCTAAACTACAAGTTATTTTATTAACATGCCTGGCATTCATGTTAGTATTTGCCATGACTGGTTGTAATGATAATACACCGGAGCAGGAGAAAAGTACTCTGCGTTTTGGCCTTCTACCTGATGTAACCTGCTTGCCCATGGTAGTAGCGGAAAAAGAGGGAATCTTTGAAGACATGGGCATAGAGGTAGATTTGGAATATTTCAGCAAGGCCATGGAAAGGGACCAGGCTATACAGGCGGGACAAATCGATGGTGCTATTTCAGACATAGTAGCGGTAGGGTTTTTCCAGGACAGCGGTTTTGACGTTAAGATTACCTCTTTAAACGAAGGAAACTTTGCTATAATTGCTTCTCCTGAATCAGGCATAAAATCGGTAGATGACTTAAAAGGAAAAACAATAGGCCTTTCTAAAAATACCATTATTGAATTTATGGTGGACGGGATACTGGCTAATTATGGTTTAACTCCTGAAGATGTAAATAAGGAAGCCATTGCGGCTATACCTTTACGTCGGGAAATGCTCCTACAGGATCAAGTTGATGCAGTCTCTATACCGGAGCCTTTGGGGACCTTAACTGTTGAGCAGGGTGCGGTAATGGTAACAGAAAGTGATAAAGAGGGGTTAATTCCCTCGGTAATTATTTTTACAGACGAGGCTATAGAGGAAAAGAAGGAAGCCATTAATAAGTTTTACCAGGCTTGGCGGGAGGCAGCTGAGTTGATAAACCCGGACCCTTCCGTCTATAATGACCTGCTTTTAGAAAAGTTAAGGTTTCCAGAAGAGATTATTGACACCTATGAAATCCCTTACTTTGGAGAGCCTCTTCTCCCTGACAGGGAAGGTGTGAATAAATATTTGAACTGGCTTGAAGGAAGAATTGACCTTGATTTGACTTATGAGGACTTAATTACAAACGAATTTGTGGAGTAGTTGAAAATGATTATAGTTAAGAACATGTTGGTAGAGTATCAAAATTTATACGATAAGCTTGTGGCTTTAAACAGGGTAGACCTGGAAGTAAAAGAAGGGGAAACCTGTGCAATTATAGGTCCCTCGGGCTGTGGTAAAACTACCCTTTTATATGCCCTTGCCGGGTTAGTGCCTTTTAATTCCGGTACGGCTTTAATAAACGGGAAGCCGGTTAAAGCCAAGCGTAAAAAAACAGCGCTTATCTTGCAGGATTTTGGCTTACTTCCCTGGAAAAACGTATGGAATAATGCAGCCCTGGGTCTTTCTATCCGGGGCTGTTCACAGGAGTACCAGGAACAGAGAGTAAAGAATATTTTAAACCAGCTTGATTTATTAAAGTTTAAAAATTATTATCCCGGACAGCTCAGCGGGGGCATGAGGCAGAGAGTAGCTATAGCCAGGGCTTTAACCCTGGAACCCGACCTGCTGCTTATGGATGAGCCGTTTTCTGCATTAGATGCTATTACCAGAGAGGAATTACAGGAGCTGTTGTTAAATATCTGGCAGGAAAAACCGGTAACGATACTTTTGGTTACCCACAGTATTGAAGAAGCTGTATATCTGGGGCAGAGAATTGCCATTTTCTCTCCTGGACCCGGCACTATAATATCAAATATCAGCAACCCATATTTCGGAGACCCTAGTCTTAAGCGTCGTCCGGAGTTTTACAGAATTTGTAGCAAAGTACGTTCCCTGTTGGAGGATGGAAGAGCCCATGAACTTAAAGAGAACAAAGTATAAAAAAGTATTAGAACTATTACTGGCTTTTCTATTTTTATTATTATTATGGGCTTTATTGTCTTTTATCATAAATAAACCGGTTTTACCTACGCCCTGGTTGTCCCTGAGCACTTTTTCAAGGATATTTATTTCTGATTTGCTTCCCCACCTTTTACAGAGAACTTTTAGAGTTATGTCCAGCCTTATAATTGCTCTTTTTCTGGGAACTGTATCAGGAATGGTTATTGGCCGCTGGAAAAAGATAGATAACTGTGCTTCCCCTGTTATTTATTTAACCTATCCCATACCCAAGATAGCTTTACTTCCTGTATTGATGGGGATATTAGGTATTGGCGAAACTTCAAAAATATTTCTAATAAGCCTTATAATTTTTTATCAGATACTGGTAACAACCAGGGATGCGGTGAGAGATATTAACAAACAAATCATTTGTTCCGTTGTTTCCCTGGGGGCAAGTGAATGGGACCTTTTTAAGCATGTGTTTATTCCGGCAAGTTTGCCTAAAATTTTTACTTCCCTTCGCATAAGCCTGGGTACGGCTATGGCTGTATTATTTTTGACGGAAACCTTTGCTACTGTGCGGGGAATAGGATATTTTATACTGGATGCTTCTATGCGGGGGAGATACCAGGAGGTTTTTGCCGGAATCATAGCCATGAGCCTTTTGGGACTGGCTCTTTTCATAGTGGTGGATTTGTTGGAAAAAAAGATCTGCCCCTGGCAGTATATTTAGTCTATTTATATACGGCTTTCTGCTATCAGCAGAAAGCTTTTTACTGTTATTTTTTATCCTCCTTTAGAATATGTATTATGGAGAACATTTAAAGGAGGGAAAATATGAAAAAGAAACCGTGGTTTATCCTCTCGGAAGGAAAGGTCCTGGAAAGTTTTAAAGTGGATCCCTCCCTGGGGTTAAGCAGCAAAGAAGCAGAAAAAAGGCTTCAGAAAAAGGGACAAAATGTTCTGCAGGAAGAAAAAAGAACTTCCCCTTTAAAAATGTTTTTAGATCAGTTTAAAGATTTTATGGTCTTGGTTTTGCTGGGAGCTACCTTAATATCTTTTTTACTTCATGAATATTCAGATGCTATAACTATAATCATTATTGTTATTCTTAATGCCTGTCTTGGTTTTTTCCAGGAATTTAAGGCTGAGAAATCTTTAGATGCCTTAAAACAGTTAACGGCTCCTACGGCTAAGGTTTTAAGGGATGGAGAGTTTGCCGAAGTCTCGGCCAGGGAAGTAGTCCCGGGGGACGTGCTCTACCTGGAAACAGGTGATAGAATCCCTGCTGATTTGCGCTTATTAGAAGCTGTAAATCTGGCGGTGGATGAATCAGCTTTAACCGGGGAATCGGAAGTGGTAGGCAAAAAAACTTCTCCCTTGGTGGGGGGCAACCTCACCCTTGGAGATTTAAAAAATATGGCTTTTATGGGCAGTGTAGCTGCCAGGGGCAGAGGCAAAGGTGTAGTAGTAGCTACAGGTATGCAGACAGAAATGGGTAAAATAGCCCATATGATACAGCATACAGAAGTGGAGAGCACTCCCTTGCAGGATCGCTTAGCCCAGCTGGGCAAGCTACTGGTAACTGTTTGCTTGGCTGTTTGTGCTGCAGTTATTGTCCTGGGTATTTTCCGGGGCGAGCCAACTTATAAAATGTTTTTAGCAGGAGTTAGCCTGGCAGTGGCAGCTATACCCGAAGGTTTACCCGCCGTTGTTACTATAGCTCTAGCTCTGGGGGTTCAGCGCATGATAAAACGTAAGGCTATCGTGCGTCAACTTCCGTCGGTGGAGACCCTGGGCTGTGCCACGGTTATATGTTCTGACAAAACCGGAACCCTCACTCAGAATAAAATGACCGTCAGGCAGATCTATACCGGAAATAATATGTACGGGGTAGAAGGGGAAGGTTATGATCCTAAAGGAAAGTTTTTTTTAAATAGAAAAGGAATAAATCCCTTGAAGGATAAAAACATTAAACTAGCCTTGACTATAAGTGCACTAAGCAGCAATACCCATCTTGTCAAAGATGACGTTTCTATAAAACCAAAATGGCGGGGAAAGAAAAATAATCAAAACTGGAATATAAAAGGAGACCCTACAGAAGGAGCGTTGATGGTAGCCGCCTCTAAGGCAGGCATATGGAAACAGGACCTAGAGAAAAAAATGAGTAGAGTAGGGGAACTTCCCTTTGATTCAAAGCGTAAGAGAATGACAGTTATTTATGAAGATTCAAATAAAAAAAGGCGGGCTTACGCCAAAGGGGCACCGGATGTTATACTGGGTTTATGCACCCATTACTACGAGAATGGCAGAATCCTGAAATTAACTACACCTTTGAAACAGGAAATACTAAAAAATAATTCCTTTATGGCTTCCCAGGCCTTGCGTAATTTAGCTGTAGCTTTTAAGGAACTGCCTCCAGGGGTTGAGCAAACTGAGGAATCAGTAGAACAGGGGCTGGTGTTTGTAGGTATAATGGGAATGATGGATCCTCCCAGGCCAGAAGTATTGCCTGCTATCCAGAAATGCCGAAAAGCCGGTATTAAAACAGTAATGATTACCGGGGACCACCAAAATACAGCAGTAGCCATAGCAAAAAGTCTTAAACTCATGCCTTCGGGAGGAAAAGTGTTAACAGGTGCCCAGTTAAGCAAAATGAAAGATCGGCAGCTGGAGAACATGGTAGATGATACATATGTTTATGCCCGGGTATCCCCTGAGCATAAATTAAGAATTGTCCAGGCCTTGAAAAATAAGGGTCATGTGGTGGCCATGACAGGTGACGGGATAAACGATGCCCCTGCTGTAAAAGAAGCTGACATAGGTATTGCTATGGGCATTTCGGGGACAGATGTTACGAAAGAATCTGCATCTTTAATTTTAGCAGATGATAATTTTGCTACAATAGTAAATGCTGTAGAAGAAGGCAGAAGTATTTACGATAATATAAGAAAGTTTATACGTTTCTTACTGTCCTGTAATATCGGAGAAATCTTCACCATGTTTTTTGCCCTGCTTATTGGACTGCCCTTACCACTGAGACCTATACAGATTCTGTGGGTTAACCTGGTTACCGATGGATTACCTGCCATGGCACTGGGAGTTGAGCCACCGGAAAAGGGGATTATGAGAAGAACTCCCAGGTCGAAGGAAGAAGGGGTTTTTTCCAGGGGCTTATGGTTTATGATACTGAGCAGGGGAAGTCTTATTGGTCTCTTAACTTTAATTGCGTTTACAGCCGGGTTAACTACTACCGGGGATCTGGAACGGGCCAGGACTATAGGATTTTCAACTCTAATTGTACTACAGCTTTTTCATGTTTTTGACTGTCGTTCCGAGCAGGCTCCTTTTTGGAAAATCAGCCTAAGGAGTAATCTTTACCTGATTGCGGCTGTAGTTTCTTCTTTTATGATGTTGCTTGTAGTTCTTTACTGGCCATGGCTGCAGGAAGTTTTTAGAACAGTTTCCCTGACTACAGAAGAATGGCTGTTGGTTGTGGTGCTGTCAACTGTGCCTTCTATGGGAACAATTCTTAAGCATTTTCTTAAAAACTTATTGCCAGTGAAGTTATGGCAATTAAAAAAACAAAAGATTTAAATTAGATACTAAATATGATAAGATAACTGGAAGGAGGAATTTTGTGTGATTAGGAGTATGACCGGGTATGGTCGGGGTGAAGGGGAACTGGAAGGGGTAAGGTTTACAATAGAGATTCGTTCTGTTAACCACCGTTACTGTGATATAGTATTCCGTATACCCAGAGAGTTTATAGTTCTAGAAGAAAAGATGAGGCAGTTAATAAGCAACGATATAACCAGGGGGAGGCTAGAAGTATATCTTACGCTAAAGGAAACTGATGATAGGGAAAAGAGGGTAGAAGTTGATCTTCAGCTGGCCCAGGGCTACTATAAAGCCTTAAAAAGGGTCAAAGAAACCCTTAACTTAAGCGGTGAGATTACCCTGGAACAAATATCGAGCTTTACGAACATTCTTAATGTAGAAAAAGAAGAAGCACTTTCTTATTGGCCTGGAATGGAAAAGGCCTTGTCGGAAGCAGTAAAAAACTTGTCCAGCATGCGCCTTTTAGAAGGAGAAAATCTATCAAAAGACTTGAACCAACGAGTGACGGAGACAGAAAAGCTATTGCAAGAGATTGAAGAAAGGGCTCCCCAGGTAGTTGAATTCTACCGTCAGAAGTTAGTGGAGAGGCTAAAAGAATTACTGCCCGACCAGGCAATTGATGATAACCGTCTATTGATGGAATGTACTGTTTTTGCAGATAGGAGTAGTATTAATGAAGAAGTAGTTAGACTGCAAAGCCACCTTGAGGCTTTTAGAAAGGCTTTAGATGAAAGGGGCACAGTAGGAAGAAAAATGGATTTTTTGATTCAGGAGCTTTACCGGGAGATTAATACTATTGGATCAAAAGCCAATGATTACCATATTGCACGATTAGTGGTAGAAATAAAAAGTGAACTAGAAAAAATAAGAGAACAAGTGCAAAATATAGAATAGAGTTATTTTTAGGCAAACCTTAAATAATTCTTGCATTTTCTAACTCTTATCCGTTATACTATTTAGTACAAATACTAAGGAGGGCATAATAATGCAGGTAAAGCTAATTAATATTGGTTTTGGCAACATCGTTTCAGCAAATCGAATTATAGCTATTGTTAGTCCGGAATCTGCTCCAATAAAGAGGATTATTACTGAAGGCAGGGACAGGGGAGTACTTATTGATGCTACTTACGGGCGTCGTACCAGGGCAGTTATCGTTACGGACAGCCAGCATGTAATCTTGTCAGCGGTCCAGCCAGAAACTGTTAAGCACAGGCTCCATTCTAAAGAAACCAGTGCCACTGAAGAACAAGAGGAGTAAAAATTAATATACGGGGGAGGTAGAGAGATGGCTAATGGCTTACTGATTGTTCTTTCTGGACCTTCTGGTACCGGCAAAGGAACAGTATGTAGAATTCTTGCTGCAGAAATTCACAATTTAATTTTTTCTATATCTATGACTACCCGCCCCCAGCGTCCAGGAGAGAAAGATGGGGTAAACTATTTTTTCGTGACGGAAGAAAGATTTAAACGTTTGATCCAGGAAAATGCCTTTTTAGAGTGGGCTAAAGTATACGGTCATTATTATGGAACACCCAGAAGCTTTGTTGAATCTAATATAGCTGAAGGTAAAGATGTGCTGCTGGAAATTGATACCCAGGGAGCAAAAAAAATAAAATCTAATTTTTCTGAAGGCGTTTATATATTTTTAATACCTCCATCATTAACAGAGTTAAAGCGCAGGATAGTTGAAAGAGGAACAGAATTGCCGGAGAAAGTTGAAGAACGTTTTACTGCTGCTTTTTTGGAGATACAAGAAGGTATTAACTATGACTATATAGCTTTAAATGATCTCCCTGAAAGGGCAGCGTTAACAATAAAAAATATAATTGAAGCTGAAAAGTGTCGAGTAACGAGAAACGGTGAACTTCTTGAGAAATTAAGGAGGGGTGATTTAATAAAATGTCTATGATATATCCATCGATTGATGAATTAGTAACGCATGTAGATAGCAAGTATACTCTGGTAATTGCTGCGGCTAAAAGAGCCAGGCAAATTCTTGATGGCAATTCTATATTAGTTGAGACTGATTCTACTAAGGATGTAACTATTGCCTTGGAAGAAATATCTACCGGTAAGCTGGAATATGAAAAGACAAAAGAAGGTATAAAATAGTTATTCCAAGGGGTGGCTTAAATGTTAAAGGGTAAAACGGTAATCCTAGGGATTACTGGCAGTATTGCTGCTTATAAAGGAGCGGAAATTTGCCGGCTGTTAATAAAAGCAGGTTCAAGAGTCCGGGTTATAATGACTGAAGCAGCTATGGCCTTCGTGAATCCCCTTACTTTTGAAACTTTAACTTCCGGGCCTGTAGGCACCTCTATGTTTAACCACAACCGATCCTGGGATATTCAGCATGTTAGCTGGACCCAGGAAGCTGACTTATTTTTAATAGCTCCAGCGACTGCCAATGTTGTTGGAAAAATTTCCCATGGAATAGCGGACGACCTTCTTACTTCATCTGTTATGGCTACTACTGCTCCAGTAGTAATAGCTCCGGCGATGAATAAGGAGATGTATGTCAATTCTGTTTTTCAGGATAATATGGACAGGCTAAAGGCTTATGGCTATAAATTCATAGAACCCGGATCTGGTTATTTGGCCTGTGGAGATGAAGGAAAGGGTAGACTGGCTGACCCTCAAAAAATAGTTGACTTTGTCTTCTCGCATCTTGCTTTAAAGCAAGATTTAAAAGGTTACAGATTTTTGATAACAGCCGGGCCTACTCAGGAACCTTTAGACCCGGTTCGATATATCAGCAATAACTCCAGTGGAAAGATGGGTCACGCCCTGGCTGAAGCGGCTTCTCAAAGGGGCGGAGAAGTAGTGTTGATATCAGGGCCCACTTGTTTGCCTCCTCCTTCCGGTATGATTTTTATTCCTGTAAAAACGACTTCAGAAATGAGAAAAAAAGTTTTTGAAGAGTTTCCCGGGACTGACATTATTATTAAGGCAGCTGCTGTATCCGATTACCGGGCATTAAATGTTTACAAGCATAAAATTAAGAAAAAAGAAGGAAATATGGAAATGGTTCTTCAAAGAAATCCCGATATCCTGGAGGAACTGGGAAAAATGAAAAAGAACCAGATACTGGTAGGTTTTGCTGCCGAGACAGAGAAGCTTTTAGAAAATGCCCAAAATAAATTAACCACAAAAAACTTAGACTTAATAATAGCCAATGACCTTGGTCAGTCAGGAGCAGGGTTTGAAGTAGACACCAATATAGTTAAAATAATTAATCGGCAGGGAGAGGTGCTGGAAATGCCAATTATGGCTAAAAGAGACTTGGCCGATAAAATTTTAGACCAAATTATGAGAAACAAAAAATCGACTTGAAAAAAGTCGTTTTTTTTAGCGATGTAACCGGCAATTAAGCTAAACCCCTGAATCATAATACAAAAAAAGGCTTGCATCTTTATATTTTTTTTTATATAAATAAAATACTTATAAGAAATGGAGTTATCAGAATTTCAATTATGGCTGCTAAAACTAAAAGAATAAATATAAAGAAAAATATGTTTAAAACTTCATTGAGAATATAAGAAATGCTTTTCCGCCTGTTTTTTCCTTCAATAGGGTAGATTAAATGATACCCAAGTTTTAACCCGAAGGCTGCGCTGATTAAGAAGGCGGGTATTTCTAAGATACCATGGGGAAGAATGCCCAGGGATAAAAAGAATACAGGATTAATGTTTTGCTCAGCCAGGATTGCGGTAACAATTCCTAAAATACTACCATTAACCAGTAAACTTAAAAATGGAGCTATGCCCAGAATTATTCCCAGGAACAGCACTCTTAAGGAGGCAAGGAAGTTATTCAAAAAAAGCAGAAAAATGCCTCTTAAAGGACTGCTGTCAACAACTTCTTCTGCCAGATCCTCCAAAAAATCAAAATAGGGAGCAGAAAATTCTTGAATAAAACCAAGGTTTTGAGCTGCACCAATATATCCAAGAAAAAAACTACCAAAAAATATTAAGGCCGACAGCTTAATCCAGAAGTTATTATTTTTTAGAATTAATAGAAACTTTTTCAGGTCAAACAATTTAAAACCTCCTAGAATTAGTATATCTTAAAAAATATAAATATTAAAATATTTTTAAAGAAAAAGAAGCAAGAATGTTTATAACAGGGAAGGAAGATCATATGGAAGATAAGTTTGCCAGGGTGGTTGTTGATCTTGCCAATCCGGGGATTGGAAACAAGTTTTTTCATTACAGAATATCCGGACAGCAGTTAGACTTAATACAAGAAGGGGCCAGGGTATTAGTTCCTTTCGGTGGGCGTAAACTGTCCGGGTTTGTTACAGGTTTTGATTCCAGCCCGGAAATTGAAGAAGAAAAAATAAGAGATATAATTAATGTAATAGACCCCTTTCCATTACTGACTAAAGAATTAATAGAGTTAGCCGGTTGGATCTCTCAGTTATATCTTTGTCCTTTGTCAGAAGTTTTAAAAACTATTGTTCCTGGGTTTTATGCTAAGGTTAAAGCCAAGGAAATAACCCTGGTTAGAATAAAACAATTTGGGGAAAAAACATTAACCTATATCCAAGAATATGAAAAAAGAGCCCCGAAGCAGGCTCAAGTTCTAAACTTAATAATGAGTCAAGGGGAAATGCCTTTAAAAGATCTCCTGGAAGCTGCTGAAACCAGTCATCAAACAGTTAATGCTCTGGAGAAAAAGGGTTTAGTAGAGTTCTATAAGAAAAGAATAATAAGAGATCCCTTCCAAAAAAAACTTTTTGGACTTTCAGCAAAACTAAAATTAAACATCCAGCAGTCACAAGCTTTAGAAACCATAAAGAGTCATCTGTATAAAAAAGAATCTGATACTATATTGCTTCACGGGGTAACCGGCAGTGGGAAAACTGAAGTTTATCTACAGGCAATTGAAGAGGTTATTAAAGAAGGCAGAGAAGCTCTGGTACTGGTTCCAGAAATATCTTTAACTCCCCAGATGGTAAGCTGGTTTAGAGCAAGGTTTGGTTCTCTGGTTACCGTCCTGCACAGCAAGCTTTCCGCGGGGGAAAGATACGACCAGTGGTGTAGGATACTAGAGGGAGAGATAAAAATTGCTGTGGGCCCCCGTTCAGCTATTTTTGCTCCTTTTACTAATCTGGGCATTATTATTATCGACGAAGAACATGAGAGCACCTACAAGCAGGAAGAGAGCCCCAGGTACGATGCCCGTAAAGTAGCTGAAAGAAGAAGCTGGATAAATAAATGTCCTCTTATTTTAGGAAGTGCCACTCCTTCTGTGGACAGTTATTACCAGGCTGCGTCCGGGTTCAATGTTCTTGTTAAAATAGACAGCAGGGTGGAAGAGCGTCCTTTGCCTCCAGTTAATGTGGTAGACCTGAAAAAAGAAATAAAAAAAGGCAACAAGAATTTCTTGAGCAGTGAGCTTTATAGGGAGATAGAGTCTTCCCTGGAGAAAAAACAACAAGTTATACTTTTTATTAATCGCAGGGGGTTTGCTTCTTTTGTAGTTTGTAAAGAATGCGGTTTTGTACAGCGCTGTCCTAACTGCAGCATTACTCTAACCTACCATTCCAGCGGGGATCAGTTAAAGTGTCACTACTGCCACTATGAAAGAAAGGTCCCAAAGCTTTGCCCTGACTGCCAGGGCTACTATATACGTTTTTTGGGGTTAGGTACACAGCGAGTTGAAAGAGAAGTGAAAGAAAAATTCCCTTTTGCCAGGATTTTACGCATGGATAGAGACTCAACCTCCCGCAGGCATTCTCACCAGGAAATATTTAAGTCCTTTAAACAGGGGAAAGCGGATATATTAATTGGCACACAAATGGTAGCCAAGGGGTTAGATTTCCCCAGGGTTACTTTAGTGGGAGTGATCGCTGCGGATACAGCTTTAAATTTGCCTGATTTCAGGGCTGGAGAAAGAACTTTTCAGCTTTTAACTCAAGTAGCCGGGAGGACCGGGCGTAGTTCTCTAGGAGGTAAGGTTTTAATACAGACGTACTGTCCCGATCATTATAGTATTTTGACGGCCATGAACCATGATTACCAGGAATTTTATGAAAAAGAGATGAATTTAAGGAAAGAATTTGGATATCCACCTTATTCTTGTATGCTAAGGGTGGTTTTTTCTGGAAGTGATGAAAAGGATCTTTCTAATATTGCAGGTTTGTTTAAAGAAACTCTGGACTCTTTATTAGAAAGTGATAAAGGAGATATACTCGGCCCTGGGCCCTGTCCCTTGTCTAAAATAAAGGGCAGATATCGATGGCATTTAGTGCTAAAAAGCAGTGATTTGGAAATCATAAGTCAGGTAGGTCAAAAGGCTTTTGAAGATATTTATAGCACTGCAAAGGGTAAAAATATAAGGATAGCCTTGGATGTTAATCCTTTAAATATGTTGTGATAAGGCAAAAGGAGTGAATAAAATGGCAGTAAGAATTATCAGAAAAGGGAATGACCCGGACCTTAGAGAAAAAGCTAGCGAAATTAAAAAAATTACTCCCCAGATAATTAACATTCTTAACGACATGGCAGAAACTATGTACAGCGCAGAGGGAATTGGGCTGGCGGCTAACCAGATAGGAATTCCAAAGCAGTTGGTAGTTATAGATATTCAAGATGGGAACCTGATTGAACTGATAAATCCCAAAATAGTTGAATTAGAAGGAAAAGAGAATAATGTTGAGGGCTGCCTTAGTTTTCCTGGAATCATAGGTGAGGTAAGTCGGGCAAAGAAGGTCACGGTAGAGGCTTTAAACAGGGAAGGACAAAACTTTCGAATAGTGACTAATGGACTGCTGTCCAGGGCCCTTCAGCATGAAATAGACCATCTGGAAGGGAAACTGCTTATAGACAGGGCTATTCGCTTTATTGAGCCGTCTGAAAAAGAGCTATAAACAGTAACCTATTAACCCAATATAAAATATGGTAAAATAGAACCTATAATAGATTAAACTTTAATTTTGGTTGTTGTATAGATTTAAAGGAGAATTTAGATGAAAAGAACACCTGGTATAGTATTCATGGGAACTCCTGATTTTGCAGTTCCTACTCTAAAAAATCTCATTGGAAATAATTATTATATAAAAGCTGTAGTAACCCAGCCGGATCGCCCTAAAGGAAGGGGCAAAAAAATATCTTATTCACCGGTAAAACAAGAAGCCATGGGGCATGGTTTTAAAATACTGCAGCCGGAAAAACTTTCCACTGAATTCATTAATAATTTAGTTGAACTAAAGCCGGATTTAATTATAGTTGTAGCTTATGGTAAAATTCTTCCGGAGAGTGTATTAAGGACTCCTCCCCTTGGTTGTGTAAATGTTCACGCTTCTCTTTTACCTCAATACAGGGGTGCAGCTCCCATCCATCGGGCCCTAATTAATGGGGAAAAGACTACAGGGATTACTACCATGTATATGACTAAGGGAATGGATACTGGAGATATTATTTTACAGAGAGATACGAATATTAAGGAGGATGAAACGGTAGGCTTGCTCCATGATCGGTTGGCTGAAATGGGAGCAGAGGTGCTGCTGGAAACAATAGAATATATCGTTAAAGGGAACGTTTTCCGAAGGGAGCAGGATCAGGAAAAGGCTACTTATGCGCCTCCGTTGAAAAGGGAAGAAGAAATAATTAACTGGGAAGATTCAGCAAGAAATATTTTCAACCAGGTTAGAGGTATGAATCCGTGGCCCGGAGCCTATACTTTCTTTAAAGAAAAAAGGCTTAAAATATGGGGATCCAGGGTGGCACAAGAGGAAGGCAGTTTCAAACCGGGAAAAGTGCTGAAGATTAATGAAGAAGGAATAAAAATCGGTACAGGAAAAGGGATTTTACTGGCTACGGAACTCCAGCTCTCAGGAAGCAGGAAAATGTCGGCTGTTGATTTCTTAAAGGGGAATAAATTAGAGGCAGGAGATTTACTGGGGGGCCGGTAATTATGAAAATGGAGTCAAAAAAAAGAATTTTTGTAGGGCTTCTTCTGGTCAGTCTAATAATATTTACCCTTCTTGTTTATTATATCTGGAGTTTAACTTTTAATCAGAGGACGTTTTTAAATCAAATAGTATTTATAGTTTTAGTGGTGATCTTTATGGGAATAGCTTTTCTGGCAGCAGCTGGCCTTGCAGGTATATTGCTTACTATCTTAAATGTTCCCCTTTACCCCAGCTGGCAAAAAGCTACAAGACTTACGTTAAACTTCCTTTATCCCTTTGTGATTCAACTGGGGAAAATGCTTAAGATTGCTCAGGATAAAATACAACGGTCATTTATAGAATTAAATAACCATCTTGTGTGTATCCGCAATATGAAGGTGCATCCCTCCCAGTTGCTAATTTTACTTCCCCACTGTTTACAGTTAAGTAACTGCCCCCACCGTATTACTATGAATATTAATAATTGCCAAGGCTGTGGCAGGTGTAAAATTGGGCCTTTATTGGAGCTAGCTGGTGAATACGGTTTTAACGTTAAAGTAGTTACAGGAGGTACCCTGGCAAGGAAAGAGATTGAAAGTATAAAACCTAAAGCCATTATTGCAGTAGCGTGTGAGAGAGATTTGAGTAGTGGTATACTGGAGGCCAGTCCACTGCCGGTTTTAGGGATATCTAACCAACGACCCCAGGGTCCTTGCTTTAATACCCAGGTGGACTTAAAAATAGTAGAAGAAGCGGTTAAATTTTTCATAAAATAGATTTTTAAGGCTCATTTTTCAAAAGCTTACTTATACAATTATACAGGAATTATTATACAAGAAAATAGGAGCGTGAAGTCTTAATGTGGTTAGTATTTGCATTATTTCTATGGCCTTTAGTTCTTGTTATCTTAATTAGTGTTATTTTACTTCCTTTTCACTTTACCATTTATTCTTTAATAAATATTGTTACTGTTCCTTTTCAATTGATAAAGATAGCTTTTAACAAAGAGCTAAGGGGAAATCATGCTTTAGAGCATGCAACTATAAATGTCCTGGAAGAAAAGTTTGGCTATCAGGGATTAGCAGGTATGGCTAACGAAAATGGATTCATTATTCAGGGAATGGTAGACCCATTACACCTGGAAATGGCGGCAGCTGCAGGTTTGCGTCGGCTGCAGCAAAGAGAAGACAGCCTTGTCATCCATGACCGCTGTGGAACCAGCATCCTTGCTGCTAATTTTGTTACTTCAGTAATTTTTCTGCTGCTTCTTTTGCAAACAGGGATGTTTAATTTGATAAATGTATTGTTAGCTATTTTTTTAGCCCAAATCATTGGTCCGATAGTCGGTAAAATAATACAGCGTTATCTAACTACTTCTACTCAGGTAGATGACTTTCAGATTGTTGGAGTTGAGTATAAGGCGAAGGTAGGCATGGGTTTTTTAGGTCTGCCCATAAGCCTCAAGCCAACGGAGTTTTTTGTCCGAACTAGAAGAGCGCATCATGTAGCGTTAGATTTTTAAGTAGGGGTATTAACCGGCCCCTACTTTTAAAGTACATTAAATATGCAAGCTATTCCATACTTAATAATATTTACTGGTATGTAGAACTGCTGGAGGTAATAATTGATGAAAGCAAAGATGGTTAAACCCCGGGAGGTCGTTTTTCACATTTTAAATGAAGTGGATGTCCGGGGAGCTTATGTGGACCTTTCTTTAAAAGCCCATTTACAGAAAAAAAATTTGACCGGCCGAGACAGGGCTTTGGTCACAGAAATGTGCTATGGTGTGGTAAGATATTTACTAACTCTGGATTGGTTGATAGAAAATGTTACTGGAAGGAAAGCATCAAAAATTGATCCAAAGACTAAAAATATACTTAGACTATCTATTTACCAGATTGCTTATCTGGAAAAGATTCCGGCATCTGCCGCCTGCTATGAAGGAGTAGAGTTAGCCAAAAAATTTAGCCATAAAGGAGCGGCTAAATTTGTTAATGGTGTGCTCCGGGGATTTTTACGTCGGAAAGACGAGATAAAAAATCCTGATCGTGAAAAGGACTTATTAAAACACCTGTCAATCCGGTTTAGTTTTCCTACTTGGATGGTAAAAAGATGGCTTAAGCGTTTTGGAGCTAGAAATGTTGAAGAAATGCTAATTTCCCTGAATAAGCCAGCACCTGTAACAGTGCGAACTAATACCTTTAAGGTTGAGCGGGAGGAATTAAAGAAGGTTTTAAGGGAAGAAGATATGGAGGTAGAGGAAGGATTTTGCACCCCGGAAGCCCTTATTATAAAAAAGGCAAAACCTCTTTCAGGCTTAAAATCTTTCAATGATGGATTATTTCATGTTCAAAGTGAAAGTTCTATGCTGGTTTCCAGGCTCTTAGACCCACAGGCAGGGGAGACAATTTTAGATAGTTGTAGTGCCCCAGGAGGAAAAGCTACCCATATTGCACAACTTATGGGTGGCAGGGGAAGGGTGGTATGCTGTGATATCTATTCTCATAAAGTTAAAATAATAGAAAAGAACGCAAAACGTCTGGGAATCAATATTATAGAACCTGTTATAGGGGATGCCCGTAATCTTCCTTTAAAGCTAAAAGGTAAGGTGGACAGGGCACTTGTTGATGCTCCTTGTTCCGGGCTTGGGGTGTTAAAGGGAAAGCCTGATTTAAAGTGGAAAAGAAAACCTGCCGATATTAGTGAACTTTCCAGGATTCAAATAAAACTGTTAGAAGAAGCAGCTAGCACCCTTAAGCCTTCAGGGGTACTGGTTTACTCGGTGTGCACCAATGAGCTGGAAGAAACAACAGAAATATTTGAATATTTTATGAAAAAAAACCCTGATTTTGTCTATTGTGATCTTACTCCATATTTACCTTCCCAGTTTAGGGAAGAAAGCACACTTGTAAAAGGCTTCTTGCATATTTTCCCCCATAAATATAATTTGGATGGTTTTTTTCTGGCCAGATGGCAAAAGAAGGGTTAATTTGCCTTTTAAAAAGTCATTTGTTATACTTTTTAAAAGGAGTTATGTTAACAGTATAAATAAAATAACAAAAGGGTGTAATGTGAATTGAATCAAAAGGCCAATTTTCTGGGACTAAAAGAAGAAGAGTTAATAGATTTTTTTTCCAGCTTGGGGGAAGAAAAATACAGGGCTTATCAGTTAATAGACTGGATTTATAAAAAAGGAGTAACTTCTTTTGATTTGATGACCAATTTTCCCAAAGAGCTGAGAGAGAAGTTGAAAAAAACTGCTTTCATTGAAGAATTAGTTCTTTTAGATGAGCAGATTTCAAAGGATGAATCTATTAAATACTTATTTTGTCTGCCGGATGGGGAAAAAATTGAATCGGTAGTTATGTACTACAGGTATGGTTATATCCTTTGTGTTTCTTCTCAGGTAGGATGCCGCATGGGCTGCACGTTTTGTGCTTCCGGGATTGGAGGAAGGGTTAGAAACTTAGAAGCTGGAGAGATAATGGCACAGGTGTTGTTTGTACAAAAAGAATTAAAAAGAAGAGATAAGGTATTAAAAGGAATTGTCCTAATGGGACTAGGTGAGCCTTTAGATAACTTTACAAATATTTTGGATTTTCTTCACCTGGTAAGTTCTCCCCTGGGTTTTAATATGAGTTTACGGCATGTTACTTTATCTACCTGCGGTTTGGCACAAAAAATAAAGAGGCTTGCTGAATATAATTACCCTCTAACACTTTCAGTATCGCTTCATGCTCCTACGGATGTTTTAAGGAACCAGATTATGCCTGTTAATCGCAAATATCCTTTAAAAGAGTTAATGAATTCCTGCCGGTATTATGTTAAAAAAACCGGTTCTCGAATTACTTTTGATTATCTTCTCATAGATAATTTTAACTCGGAGAAGGTTTATGCTTACAACTTGGCGAATCTAGTAAAAAAAATAAACTGTCATGTTAATCTTATTCCCTTTAATCCAGTAAAAGATTTTAATTACAGACCTCCTTCAAAAAATAAGATAATAGAATTTAAAGACATGTTAGAAAAATCAAGGATACCTGTAACTGTTAGAAGGTCCCTGGGAAGAGATATAGATGCGGCTTGCGGTCAGCTTAGGAGAAAGTCATACCATCAGCCAAAAGGTGGAGATCTTTAATGTTAGTAGAAGGCAAAACTGATGTAGGACAAGAACGACAAAAAAACGAAGATTGCTATCTGATCATAAATAATGATGAACGTATAAGACTTTTTGCGGTAGCTGATGGTATGGGAGGACACAAAGGAGGAGAAGTGGCCAGCAGCTTGGCCATGGAAATTGTCAAAGATTATTTTTATAATCATTGGGAGCAATTATTAGAAGTTTCTTCCGAAAGTATTAAGAAATTTATTACTGAAATGTTCAGAAAGGCTAATAAGAAAGTATGGGAAAATTCTTTTTATAACAAAAACTTAAACGGAATGGGGACAACACTAACTGTAGCTTTATTAATTGCTAATCACTTAATTATCGGGCACATTGGGGACAGCAGGGCTTACCTGGTAAGTGAAGCTGGACTATGGCAGTTAACGGAGGATCATTCCTATGTCCAAAAGCTGGTTAATGAGAATCAACTGGAAGCCGGAGAAGAGAGTAATCACCCTCAGAGAAATATACTTACCCGCGCTTTGGGCACAGACAGGGTAGTAGATGTTGATATTCATTATTACTCCGTGAAAGAAAACGATTATATTTTACTATGCACTGATGGTTTAACCAGAATAGTTTCAGATATGGAGATAAAGGACTTAATATTAACTAAAAAATCGCCTTCAGAATCTGTGGAAGAACTGATTAAGATGGCCAATGCCCGGGGAGGTCCTGACAATATTACTGCATTGCTTGTCAGATTAGAAAGTAGGCTCTAAGAGTTAGCGGTTATATAACCAAGAGGTGAAACCATGATTGGAAAAACTTTGGCTAAGCGCTATAAAATAGAAGAAAGAATTGGAGACGGTGGTATGGCTATTGTTTATAAAGGCCATGATGCTGTGCTTAACCGTTGGGTGACTATAAAGATATTAAGGGCGCAGTTTGTTCTTGATGAAGACTTTGTCCATCGTTTTCGTCGTGAGGCTCAGGCTGCTGCCAGTTTATCACACCCTAACGTTGTTAACATATATGATGTGGGTGAAGAAGATGATACCTATTATATAGTTATGGAATATATTGATGGGAAAACTTTAAAAGAGCTTATTAACGAAAAGGAAAGACTGCCCGTTGAAGAAGCCGTAGAAATTACTCGGCAAATCTGTGAAGCTTTGGTCCATGCCCATAAAAATAAAATAATTCATCGGGACATTAAACCCCAAAACATACTTATAACTAAAGACAAAAGGGTAAAAGTGACTGATTTTGGAATAGCCAGAGCGGTTACTACTGCTACTATGACTTACAACAACAATGAATTTATGGGTTCCGTTCATTATTCTGCACCGGAACAGGCTAAAGGAGGTTTAGCTGAGGAAAAGGCAGATCTTTATTCCCTGGGCATTGTGTTTTATGAGATGCTTACAGGCAAAGTGCCATTTTCCGGGGAAAGCCCCATATCTATAGCTATTAAGCATCTTCAGGAAGATATCAAGTCGCCTGTGGAACTAAATCCTGAGGTGACGTCTGAACTGGAGAGAATAGTTCTCAGAGCAGTACAGAAGGACTTAAATCATAGATATCAAAGTGCAGAAGAAATGCTAGAAGAATTAAAAGCGTTTATTAATAATGAAATAATTAATAACGAAAACCACAAACAACCTATAGTTAACAGCATTAAAAACAATTCGATCCCTGTTAAGAGAAATGATAATGCCAGAAATAATGAGGGAAAAAAGGGCAAGAAACGTGCAGGAGATTTAAGCTGGCGATATAGCTGGATCGTTGTGGGGTTTTTGATTTTCTTTATATTTGTAGCTGCCCTTGCCATGGGATTTAACCACTTAAAGTCTTCTTTACTGGTTCCCGAGACAGAAGTTCCAGATATAGTTAACCTTTCAATCCGTGAGGCTACAGGATTGTTAAATGAAGCAGGGTTGGAGGGAGATATCATAGAAGAAGTTTCCCATGATGAGGTTCCCACTGGTTATATTGTTTCTCAATTTCCGGAAGCAGGAAGAATAGTAAAAGAAGGTAGGGAGATTGAACTGATAATAAGTACAGGGCCAACTTATATAGAGGTTCCCCTGGTTACCGGGAAAAGGGAACAAGAAGCTAAAATAGTGCTTGAGGATAAGGACCTGGTTGTAGAAGTTTCGAATGATTACAGTTCAGATGTGGAAGCAGGAAAAGTTATTTCCCAGGATCCAGGCCAGGGCTCTAAGTTGTCTAGTGGTGAAATAGTGTCAATTGTAGTAAGTAAAGGGTCAGAGCCTTTTACCCTGAGGGATTTCTCTGGTCATTCTTTAGAAGATGCAAAAGAGTGGGTAAGGTTATATAATCTAGAATTAAGGGATGTAGATGAAGAGCACAGTGAGGATGTGTCTGAAGGTCATGTTATCAAACAATCTCCTAAGGCCGGAGAAATGGTTCAGGCTTTAGATCTCATAGACCTGGTGGTCAGTAAAGGCCCTGATCCCGAAAAAGCTGTGGAGGCTTATGATATTACCATAGATCCCAGCCTGTGGGGCATTGACCATGGAGAAACAGTCAGGATAGATGTAGATGATAATAAAGGTAAAAGGACCGCCTTTGAAAGTTCTTACACAGGATCTAATATAGTAATTGAAGGTTGGGGAACAGGTACAGTTAGTATTATGAAAAAGGAAGGCCAGGGGTATATTACTCTTGAATATGTTAATTTTCCGCAATAGGAAGGAGGAATCAACAGCTGGAAGGAATAATCGTTAAAGCAGTCAGTGGATTCTATTATGTTAAAACAAATGACCATATATACCGATGCAAGGCACGGGGACGCTTTAAAAAAGAAAAAATCAATCCTTTAGTGGGGGATCAGGTTGAATTTACAGAAATCAGCAAAGAAGAAGGGGTTATAGAAAAATTATATCCCCGAAAGGGTACGTTGACCAGACCTCCCATAGCTAATGTTCAGTTGGTTGTTTTTCTTTTTTCCATAAAAGATCCTCCCCTAAACCTTATGCTTTTAGACCGGTTACTTGTTTTATCGGAGAGCAAATATTTGAAAGCAGTTATATGTTTTAATAAAGTTGATCTTGTTGATGTGGAGGAAGTTAATCCTGTTGCGGAACTATATAGCAACATAGGTTACAAAGTTATTTTAACCAGCGCATTAAAAAACCAGGGAATTAATGAGGTTAGGGAGTGCCTTAAAGGCAAGATATCTGTAATTTCCGGTCCCTCCGGTTCCGGAAAGTCTACTCTTTTAAACAGTATTGAAAGCGGGCTGAAGCTTAAAGTAGGTTCTATCAGCTCTAAATCCAGGAGGGGAAAGCAAACTACAAGGCATGTAGAATTGATAAGCCTAAAATCTGGAGGTCTGGTAGCTGATTCTCCAGGATTTAATCAAATAGATTTGACAGACATAAAAAGAGAAGAAGTGGCTCATTGTTTTCCGGAAATATTTATGCATAGCAAAAAATGCAAGTTTAACGGATGTGAACACAAGCATGAACCTTCCTGTGCTGTAAAAGAAGCTGTAGACAGGGGGGAAATATCTTCTTCTAGACATAGGCACTATAATATATTTTTAAATGAGGTTAAAGAAAGAGAAAGGAGCTTTTAAACGTGGTAAAAATCGCACCTTCTATTCTTTCTGCGGATTTTGCTTTTTTGCACGAAGAAATCAAAAAAATAGAAAAAGGTGGTGCTGATTGGGTTCATATTGATGTTATGGACGGCCATTTTGTGCCAAATATTACCATGGGGCCTTTAGTTGTTGAAGCTATAAAGAAGAATACCAGCTTACCTCTGGACGTCCATTTAATGGTTGAAAAACCTGAGCGTTACGTGGAACAATTTGTAAATGCCGGGGCAGATATAGTTTCTGTCCATACAGAAGCTTCTGTACATCTAAACCGGACTGTTAATTATATAAAAAGTTTGGGGGTAAAAGCCGGGGTAGCTTTAAATCCTGCTACATCTCTTACCGCTGTGGAATATGTTTTGGATGATGTTGATATGGTAATATTAATGTCTGTAAACCCTGGATTTGGAGGGCAGGAATTAATTAGTTCTTCTTTAGAAAAAATAAGAAAGCTAAAGAATATTATTTCTCACCGCTCTGTTTTGATAGAGGTAGACGGGGGGATTAATTCCCAAAATGCTTCTCTGGTTTCTGAAGCAGGAGCCGATGTACTGGTAGCAGGTTCTGCCGTTTTTTGCCAGAGCGATACCAGTTTAGCCATTAAGCTTCTTCGTACTAAAAAAAAGATGGTTTGATGTAGTTTTTTGTGCTATAATTAATTTGTTTACAACTAGTTAATCCTTCAGGGTCCGGTGAGAAATTAATATTTCAATTCCGAACCGGCGGTAAAAGCCCGCGAGCTTTAAGAGCAGATCTGGTGTAATTCCAGAGCCGACAGTATAGTCTGGATGAAAGAAGGACAAATTTGCCCTGAGGGTAATCCCGGGGTATTTTTATTTCATAATTGAAGAGGTGATTAGTTTTAAATGGAAGCAGACGAAAAGTATATGTGGCTGGCTTTAGACTTGGCACGACAGGGTATGGGCAGGACAAGTCCCAACCCTATGGTGGGTGCGGTAATTGTTAAGGATGGTGAGATACTTGGCACTGGATATCACCAGAAAGCCGGCACACATCACGCAGAGATTTATGCTCTTAATGTAGCGGGAGAAAGAGCACAGGGGGCAACTCTCTATGTAACATTAGAGCCCTGTGCGCACTTCGGAAGAACTCCTCCCTGTACAGAAAAAATAATCCAGGCTGGCCTAAAAAGAGTTGTGATTTCAATGGTTGATCCCAATCCTCTAGTTAGTGGTTCAGGAGTTGCTGCTTTAAAAGAAGCCGGGATTAAAGTAAAAGAAGGGGTACTGGAAGATAAGGCACAAAAACTAAATGAGATATTTTTGAAGTATATAACCACAGGAGTTCCTTTTACCATTTCAAAGTCTGCCATGAGTATGGACGGGAAAATTGCTACTAAAAAAGGTTTTTCCCGCTGGATAACTTCGGAAAAATCAAGGGAGTTTTCTCACCAGCTGAGGAACCAGGTAGACGCTATTATGGTTGGCATTGGCACTGTTTTGACTGATAATCCCAGACTTACTACCAGGTTAGAAGGAGAAGATATGAAAAATCCCGTAAGGGTAATTGTGGATACTAACGGTCGCCTTCCTTTAGAATCCAGGGTAGTAAGGCAATCTAACAGCGATACAAAAACTATTATAGCTACTACCCAGATGGCTCCTTACGATAAATTAAAGGCGCTTTCAAATTTAGGCGTGGAAATCTATCAGGCTGAAAGTAAAGATAATAAAGTAGATTTAAAGGCTTTATTAAAATATTTAGGAGATAAAGAGATAACCAGTCTTCTAATAGAGGGGGGTTCAACCCTCAATTATGCTTTATTAAAAGAGGAGCTGATTGACAAAGCTTTATTCTTTATCGCTCCCAAGCTGATTGGCGGCAGCAAAGCTCCTACACCTGTTGGTGGAGAAGGGATTGATTTTCTAGATGAAGCCTGGGAAATCCAGGACATTACGGTGAAGTATTTAGGAAAAGATATTTTATTAACCGGCTACCTGGACAAAAGGGGTTGAAAAGGTGTTTACAGGAATTGTTGAAGAATTGGGAACGATTAAGGGAATAGAAGTTAATGGTTTAAATCCTTCAATTGAAGTGCTGGCTACAGAAATTCTTTCTGATATAAAAATTGGCGACAGTATTTCCGTTAATGGTGTATGTCTTACGGTAATATCTTATAAAAAAGATTCTTTTAAAGTAGAGGTTATGCCTGAAACATTAAGAAAAACAGGGTTAGCTGAGCTGAAGAGGGGTCATAAAGTAAATTTGGAAAGAGCCCTTTCTTTAAAAGATCGTCTAGGGGGGCATATTGTAACAGGGCATATTGATGGAGTAGGTAAAATTATAAAAAAATATATGGAAGCAAACGCTGTAGTTTTAGAAATTGATGCTCCATCAGAAGTTTTAAAATATGTTATTCCCAAAGGTTCTATAGCTATAGATGGTATTAGCTTGACTGTAGTCGAGGTAAAGCAGGGCAGCTTTACTGTTTCTTTAATCCCTCATACTGCCGGGATTACGACCTTGGGTTTAAAGATAATCGGAGATAAGTTAAATCTGGAAGGAGACTTGATCGGTAAATATGTGGAGAAGTTTATTTCCGTTCAAAAGTACGGGGAAAACTCCGGTAATATAAGTATGAAAGATTTATTAGAAAATGGATTTATTTAAAAAGGAGATGGATGGGAGATGTCTTTTAACCGTATCGAAGAAGCACTGCAAGAGCTTAAAAAGGGAAATATGGTAATAGTAGTTGATGATGAAGATCGAGAAAATGAAGGGGATTTAATTATGGCTGCCGAAAAAGTTACACCGGAAGCTATAAATTTCATGGCTAAATACGGCCGTGGTTTAATTTGTACTCCTTTAACTGCAGAAAGGATAGAAGAACTGGACCTTCCCTTGATGGTTAATGAAAACACTGAAGGGCTGGGGACGGCTTTTACCGTGTCTGTAGATGCTGCAGATACCACAACGGGAATATCTGCCCATGAAAGGGCTTTGACTGTTAAAGCTTTAATATCTTCGGAAACAGTTCCCCGTGACTTAAATCGTCCCGGTCATATTTTTCCACTGCGGGCTAAAGAAGGAGGCATATTGCGGCGAGCCGGGCACACCGAAGCGGCTGTAGATTTAGCCAATATGGCTGGGTTATATCCTGCCGGGGTTATTTGTGAAATCATGAATGAAGACGGGACTATGGCCAGGGTTCCTGAACTTATGAAATTCTCTCAAAAATATGGGCTAAAAATAATTACTATTGCTGATTTAATTAAATACCGTATGAAAAAAGAGAAATTGGTATGGAGAGCTGCTGAAGCAGAACTTCCTACTATATATGGCGATTTTAAGTTAGTTGCTTATGAAAACTCGGTAGATGAGGAAGCCCATGTAGCCTTGGTAAAGGGGGAGATCGACAGTGAAGATGATGTCCTGGTAAGGGGGCATTCGGAATGTTTAACGGGAGATGTTTTAAAGTCCCTCAGATGTGACTGTGGTAACCAGCTGGCTCAAGCCATGAAAAAAATTAACCAGGAAGGTAAGGGAGTTTTGATTTATATGCGCCAGGAAGGCAGGGGAATTGGACTTTCCAATAAAATTAAAGCTTATCAACTTCAAGACGAAGGCAGGGATACGGTAGAGGCCAATGAGGAACTGGGGTTTCCTGCCGATTTAAGGGATTATGGTATAGGTGCTCAGATTTTAGTTGACCTTGGAGTAAGGAAAATAAAGCTTTTAACTAATAATCCCCGAAAGATAAAAGGCCTGGAGGGTTATGGCTTACAAATTGTTAAAAGAGTTCCTTTAGAAATTAAGCCAGGTATTTATAACTTCAGTTATCTAAACACCAAGAAGGAAAAACTTGGACACTTGTTAGAACAATAATTTAATAAACAAGGAGGAGGATTATGAGCAAAATATTTGAAGGTCAGTTAATAGCAGATACTTTTAAATTTGGTATTATCGTAAGCAGATTTAATGAATTTATATCTAGTAAGCTCTTAGATGGGGCAATTGATGGTCTGCAAAGGCACGGAGCTCTAGAAGAAAATATCGAAATTGCCTGGGTCCCTGGTTCTTTTGAGATTCCGCTGATAGCACAGAAAATGGCTAAATCTCAAAAGTACGATGCTGTCATCTGCCTGGGAGCAGTTATAAGGGGAGCAACTCCCCATTTTGATTATGTGTCCAGTGAAGTATCCAAGGGAATTGCTAAGGTTAATTTAGATACGGGGGTACCTGTTATATTTGGTATTATTACCAGTGATACCTTGGAGCAGGCCATTGAAAGAGCAGGCACTAAAGCCGGGAATAAAGGCTGGGATGCAGCTGTATCTGCCATTGAAATGGCCCATTTAACTCGACAAATAGTATAGGTATTAATAGTTATTATTTGGGAGGAAAAAAATGGCTACCTATTTTTTGGATGCGTTGGGAGATATGTGTCCTATCCCTGCCTTAAAGGCAGAAAAAAAACTGAAAGAACTAAAAAAAGGCGATGTGTTGGTAGTGGAATCGGACCACAGTTGTGCTATGACCAGTATTCCCAATTATTTCAAAAGGAGAAATTATGAAATAACAATTGCAGAAGTAGTAGAAGGTATCTGGCAGATAAAAATTGCAATAGGAAGATAGTTTCAGGCTTAATATATTATTATAGTGTGATATAAT
>PWHX01000046.1 GCA_003555415.1 Syntrophomonadaceae bacterium | reverse complement strand
TATAAAATATGGAATATATATCAATTAAGCTAAGGTTTATTAATATTAACTTTTGAAATGTTTTAAGGCTGTTTAAGATATTATTATAAAATTATATATAGCTATTAATAGCTATATAGTGATAATTGGCCATAATCTTTTATAATAGAAGTCAAATGCTAAATATAAAGATATATTATGTTTTTTTATCAATATTTCTATTTACAAAGAGCTGATAATTAGTTAGTATATATATTATGAATTTTGAAAGAGGTGAGTTTAATGGAAGTTCTATTAATGGCTCTCTTAATTCTTTTAGCCAAAATAGTTGACGTTTCCCTGGGCACTATAAGAATATTGCTGCTAATGCACGGAAGCCGTTTTTATGCTTCATTTATCGGCTTTTTTGAATGTTTAATATTTATTTTTCTTTTAGGAACTGTTGTTCAGCACCTGGATAATCCCATAAATCTTATTTTTTACTCTCTAGGTTTTTCCCTGGGCAATTATTTTGGGAGCTTTGTTGAAGAAAGAATTGCTATAGGTCATGTAACCCTGCAGATAATATCCAAAAATTATTCCAACTATATGGCGGATGAATTACGCAGTAAGGGATTTGGGGTAACTATTTACCATGGCTATGGGAAAGATGAAACGGAAAGAAACCTCCTGCAAGTGTTACTTAAGAGAAAAAACATGCCAGACCTGCTAGAAATGGTTGAAAGTATAGATAAAGAATCATTTATCTCCATCATGGATACAAAAAAAATAATAGGGGGATACTTCTGCCAGAGACCTATGTCATCAAAACTAAACTTCTTTAGAAGGAAAGTATGCACCCCCGGGAAAATGGCAAATCACTAATATAAGCCGGAAGTACAGAATTTAAGCCGTCCAAAACATTTTGAGCGGCTTAACTATTTTCACAAAAGAACAATATTTTTTCCGGAGTTTCCCTTTCTAGCAACTTTTTTATTACTATCCTGGCCTTTATATGTTTATCGTAAGTCTTTTCTGAAAGGCCTTTATTTCCATAAAACCTCCAGCCTTTTATACCGGTTATTTTTAAAGATGTATATCCTAAAAAACCCATAACATCCTTCAAGGGGTACCCTAAAAAAACACCAATTTCATAGAAGGGCTCGTTTTTTCTAATTTTGTTGGATAAAAAACCTAGATAATCATCAATTTTATAATTTGAGGGATACCCAAGGCTAATTAAAAACTTTAAATTGGGTTTTTGTCTTAGGGTTTTATCTAAAGCCTGGTAGTGATAAAAAAGTACTAGTTTTCTATATCCTTGTTCCCTTAATTCTAAAATTTCAATATTTTTATACATTGCCAACACCTTTTTGCTTTTTTCCCACTGCTCTTTCCTGCTGCCTTTTATGGATATATTAAGTAATTCCGCTGGCTTTACTCCCATCAGAGTAGCCCCAATCTTATCCAGCAAATAGCTTAGAAAAGAGTTTTGATGATATTTAGAGGTAGTGTTTATGTTTTGAGCAGTAAACATTAAGTTATCCCTCAATAGCAATTTTTATTCTTTAATACTTGCAAATATTTCATTTTGCCCGGCATCCGGTTTAGCATTATTATATTGTTTAAAACCTAATATGATATCCCTTAATAAATTAATTATTTCCTGTTTATTATTTTCTCTTAAGCTGGTAGAAAACTCTAATTGAACAGTATTATAAAGTTCACCATGTCCGGAATAATTATTTTCAGAGTCTCCCAAACGGTAATAGGTTAAAGAAGGATAGCCATAAAGTAAGTAGTCATATTGAATTGTTATATTGGGAATATATTTTTTAATATGTTTTTTAAAGTTGTCTATAAACCAGTGACGGAAATCTTTTGAACAACTGGCTCCTTTAAATGTTCCTATTTCCACTTCAAAGTCCGGTCTGTCTGCCATACCATGTATAGAAAGGTGAAGGTAAGGCTCTGTAGCAAATCCCTTTTCATCTAATATATCAAGATCTTCTAAATTCTTTTTCAGTATAAACCTGTATTCGTCGATAGCTTTTTTATTTTTACTATCAGGGCTTCTGTTCAAATCGGCTTCTATTCGAGAAACAAGAGCAACGATACCGCTGCAGCCGGTTTTTTCCATAACCTCAACCACAATCTCTTCCGTATATAAATCGGATTTTGGAGGCTTTGCATGAATCGCGTCCACATGACAATTTAATTGCCTATCTCCCAACTTGTATTTAAGATAATCTAAATATTTAAAACTTATCATTTTTTTCACCTGGCTGTAAGTTATCTATTTTTATTCTTTAGTTGATGAAGCTAAAAGATAACAGGAAATTTATATTATATTAGTAAAAAATTTTACTAATATAAGTGCTGTGCCCAAACTTTCGGCACAGCACTTTTAGACAAGCTATATTTTTCTTTGGATACTTAATCTTTTGTTGGTTTCCATACAGTCCATACCTTTCCAGCCAAATCAGGACCAGGCTTAAGTGTTGGCTTCCCTGGCTGCCAACCAGCCGGCATTACCTCCCCTGTCTTTTGCATATGTTGGTATGCTTTTATTTGACGAATCAATTCTTCTGTATTTCTGCCTACAGGTGGAGAAAGAACTTCCATGGCCTGCACTATTCCGTTGGGGTCTATAAGAAAACGCCCCCTTACATTT
>PWHX01000132.1 GCA_003555415.1 Syntrophomonadaceae bacterium | reverse complement strand
CTTGATATAGCTCTGGGCATAATTAAATTTGCCTGTACCTGATACACCGGTCATAAAAACATTATAACCGTGGCTTTTCATCTTTAAGCCAAACTCCATGGACTTTACAGCTCTTTCCTGGCCGATTATCCCTTCCAAAGGAGTTACTTCTTCCGTGGTTTTAAAATCAAATATATATTCATCACAAATTTTTTTTAATCTTTCAACAGGCACCGTAAATTTATCTATCATTATTTCCTGCACCCCTTCCTTCTCTAAAAAATGATCTTTTTACATAATTCTTTATTTTTTTGAATTTTCCTTTATAAACTCCATTTAAATAAAGAAATCCCGGCATAAAAAGCCGGGATTTCTTTATTTAAATCTATCTTAGCCTAAGTCTTTGCGGAGATTAATAAGCTCATCTACAACTGCAGGTTCAGCCAGGGTAGAAGTATCGCCAACTTCATCAAACTGGCTTACTGCAATCTTTCTTAAGATACGGCGCATAATCTTACCACTTCTTGTCTTGGGAAGACCGTCGGTCAAGATAACCTGGTCAGGAGAGGCAATAGGACCAATAACTGTCCGGGTGTGCTTCCTTAATTCTTGCTTTAACTCATCGCTGGGATCAAACCCTTGCTTCAGAATGCAGTAAGCAAAAATACCTTCCCCTTTAATATCATGGGGGAACCCAACAACAGCTGCCTCAGCAACAGCCGGGTGGCTTACCAAAGCACTTTCAACTTCAGCAGTTCCCATGCGGTGACCGGATACGTTAATGACGTCATCAATACGTCCCATGATCCAGTAGTAGCCATCTTTGTCTCTTCTGGCCTGGTCTCCAGTTAGATACAGTCCTGGGAACATATCAAAGTATGTCTGTCGGAAGCGCTCATGGTCTCCATACACTGTTCTCGCTATTCCTGGCCATGCCCTCTTTATTGCTAGATAGCCAGGTTCTTCATCACCTAATTCTTCTCTTTCTTGACTGATAATTGCTGGTTCAACACCGAAAAAAGGAATAGATGCAGAACCAGGCTTTTGGTCTACAGCACCAGGCAAACCAACAATTATATGTCCACCTGTTTCTGTCTGCCAATAGGTATCTACAATGGGACAATTTTCTTTACCAATAACCTTGTAGTACCACTGCCATACTTCAGGGTTAATAGGTTCACCTACAGTACCTAATACCTTCAAGGAACTTAAGTCTCTGCCTAAAGGCCACTTATCGCCATCCTTAATCATGGCTCTTAAAGCTGTAGGAGCAGTGTAAAACTGGTTAACTTTAAACTTCTCAACAATCTGCCAGAACCTATCAGGCGCAGGATAACTGGGAACACCTTCAAACATAAGGGAAGTAGCACCAAGGGCCAGAGGTCCGTAAGCAATATAAGTATGACCAGTAATCCAGCCAATGTCAGCTGTGCACCAGTAAGTATCTTCTTCTTTAACATCAAAAACATACTTTAAGGTCTGCATGGCATACAGAAGGTAACCTGCACTGGTGTGAACAACACCCTTGGGTTTTCCAGTACTACCACTAGTGTAAAGAATGAATAGAGGATCTTCTGAATCCATTTCTTCTGCAGGACATTCAGGTTCAGCAGTTTCCATTTCTTCGTGCCACCATACATCCCGGCCTTCTTTCATTTCTACATCAAATTCTGCCCTGTTATATACAATCATCTTTTCAATACAGTCTACCTCAGCAAGTGCTGCATCTGCATTAGCTTTTAAGGGAACTGTCTTACCGGCTCTTAAGCTGCAGTTAGCTGTAATTAAAACCTTGCACTCTGCATCTAAAACCCTGTCCTTAATAGAATCAGCACTAAATCCTCCGAATATAATGCTATGGATAGCACCAAGTCTGGCACAAGCCAGCATGGCAATAGGCAGTTGGGGAGTCATACCTAAGTAGATAGCAACCCTATCGCCTTTTTTAACACCGTACTTTTTCAGCACGTTAGCAAATTTGCAAACTTCTCGATGAAGCCTTTGATAGGTGTATACATCAACATCATCTTCGGGCTCACCCTGCCAGATGATAGCTGCTTTATTCTTATTGGTAGTTTTTAGGTGCCGGTCTATGCAATTATAAGAAACGTTTAACTTACCGCCTTGGAAAAACCTGATATCGGGCTTTTCAAAATCAGAATGTATTACATTATCCCATTTTTTAAACCAATCCAGTTCTTCCGCCATTTCTCCCCAGAAGGCTTCTGGATCTTCAATAGACTTCTTATACATTTCATCATACTCTTCTCTTGAACTTATATAGGCTTGCTTTTTGAATTCCCCTGAAGGTGGAAACATTTTAACGTCTGACATTTATTTTTCCCTCCATAAATTTTTTTATCTTTTTTTTATATCTGGTTAGTTATATCTGACAAACAACTTTCACTACTTTACCTGCATGCTGTTCTAGAAGTATATAAAAGTGAGCTTTATTGACCTCCCTACATCCCTCCTTTCTGTTGAAAAAGATAACTCGGGGTTCTTTTTGTACAACAAAAAATAAGACATTGAATAATTACTTTATTAACTAAGAACCTTTCTGTGAAAATAACTGCCATTATGACAAAAAAGACTTATTTTGTCAAAATACTCAGCTAATTGTACCTGTAAATATAAATAAATATTCTATGTATAAAGACTAATTCCT
>PWHX01000003.1 GCA_003555415.1 Syntrophomonadaceae bacterium | reverse complement strand
CTCTCCTTGAAAAAATACATTTAATGTATTTTTTTTTATTTTGTGGGCAAAAATAATTTGTTATAAATTATGAAAAATTATAAATTAACAAAAGCAAGGAGTGGTTTAATGTATTGTCCTTTGTGTGAAACTGTGGATACAGGTAAAGTTGGAACAGACCAGTATTACTGTTGGCACTGTTTGATAGAATTTAATATAAACAGTAAAAACAAGATAAATATTTACTATGTTGAAGATGATGGTTCTTTAATTGATATAGATGTTCCCTGAACAAAGGAATAACTCCTATCCAGCCAAGCAACTGAAGTTGCTTTCCTTTTTTAAAAGAAGAATAATTTTTAAGCTAAAAAATAATATATATTAAAAAAGACGTGCTATGAATAGTCAAGTATAAATTTTTCAAAGATCAGTGAATCTTATTGACTATGATTAGCATGTCGAAAACTAACTATATTGTACAAGGGGGGAGGTATTGGTGGATAAAAAGAAAATAAAAGATATTTTTTGTTATGGAATGACTTTGGCCGGGGTTTTCCTTATATTTATTTTAACCCTGCTTATCCTATATGGTTTGTACACCATTAAAGAACCCCTTTTTACTATTTTATTTCCTTTTATAGCGGCATTTATTATTGCTTATCTCCTAAACCCATTGGTAGAGTTTTTTTCTAAGAAAAAAATTCCCCGAACCCTGGGGATTTTAATTATATATGCAGCATTTTTCCTGGCAGTGGCTTTATTATCCATAAATATAGTGCCTTCTCTTGTTAAAGAGCTTCAAAAAATGATGGATAAAATCCCCTGGTACACCTCTCAAATCCAGTCTTATCTAGAAAGAATGCATTCAGACTATGACCGTTTTAATATTCCTGAAAGCATAAGAACTGTTATTGATGGTAACATCCAGGAAGTACAGGATATGATGGTTAATTATGTTGAAGTTATTACCGACCATATAATACATTTTTTTAGCCATATATTTTTATTTATTTTAGTGCCCCTTTTAGTGTTTTATATATTGAAAGATTTGGATGGAATTAAAAAATATTTTATGAGTCTTGTGCCAGTGAGATATAAAAAAAAGGTAGGTATTGTTGCCGGGGATATTGATAAAACCATGGGAGCCTATATAAGAAGTCAGTTTCTTATAAGCCTTTTTGTAGGAAGCATGGTTTACATTGGCTTGCTAATCCTGGATGTAGAGTTTGCCTTAATTCTGGCCATAGTAAATGGAATAACCAATATAATTCCCTATTTTGGTCCCATTATCGGTGCAATTCCGGCGTTTTTTGTAGCTTTAATTGAATCACCCCTTCTTTCTTTAAAAGTAATTATAATGATAATAATCATTCAGCAACTAGAAAGTCACATACTGGCTCCTACTATTTTAGGGAAAAATTTACAGCTTCACCCTGTATCCGTAATTCTAGCCCTGGTGGTTGGTGGAACTCTTTTCGGGTTTTTAGGCTTAATTTTTGCCGTGCCCATATTAGCAACTATACGGGTTGTATTAAAGCATATACATATGAAAAGAGTTGAGAAATAAGAACTATTGTTGACATTTAAGTTAAGTCTTATATATAATTGTTTATAAATATCAAGTTATGTTAAAATATATATTAATGTAGGACAGCGCTTGTATTCGAAATAAGGAGGTTTATATATACATATGAAAACAAAGGAGATAAGGCAGCGGTTTCTTGACTTTTTTGCGGAAAAAGACCATTTAGTGCTTCCCAGTTTTTCTCTAATACCGCATGAGGATCCTACTTTGCTGCTAATAGGTGCCGGGATGGCACCTTTAAAACCATATTTCACCGGAGAAAAAATACCCCCTCATCCGCGGGTTGTTACCTGCCAGAAATGTGTAAGGACTCCAGATATAGAAATGGTGGGTAAAACGGCACGACACGCTACTTTTTTTGAGATGCTGGGCAATTTTTCTTTTGGAGATTATTTTAAGGAAGGGGCTATTGCCCTGGCCTGGGAGCTGGTTACTCAGGGTTATAACCTTCCGGAAGAAAAACTATATATTAGTGTTTACCAGAATGATGATGAAGCTTATGATATCTGGCAAAAGAAAATAGGGCTACCGGAGAACAAAATCTTCCGCCTGGGGAAGGAGGATAATTTTTGGGAGATTGGTCAGGGACCCTGTGGACCCTGTTCCGAGCTATATTATGATCTTGGCTTTGAATATGGCTGCGGCCGTCCAGACTGCCAGGTAGGATGTGATTGTGACCGGTTTGTAGAAATATGGAATCTTGTCTTTACCCAGTATGATCGGGACGGGGAAGGCAATTACCATTCCCTGGAGAAGAAAAATATAGACACTGGGGCAGGACTGGAAAGAATGGCCATGGCCCTGCAGAATGTGCCATCATTTTATGAAATTGACATAGTCAAGCCTATCCTGGACTATTTTGTACGTTTAACAGGGATAAAATATGGGAGCAATGATAATGAAGACATCTCTTTAAGGATATTAACGGAACACCTGCGGAGCATTATTTTCATGGTGGTTGATGGTGTTCTTCCCTCTAATGAAGGAAGAGGCTATGTCTTAAGAAGGATAATACGGAGAGCTGTTCGCCATGGGCGACTTCTGGGTTTAGAAAAGCCCTTTCTCCATGAGGCAGTCCCCCTGGTGGTAGAGATAATGAAGGATGTTTATCCGGAGTTGCAGGAAAGGGAAGATTATACGGTTAAAGTGGTAGAACTGGAAGAAGAACGCTTCCAGGAAACCCTGGAGCAGGGATTAAATATTTTGAATTCCCAGATTACCGACCTGGAAAGAGAGGGGAGCAGGGTGCTTTCCGGGGATATAGCGTTTAAACTTTACGATACTTTTGGCTTCCCTCTGGATTTGACCAGGGAAATAATTGAAGAAAGAAACTTTGACCTGGATGAAGAAGGCTTTAAGAAATACTTGGAACAACAAAGGGAAAGAGCCAGGGCAGCCCAGGAAAAGCAGGAGGATATAGTACTAAAGGGAGATATTGAAAAGTTGAAGGATAAATCTACAGAGTTTGTCGGATATGAAAAAAAGGAAAACGAAGGACAGTTGCTGGCTATCTTTAATGACAGTTCCCTTTTAAATACAGCTAAAGAGGGTCAAGAGGTAAACATAATAATTGATGAGACTCCTTTTTATGCTGAAAGTGGGGGACAAGTCGGAGACCAGGGAGTTATGGAAACTGAAAAGGCCAATGTAAATATAAAGGATACCAGGTATGGTCCTTTTAACTTGATACTGCATAAGGGAACAATTGTTAGGGGAGAAATAAATATAGGAGAAAGGGTTAAAGCCCGGGTAGATAATGATAAAAGGGAATATATCTGCAAAAACCATACAGTTACTCATCTTTTGCATAAAGCCCTGAAAAAAGTTTTGGGAGAACACATTAACCAGGCAGGTTCTTTAGTGTCCCCAGACAGGCTGCGCTTTGATTTTACCCATTTTGCACATTTGAAACCTGAGGAAATTAAAGAAGTTGAAGAAATAGTTAACCAAAAAATATGGGAAAGCAATTCTGTGGAGGTAATGGAAACAACCTTAAAGGAAGCAAAGGAAAGGGGGGCGCTGGCTCTATTTGAAGGAAAGTATAATGAAGAGGTGAGAATGGTAAAAGTAGGGGATTACAGCCTTGAACTTTGTGGGGGAACCCACGTAAAATCTACAGGAGAAATAGGTTTGTTTAAAATTATTTCGGAAAGCGGTATAGGGACCGGGCTAAGAAGGATTGAAGCTGTTTCCGGTCCAGGAGCTTATAAGCTTTTAACGGAAAAAGAAGAAGTTTTGGAGAAAGTATCCCGGGAGTTAAAAACTGAGGAAGATAGGGTTCTGTCCAGGCTTGAATCCCTAATTAATTCCTATAAAGAGTTGGAGAGGGAAAACCAAAAACTTTTACAAAAGCTAGCGTCTTCAAAAGTTGGAGATCTTTTAAGCCAGGTTGTTAAAGTTAATGGCATACCTGTTTTAGCAGTTCAGGTTGATGCTCCAGATATGGAGGGGCTTCGCTCTATGGCTGATCAGTTAAAAGATAAGGTTCAGTCTGGTGTTGTAGTATTAGGTGCGGCCAGGGAGGGTAAAGTTTTTCTAGTTTCCATGGTTACCAGGGACTTGATCAAGAAAGGACTGCACGCAGGGGAAATTATAGGAGAAGTAGCCCAGGTAGCTGGTGGCGGCGGCGGGGGAAGGCCTGATATGGCTCAGGCAGGAGCAAAAGATGAAAGCAAGCTGCCGGAAGCCCTGGAAAAAACCAAAGAAATTGTTAAAAAACTCAATCCTGAGTTTTAATAAAAAATTAGAGGATTATATTTCCTCTTGGAGAAGTATTAATTATTATTGCCATAAGATAAGATAAAATTAAGAGGGGTGACATAATGAAAGACTCCTTTGATCAGACCATGAAATTCAAAGTAAAGGCAGACGAAGAAATTGTCGAGGTAAGAGATATAATGAAGCAGGTTTATGAGTCTTTAAAGGAAAAAGGCTATAATCCCATTAATCAGATTGTGGGTTATCTGCTTTCGGGAGATCCTGCTTATATCACTAGCTATAATAATGCCCGCAGCCTGATAAGAAAAGTTGAAAGGGACGAACTTTTAGAAGAACTAGTGAAAAATTACCTGAACAATATTCAGAAGGAGTAATCTTTGTGGAGTACAGGAGCTTAGGAAAAACAGGCATTAATGTATCCAGGCTGTGCTTTGGAACCCTGACTATTGGCCCCCTTCAAGCTGGATTAAGTATAAAGAAAGGGGCCTATCTTATTAGAGAGGCCTGTGAGGAAGGTATTAATTTTTTTGATACCGCCGAAACCTATAAAAATTATCAGCAGCTTTACGAGGCTTTCAAGGGTATTCATCCCAAGCCTGTTGTGGCGACCAAATCTTATGCTTATAAAAAAGAAGATATGGAGTTAAGTTTAATCTCAGCCTTAAAAAATATGGGACTTGAGGTCATAGATATTTTTTTACTCCATGAACAGGAGTCGGAACTGACAATAAAGGGGCATTACCCGGCGTTGGAATATCTCCTTAGAGCAAAACAGAAAGGATATATAAGGGCTGTGGGTATTTCCTGTCATACGGTTGCGGCAGTTAAAGGCGCTCTTAAATTTCCAGAGATAGATATTATACATCCAATGATTAATATTAAAGGTATTGGTATTAAGGATGGCACACTGGAAGAAATGTTAGAGGCCCTGGAGATGGTGGAACAAAACAAAACAGGTATATACGGCATGAAACCCCTGGGAGGAGGACATTTAATAGGAAGTTATAAAGAAGCATTAAATTTTGCCTTATCCCTTGAATTTTTAGATTCCATTGCTGTGGGTATTCAGTCGAAGGGAGAGCTGATTATAAATAAAGCTATATTTTCAGGTGAGCCGGTTCCTGAAGATTATAAAGAAAAAGTCAGCACCAAACCCCGTAAACTTGTTATAGGAAGTTGGTGCGAAGGTTGTGGTAAATGTGTCAGCAACTGCCCTCAAAATGCCTTACAACTAAAAGACAGCAGAGTTTCAGTGATAGAAAAAGAATGTACTCTTTGTGGATACTGTGGCGCGTATTGCATGGAAATGTGTTTAAAAATATTTTAGTATAGAGGATTATTATATGAGAATTATGGCTTTGGATGTAGGAGAAAAAACTATAGGTGTTGCGGTCAGTGACCCTACCGGGTTAATTGCCCAGGGAATCCAGATAATAAACAGGAAATCTATACAAAAAGATTTCAGTATTATAAAAGATTTGGTGGAACAATACGAAGTCCATGAAATTATCATAGGACTACCGTTAAATATGAACGGCACAGAGGGAACTCAGACTGAAAAAACCAGGAGATTTGGCCAAAAGCTACTTTCCAACCTGGAAATACCTGTAGTTTACTGGGATGAACGACTTACTACCATGGCTGCTGAAAGAATGCTGGTTGAGGAAGCCGATTTAAGCAGGGCAAAAAGGAAAAAAGTTATTGATAAGATGGCGGCGGTGTATATTTTGCAGAATTATTTAGACAAAGAAAGAAGGACAAATTAGGATATAAATAATATAAATGGTTATAATTAGGAGTATAATTAATTTTAAAGAAAGGTGGTTTTAGAATGGAAGATAGAGAAGATGTCCTAACCCTGGTTGATGAGGAAGGAAATGAGCACTTGTTTTCCGTAGTAGACCTGATAAAGGTTGAAGAGAAAGATTACGCCATACTTCTACCTGTTGAAGAGAGTGAAGAAGTTGATGGAGAAGGTGATGAGGCTGTTATTTTCCGGGTAGTCCAGGATGATGAAGGCCAGGCCCTTTTAGCTGTAGAAGATGAAGATGAGTGGCAGACAGTTGCTGCAGCCTGGGAAAGTAGAATGGGTGAAAATGAAGAAGAGGATATAGATATTGAAGATTAAGTAATATATTAGCAGTTATAAGAAGTGGGGTGGAGAAACTGTCAGGTGAAAACTTTTTCTGGCGCAAAATTTTGATAATATTTTCCCTGATTCTTCCTCTTTTTTTTATATTTTCTTTTCAGCTTGCCGGAGAAACACTCCCTGTAACAGATATACAAGGGGAAAAGAATCTAGTAGAAATAACTCCCGGTTCCTCTACAGTGGATATAGCAAACAACCTTAAGGATGCAGGGTTAATAAAAAATGAATTATTATTTCGCTTATATACGAAAGTAATTGGATATGACGGCAGATTACAGGCAGGTAAGTATGAGATTTCTTCAGGAATGACTATTGAAGAAATCTTAGGAAAAATAGTTAGAGGAGAAGTTATAACAAGCACCAAAAGAATAACTATACCTGAAGGCTTTCATGTAAAACAAATTGCCAGGCATCTAGAATTACAGGAAGCAGTCAATAAAGAGGAATTCCTAAAAAAAATCGAGGAAGTCCAGCTTGATGATTACTGGTTTTTAAAGGATGCTAACGACTCTTCTTACATGGTAGAAGGATACTTATTTCCGGACACATACAATATAGAGGAAGAAGCGTCGGAAGAAGAAATAATCAAGGTTTTATTAAACCGCTTTGAAAAAGTTTTTGAAGATTTTTACCGGGGAAAAACTGAAGAGTTGGAAATGACAGTTCATGAAATTGTTACTCTGGCTTCTATTATTGAGCGGGAGGCCAGGCTTAAGGAAGAGCAGTCCGTTATTTCTTCGGTTTTTCATAACCGCCTGGAAACGAATATGCTTCTTCAGTCATGTGCTACCGTTCAATATGCCCTGGGGGAAGTCAAGCCGGTATTAACGGAAAGAGATCTGGAAACAGATTCTTCCTACAATACTTATATACATGCAGGCCTGCCTCCTGGTCCTATAGCTAGCCCTGGAAAAGGCGCTCTGGAGGCTGCCTTATATCCGGAAGAAACCGACTACCTCTACTTTGTGCTCAAGGGAGACGGTTCCGGTGAGCACTTCTTCGGAAAATCTTTATCGGAACACCAGGATAATCGAAGAAAAGCCAGAAGAGAAGCAGAATCTCTGGGCAACTAGCAAGGAGAGACCTTTTATGGAAAAACCTGAATTACTGGCTCCCGCAGGAGACCTGGAGAGGTTAAAGTTTGCAGTTATCTATGGTGCTGATGCCGTGTATCTAGGCGGTCAGGAATTCAGCTTACGGGCTGCTGCCGGAAATTTTACCCTGGAGGAAATTAAAGAAGGTATTGGTTTTGCCCACAAAAGAGGAGTAAAGGTTTATATAGCTATTAACATAATACCTCACAATTATCACCTGGAAAATATCAGGAACTATATAAAGCAAATAAAACCCCTGGAGCCGGACGGCTTTATTGTGGCAGATCCTTCAGTTATGGAAATATCTAAAGAAGTGGCCCCCGACATTCCCTTACATTTAAGCACCCAGGCTTCAGCTGCTAACTGGAAAAGCATTAACTTTTGGGAAAAGCAGGGTATCTCCAGGATTGTTTTGGCCCGGGAGCTTTCTTTAAAAGAGATAAAAGAGATAAGCGTTAGAGCAGATGCTGTGATTGAATGTTTTGTGCACGGAGCCATGTGTGTTAGCTATTCCGGCAGGTGTCTGTTAAGTAGCTACCTGATTAACAGGGATGCAAATTTAGGTCAATGTGCGCATCCCTGCCGGTGGCGTTATTATCTCATGGAGGAAAAAAGGCCTGGAGAATATCTTCCTGTTTTTGAAGATGAACATGGAACTCATATATTAAACTCCAGGGATCTCTGTATGATTGAACATATTCCTGACTTGATTGATGCTGGAGTAGGCTGTTTTAAAATAGAAGGTCGTATGAAGGGCCTCCATTATGTGGCTGCTGTAACTACGGCCTACCGTAACGCAATAGATAGATACCTGGAGGACTCTTTGAACTATAAAATAGATTCAAAATGGCAGGAGGAACTTAAAAAAGTAAGCCACCGTCCTTATACCACAGGTTTTTTCCTGGGTAAGCCCGGGAAAACAGACCAGATATATGAAGATAGCTCTTATGTTAGAGAATATAGCTTTATAGGCGTGGTAAAGGAATATGATGATAACAAGGGTATAGCTCAGGTAGAACAGAGGAATCACTTCACCCGGGGGGATAGGGTAGAGTTCTTAAGCCCTGTAAGGGAACCTTTCTCCCAGGTCATTGAGGAGCTGTACACCCTGGAAGGTGAACCCGTGGAAGAGGCCCCCCACCCCCAGCAGCTCTTGTTGATACCCATGGCTAGAAAAGTTAATCCTTATGATATAATGAGAAAACCTCAAGTATAAATTCCCTGTTTAAGGTAAGAATACCTGAAAAACAGGGAGTTTTTTTATGAAAAAATTTATAAGAAGAAAAAGAATAATAGTTTTTTTCCTATTGTTGATATTTTGTTTTTCTTTTTTAGTTTTGAAACTTTTTAAAATTCAAATCATTGAGGGGGGAAGGTATGCTGTTCAGGCCGTAAAACAGAGGTCCCATGAGTATGTTTTGGATACAGGGCGGGGAGATATATTGGACAGGGATGGTGCCAGCCTCACCGATAGTTACCGTAAATACGTGGTTGTTGCTTTTCCAGCTCTAATTGAGAATATAGAAAATACCTTAGAGGCGTTACAGATTATATTTAAAGAAACCAATGAAACGGCAGAAATTGAATTTAATATAAATCAAGGGGGAGAAAAGGCAGTCAGTATTGCTTCAGGGATAAAAGCAAATACAGCCAACTATATCAGGGATAGAAATATTCCCGGTGTAGTAGTAGCCCAGGAGAAAGTTCGCTACGGCTCGGATTCTCTGGCTTCTCACCTGGTTGGATATGTAGGTAATATTAGCAGAGAGGAATTGTCGGAAAGAATTACAAAAGGATATTCCTTGACTGATGAAGTTGGCATAAGCGGCATAGAAAAACTTTTTGAAGAAGAACTCAGGAGCCGTCAACCGGAAACTGTTTCGGTTATACTTGATGCCTACAACCGCTTTATTTCCGGTTTAGGGTACCGCTATAGACAACCGGAGAATAATATGAGTTCATTAAATGTTAAACTCACCCTGGATTCTGCAATTCAAAAAAGAGTAGAAGAGATAATGGATAAAAATATTAAAAAAGGCGCGGTTGTGGTAATGGAACCGGAAGGCGGAGATATTCTGGCCATGAGCAGCAGGCCCCAGTTAGACCAAAGCAATCTTAATTATGAAGGCAATGATTTTGTAAACCGCTGTTTGCAGAATTACCACCCTGGTTCAGTTTTTAAAGTTGTCGTAGCTGCAGCGGCATTAGAACAGGGAGATTATAATTTAAAAGATTATTTTATATGTGGTGGGTACATAGCAATAGGAACGGAAAAAAAACAATGTTTCCAGGGGTTATCCCACGGAGAAATTACCTTTCGTGAGGCTATGGCCTACTCCTGCAATACAACATTTATTGATGTAGGTTTAAGCCTGGGGGGTCAGGCAGTAATTGATTATGCCCAAAAATTTGGGTTAGGGGAAAAAACAGGGCTGTATCCTCTCCATTTAAGGGAAAGGGAAGCTAACACCGGCTACCTGCCCTCAGTAGAAGAAATGCCTTACCAGGGGCACCTGGCCAATAATGTTTTGGGACAGGATAAGGTGCTAGTAACCCCTCTACAGGTAGCCCAAATGTTTAGCATTATTTCCAACAACGGAAGGCTGGTTGAACCCAGGCTGGTTATGGAATTAGCAAACAATCAGGGCTTAACGGTAAAAAGGTACGCTTCCTCCATGGGACAGCAGGTTTTACATCCAACTACTGTAAATCAGCTTAAGTATATGCTTATGGCAGTTACCCAATATGGTACAGGTGAAGAAGCTGCCTTTGATCCCTGGATTACAGCGGGAAAAACAGGAACAGCACAGACAGGAATTAAAGTTGGGGAAGAGGAAAAAAGCTTATCCTGGTTTGCCGGCTTTACTCCCATAGATAATCCTGCTGCAGTAGTAGTAGTTTTAATCGAAGAAGGAAAAGGTGAGTCGGCATCTTTTGTCTACAATAAGATAATGAGCAGCATCATGGAAAGGTGACAAGGGATCGGAGCTATCTGTCACCTTTTTTATAGAATCCAAACAATTGGTTAGCAATGAAAAACTTAACAGGTAAAACCAGGCGAGAATAACGCACCTTTTGTCACCTTTACTCATATATATAAAGGTGAATTTTTTTTGGGGAGGTGGATTTATGCTGCCTTTGATTACCGCTGCTATGCTGGTAATCCGAGAAATTACCCTTTTAGTATCATATATAACTAATAATTCCTTTCCTCAACCTTTATCTGCAGAAGAAGAAAAAAAGTGTTTAGATCTTTTAGAAAAAGGAGATGAAAATGCCAGGAGAAAACTGATAGAACATAATTTACGACTTGTAGCCCATATTATAAAAAAATTTGATTGTAAAGAAGAGAATGAAGATCTAATATCCATTGGAACAATAGGGCTAATAAAGGCTATTAATACTTATAACCAGGGAAAAGGTACCAAACTTGCCACCTATGCATCACGGTGTATTGAAAATGAAATTCTCATGCATTTAAGAAGTAAAAAAAACAAGGGGGAGGTATCCCTGCAGGAGCCTATCGGGGTTGATAAGGAGGGCAACGAAATAACGCTTTTCGATGTTCTTGGTTCCGACCCTGATGCTGTATTAAACGAAGTTGAGCTAGAAATAGCTCAAGAAAAACTGTATAAGATAATAGAAAAACTCAGGTCCCGGGAGAAGAAGGTTCTAGAAATGAGATTCGGCATACCTGCCGGGGAGAGAAAAACCCAAAAGGAAATAGCCAGGGAACTGGGCATTTCCAGGTCTTATGTGTCCAGGATAGAGAAAAAAGTTATCTGCAAACTAGCTGAGGAGTTCAGCGCACCACCTGAATTTTCCTGAGTTAACAATTAACTTACAAAGACAAGTTAATATTTTTTAATTTTTCTTACATGAATACAGCCGACCTCGAGTATCTAAAGTAGCTGTTAATATTTCGTTTTCATTTTGAATGCCCATTTCTTGTAATTTAGAGTAAAGCCATTCTTTACTAAGGTTATTTTCACGCAAGTTATCTTCAAGGATGTTTCCATCTTCAATTATAACAGTAGGCATACCTTCATATTGAGTAGGAATTTGGAGATCCTCAGGTGTTACGGGACGGGCTTGAGATTTGGGTATAATGCTGAGTCTACCGTTGGATTCAAGTATGGCAAATTCAATATCTGAAAAATTTGGGTAATTGTTTAACCTTAGTTCTGTCATTAAGTCGTCAATATTATAGCGTGTTTTGGACAGTGTATTTTTAAGAATTTGTCCATTTTTAATTAATACTATAGGTTCATCTTGAACAATTCGGCGAAATTTGGAATTTTTAAGAGCTAAAAAAGCGATAATTATGTCTAATGCTCCAAGAACTCCTATACCCATAAAAGGGCCAATTAAATCATCTCTGGAGTTAGCCAGGGGAGCTGCTGCAATACTTCCAATGGTGATTGCAACAATAAAGTCAAAAAGGGTAAGGCTCCCTATTTCTCTTTGTCCCATTAATTTAGTTAATAAGAGCAGCCAGAAAAATATTACAACAGACCGGATAACCCATTGTATTATAGTTAAGTTTTCTTGACTTTCCCAAAAAGGCATAAATATCATCCTTTGT
>PWHX01000076.1 GCA_003555415.1 Syntrophomonadaceae bacterium | reverse complement strand
GTTCTGTATCTCCTGGGAAGCCATTTTTTCTTCTAAATCTCTCAACTGTTCTCCCATAGAATATATATACTGTAGAGATCTTTTCAACTGATCATATAAAACAGAACCCTTTATTAAATCAGGCCTTTGTTTTAAATAGCCCGCAGAAATTTCCTTAGCAAAAGAAAAGCTGCCTCCATCGGCATCCTCTTCACCAGTTAATATTCGTAATAGCGTAGTCTTCCCGGCGCCGTTAGGGCCTACCAGACCAATTTTTCCCCCTTCCTGAACCTGCAAAGATATGTTTTCCAGCACATTCTTATCTCCATATGACTTGCTCAAATTAAAAATATTTAAAACTGTCATGCTTTATCCCACCAGACTTAAGTTTCAATTTATAATAAGTTGCCCTCCTCTAAAATTATAGCATGAAATGTACTTAGTGAAAATAATTTATAATTCAACGGTAATATTCACTATTTATTTAGGGATTTATTTAGAGATGAAAAGTGGCAAACTTTTGCTTTAATGGTATAATACTCATAATGATTCTGTTGAAAGGTTGTAGAATAATATGAGTAATAAAAAGAGCCGAACAGACCTTGACGGAAAAACCTGGGCCAGGTATTCAATCAGCATTTGGAGCGATATTGAAAAGGATATTGAAGAAAAAAAAATGAAACACCCTGCCATGTTCCCCAAAATGCTTGTCAGCCGCTTAATAGAAATATTTAGCAGTCCCGATGACCTGGTACTTGACCCTTTTGCCGGTTCGGGAAGCACACTTATAGCATCATACAATCTGGATAGACCCTCTATAGGAATAGAAATATCCAGTGATTTTGTCAAGCTTACTAAAAACCGCCTGAATCAATATAATTTAGAACACAATCTAGAACCTGAAGGATCTAAATACTGCTATCCTGTAATTATAAATGATGATTCAACTAATCTTGAAAAACATGTTAAGCCAGAAAGTGTTTCCCTTTGTGTAACCTCACCCCCTTACTGGAATATTTTGGGGCAGAAACGTACTGCAGATCACAAGAAACTGCGAAATTACGGCAACCTGAAAAAGGATCTGAGTTTAATAGAAAGTTACCAGGATTTCATTATATCCCTGGGAGACATATTTGAACAGGTTTACAAAGTTTTAAAAAAAGACGGGTATGCAGTTATAAACGTGATGGACATACGAAAAGGTCCTGTCTTTTATCCATTTCACATGGATCTCTCATCAGAACTTACCCGCCGGGGTTACCTTCTAGATGATATAATAATATGGGACCGGAGGAAAGAATACAACAACCTGCGACCCTTGGGTTACCCCTATGTGTTCAGGGTAAACAAGGTTCATGAGTTTTTGCTTGTTTTCCAAAAAAAGGATAGCATTTAATCCTGTTAATAGGTAGAAAATTCGTTATTAGTTAAATAATATAATTACTGGAGGGAAAACTTTTCACCGAGGTGATTTTTTTGAATTTAGAAAATATGATTAGTGAAATTGAAAGGGTGCAGAATGAACTGCAGAAAATGGTAGTAGAAAAGGACTGCATGGATGATGAAGTAATGCAAAAAGCTGAGGAATTAGAAGAGCTGCAGAGCCAATATAACTCCATGCTAAAACAAATGCTTTAAATTTTATCAGCTTACTGTAAGGGAGCCCGCTGACTGCGGGCTCCCTTTTTAGCCCTAAAAAAGATGCTTTAAAATAAAGGATGTTTTGATTTTATAAAGAATATGGAATAATAGATTTTTGGAATATTACTAAGAGAGGAAGATAAATATGAAAAGTTACTCCCTGGTTGACCATCCTTTACTTCTGAAATATCTTTTCCATCCCCGTAAAGATTTTCACGGCTGCCCTCCAAAAGCTTTTGACAGTTCTGTCCAGGTTGATAAAGATGTTTACATATCTACACGCTTTTATGTTAAAGAAAAAAACTGTCCCTGGGTTTTATATTTTCATGGTAACGGAGAAGTGGTTAGCGATTATGATAATATCGCCCCTTTTTACAATAACCGTAACATTAACCTGGTAGTAGCAGATTACCGGGGATACGGCAGCAGCAGCGGTTCTCCCAGTTTTGAAAACATTATTAAAGATGCCCACATTTTATTTAAAGCTGTAAGGGAAGAACTGGATAAAAGAAATTTCCCAAAGGATTTGTGGATTATGGGAAGGTCCTTGGGCAGTATTTCTGCCCTGGAACTGGCCTACAACTACACTGATGAAATTAAGGGGCTCATCATTGAAAGTGGATTTATAAGTGTAGCCAGGTTGATTTGGCATCTGGATATTCCCGCTCCAGGTATTGATTTGGACAGGTTGGACCAGGAATGTCTGGATGTTGTTAAGAACATTTCCTTGCCTTCTTTAATCATTCACGGCCAGTTTGATAATCTTGTACCTGCTCAGGAAGCTAAAGACCTGTACAATAACCTGGGAACGGACCAAAAAAATCTTTTAATTATACCTTACGCAGACCATAACAACATCATAATTATTGATCCGGACCAGTATTTTGAGACTGTTCAAAAGTTTATCAAGGAGACAAGCTAAATACACAAAGAAAATCGGGTTTATCCCCGATTTCATTATTATTTCTATTGAATTTTATCTTTGAAATCAATGGTGCCGAAGCCCGGATTCGAACCGGGACGAGGAAACCCCGCTTGATTTTGAATC
>PWHX01000063.1 GCA_003555415.1 Syntrophomonadaceae bacterium | reverse complement strand
TGAGCATAAGAGGAATGGGTCAAGGCTTGTCTTAAATATTCCTTTTTAATAAAATTTAGATTTAACTTTTTTTCAAAATAAAACATAATTTGTTTACTCTTCATCCTGGTATTTCTTTACCACCAAAGCAGCATTTGTGCCGCCAAAGCCAAAAGAATTGGATAGAGCAGCCCTAACTTCCCCCTCCCTTGATATATTGGGAACATAGTCTAAGTCACAATCAGGATCGGGGTTTTCATAATTAATTGTCGGGGGAATTATATTGTTTTGCATAGACAATATAGTTGCCACCAACTCAGCTCCTCCAGCAGCTCCTAGTAAATGTCCAATCATTGACTTGGTGGAGCTAATAGGTATTTTGTAAGCATATTCACCAAATACCTTTTTAATAGCCATAGTTTCAAGTTTATCGTTTAAAGGAGTGGAAGTTCCGTGAGCATTTATATAGTCTATATCTCCCACTTCCAACCCAGAATCGGAAATAGCATTAACCATACACCTGGTCGCTCCGTCTCCTTCAGGATCAGGTGCTGTTACATGATAAGCATCAGCAGACATGCCAAAGCCCAGGACTTCTGCATAGATTTTAGCTCCTCTAGCAAGAGCATGCTCCAGACTTTCTAAAACTAAAACTGCTGCCCCTTCTCCCATAACAAAACCATCTCTTTCCTTATCAAAGGGTCTGCTGGCTTCAAGAGGCTCATTATTCCTGATAGATAGAGCCCTGGCTGCACAAAATCCCGCCAGGGAAAGAGGAGTTATAGCGGCTTCTGCACCGCCAGCCAGCATAACGTCAGCTTCTCCTCTTTGTAAAATCCTATAGGCATCTCCAATAGAGTGGGTGGCTGTAGCACAAGCTGTTACCAGGGTAGAATTAGGACCTTTAGCTCCAGTAGCAATGGAAATACATCCCGAAGCCATGTTAGCTATCATCATGGGCACCAAAAATGGAGTTGTTCGCCTGGGACCTTTCTTTAAAAGTGTAGTATGTTGTTGTTCCATAGTACCTATTCCGCCTATGCCTGATCCAACAGAAACCCCCAGTTTCGTTAAGTCTATTTTCTCAAGTTCTAACTCCGAATCTTCTAAGGCCAGCTGGGTACAACCTACAGCAAACTGGACAAAGGGATCCATTCTCCTTAATTCCTTGCGATCAATATAATCTGCGGCTTCAAAGTCCTTAACCTGTGCCGCAATCTGAGTAGAATAATCCGATACATCAAAGTAATCTATCTTGTCTGCTCCTGACTTACCAGCTTGTATGGCTTCCCAAAATTTTTCTTTTCCTGTACCAATAGGTGTAATAACACCTAATCCTGTAACTACTACTCTCTTTTCCAAGTTCTCACCTCCCTACACTAATATGGATAGCCTGTCAGAATGGTTATATGAAACTTATGTAAACATTTTATGCTTTTCCTTCAATATATTTTACAACATCTTCAACCGATCTTATATTTTCTACTTCCTCATCTGATATTTCTAAATCAAACTCTTCTTCCATAGCCATTACTAACTCAACTATATCCAAAGAATCAGCGTTTAAATCCTTAAAAGTTGCACTCATTTTCACTTCTTCTTCCTCAACACCTAGCTGCTCTACAACCATTCCCTTAATCTTTTCAAATATATCCACTAAATTCACCTCCTTTAATCTATAACCAAGATCTTTTATAATAATAAATACTAACATAACTTTGTTACATGGCCATACCACCATCTACTACTATAACCTGACCTGTAATATAGCTGGCATACAAGGCTAAAAATTTCACTGCTTCAGCAATGTCTCCGGGATTTCCCAGTCTCTCAAGGGGAATGTGAGACATTATTTTTTCCCTGGCTTCTGTAGAAAGTACGTCTGTCATTTCAGTTTGAATATACCCTGGCGCTACAGCATTGACCATTATCCCCCGGGATGCCACTTCCTTGGCTATAGATTTAGTAAACCCTATAACTCCAGCTTTAGCTGCTGCATAATTAGCCTGCCCTGGGTTACCGGACAACCCTATTACAGAAGCAATATTTATTATTCTTCCCATTTTTTGCTTAACCATAGGCCGGATAACTGATTTTGTACAGTTAAATGTTCCCTTTAGATTAGTATTAATTACCTTATCCCAATCATCTTCTTTCATACGCATAATCAAGGAATCACGAGTTATGCCGGCATTATTTATAAGTATATCAACCTTACCGTATTTTTCAAGGCAAATGTTTGCCATTTCTTCAGATTCAGCTAAAATTGAAACATCTGCTTTTACAGCATCAGCTTCTCTACCCAAGGATTTGATTTCTTCCACAACCTCAAGGGCCTGAGACTCTTGGTTAGCATAATTAATTACTATGTCGCAGCCCTCTTTAGCCAAAGCTATGGCGGTAGCCTTACCAATACCTCTAGATCCTCCTGTAACAATAGCTGTTTTACTCATTTCAACAAACCTCCAAAACATTTAGTAGCTTTTCCAAAGATGATTTATCTTCAACGGAATAACCGTTAACTGTACGGTTAATTTTTTTCAAAAATCCTGTAAGTGTCTTGCCAGGGCCAACTTCAACAAAAACGCTACAACCTTCCCGTATTAACAACTCCATAGAACTCTGCCATAGAACGGGATTGCTTAACTGGGAAACCAGTAAGTCCTTAATGTCTTCAGTATTTTTATAATATCTTGCATCTACGTTTGCCACTAATGGTATTTTTAACTCTCCTACCTGTAGGCTTTCCATAGTCTCAGCTAACTTCTCTCCTGCCGACTTGAGAAGCTTACAATGGGAAGGAACGCTCATGGGAAGAACTACTGCCCTTTTAGCTCCTTCTTCTTTAGCCCTAACAACAGTTTTTTCCACTGCTTCTCTTTCACCAGAAATAACCACCTGCCCAGGGCAGTTATAATTAGCCGGACTAACAATTCCAAAAGATTCTCCTTCACTACATACCTGTAGAACTTTTTCTTCCGGCAACCCTAAAATTGCTGCCATACTTCCTCTTCCTTCAGGTACCGCTTCCTGCATGAATTTTGCCCTTTTCTGCACCAGCCTTACAGCATCCTTTAATTTCAAAGCTCCGGAAGCTGTTAGTGCTGAATATTCCCCCAAGCTTAAGCCGGCAACAGCATCAGGATATATTTTATAACATTTTTTTAAGACATTAAAAATAGCCATACTGGTAACCAACACTGCTGGCTGGGTTATTTCAGTTTTTTGTAGATCTTCTTTAGATCCTTCAAATACAAGGGAGGTGAGATCAAACCCCAAAGCCTCATCAGCAATTTTAAAAACTTCTTTAGCTTCAGCATAATTATCATATAATTCCTTACCCATTCCTGGATATTGTGAACCCTGCCCAGGAAAAAGAAAGACAATTTTTTGCATTTATGATTTCTCCTTAGAAACAATCATATTTTCATTAAATACGCTGCTCATTATTTTTTGTGCTTCTGATATAACCTGATCAATAATATCCTTGGCCGGTTCAATTTTATTAACCATGCCCGCAGACTGACCAGCCATAATGGAGCCCATATTTATATCTCCTTCTACTACTGAAGACTGTAGTTTGCCTACACCGAACTCTTCCAGTTCTTTTTTGGGCACTCCTTCTTTTTCTAGTTTTTCAAAATGACGTGTCAATTTATTCTTAATTACTCTTACCGGGTGACCTGTAGATCTCCCGCTAACAGTAGTATCTCTGTCCTTTGCATTTAAAACAGCCTGTTTATAATTGGAGTGTGCTTGACATTCCTGAGCACAGATAAACCTTGTACCCATCTGGACACCTTCCGCTCCCAGGGCCAAGGCTGCTACTAAACCTCTTCCGTCAGCAATGCCTCCAGCACCTATAACCGGAACATCAACTGCTTCTACAACCTGTGGGATTAAAACCATACTGGTTATTTCCCCTATATGACCTCCTCCCTCCATGCCTTCAGCAATAACAGCATCTACTCCCTGTCTTACCAGTCTCTTGGCCAGTGCTACTGAAGCAATTACCGGAATCACCTTGATTCCTTTCTTTTTAAAATCCTCCATGTATTTCCCTGGATTTCCCGCCCCTGTAGTAACCACCGGAACACCCTCTAATAATACCAGATCAATTACCTCCTCAACATAAGTTGAAAGGAGCATTATATTAACCCCAAAAGGTTTGCTGGTAAGGCTTTTTGCCTTTTTAATATCTTTCTCTACAATTTGAGGTGGAGCATGGCCAGCACCAATTATTCCTAAACCACCTGCATTAGAAACTGCTGCAGCTAATTCTCCAGTAGCAACCCAGGCCATTCCGCCCTGAAGAATGGGATATTTTATATTCAATAACTGACACAAATTATTCTTGAGCATATTTACCTCCTTTAAGCATTTATTGTTACCATTGAATTACGGTAACCCCCCAGGTTAAGCCACCTCCAAAGCCAACTAATAAAACCAAGCTATCATCTTTAATTTTTCTTTCAGCTAAAGCTTCATCAAGAGCCACCGGTATAGAGGCTGCAGACATGTTACCATATTTACTTATATTCATCCATACTTTTTCCAGAGGTAACTTTAATCTTTTAGCTGCTGAATTAATTATACGTGAATTAGCCTGGTGGGGGATTAATAAATCAATATTATCAACTTTTAAATCACAATGTTCAAGAGCTTCCAAAGTTGCCTCCTCAATTATTTTTGTGGCAAATTTAAAGATATCGCTTCCGGACATTTTCAAGTAATGGAGTTTATTCTCTATGGAATAATTGCTGGGTGGAATTCTCGAACCTCCTCCCGGAAGCATAAGAAGTTCTCCTCCAGAACCATCAGACCTAAGCTTTGAATGCAGTATTCCTTTTTGCTTCCTTACAGGGCCTAAAACAGCCGCTCCAGCGCCGTCCCCAAAAAGCACACAAGTGTTTCGATCTGACCAATCTAATATTTTAGATAAAACTTCTACCCCAATAACTAGAATATATTTGCAGGCTCTAGATTTAATAAACTGATCAGCAACTGTTATGCCGTAAACAAACCCGGTACAAGCCGCTGAAATATCAAAAGCTGCAGCATTTTTAGCTCCGATACTATTTTGCACAACGCATGCCGTTGCAGGGAAAAACATATCTGGAGTAATAGTAGCCACTATTATTAAGTCTATCTGATCAGCCTTTATCCCGGCTGATCTCAATGCTTTTTCAGCTGCCGGAATGGCTAAATCTGAAGCTGCCGTATTTATGTCCGCTATTCTTCTTTGTACTATGCCTGTCCGGTGACGTATCCAATCATCGCTGGCATCTACCGTTTCTTCAAGATGAAAGTTAGTTACAACCCGGTCAGGTAAAAAAGAGCCTGTTCCAATTATTCCTGTAGAAATATGTTCTTGCAAACATAACACCTCATTAAAGATAAAGACTATTTAAGACTATTTCTTAATTTCTTCCAATATTCTTTCATTAACTTTTCCTTTTGAAAACGGGTAAGCTTGATTTATTATAGAGTTCTTAAAAGTTTTTGAGTCTGAAGAACCATGACTCTTAATACAAATGCCGTCTACCCCTAAAAGAGGAGCTCCTCCGTATTCTGTATAATCCATTTTGATCTTTAGATTTTCCAGAACAGGTAATAGTAAAACAGCACCAATTTTAGATACAATTTTTTTATTAACCTCTTTTTTAAGAGTGCTAAAAATACCTCCGGCTACCCCTTCTAAAAACTTTAAAATAATATTACCTACAAATCCATCACAGATTACTACATCTGCCGCACCATTCATAATATCTCTGGCTTCAACATTTCCCGTAAAATTTAATTCAGACTTATTTAGTAGAGGATAAGCTTTCTTGGTAACCTCATTTCCTTTAGCCTGCTCTGTCCCAATATTTAACAGACTCACCCTGGGAAACTGTTTGCCTAAAATTTTTTCTACATACGCGCTACCCATAATACCGTAGTGCAGCAAATTTTCCGGCTGGGCGTCAACATAAGCACCAACATCCAGCAGCATAAAATTATCTTCATTTAAAGTAGGTATCACCGGGGCCAGGGCCGGTCTGCTGATTCCTTTTATACGTCCTACTATAAACAGCCCCCCCGCTACAAAAGCGCCTGTATTTCCTGCCGTTACCATAGCATGAGCTTGATCGTCTTTAACTAACCTCATAGCAACGTTCATAGAAGCTTTCTTTTTATTTCTAATAGCCAGCCCAGGCTGTTCATCAGCATCAATAACTTCTTCAGCATTTATTATTTTTATTCTGTCATGCGGAAAATCTTTTAACTGGTCCATTTCATGGAGAATTTCTTTTTCCCTGCCAACCAGTATGATTTCCAGGCCAGTAAGCTCTCTTAATGCATCTACTGAACCCTTCACAATTTCCCCTGGGGCACTATCTCCTCCCATGGCATCAACAGCTATTTTAATCATTAAATTCCTCCTATAGTATATCCATCAAAAACCTGAATAATCCTTGCTGTACAATGCTTTACATGACCTTCAAAACCATTATTACCAAGTATATACTATTTTTTTTTAAAAAACAAGTTTAGGAAAAAATCATCTAAAGCAGGTAAAAAATTAGCAAGCTATATTAGCTTGCTAAACTTTAAACCTATTTTGTTTTAATCACTTCTTTATTTTTGTAAAAGCCGCAACTTGGACATACTCTATGGGGCAACTTATCCTCATTACACTGAGGACACTTCACAACACCAGGTAAATTTAGTTTCCAGTGCGCACGTCTATGCCTTCCCCTGGCTTTTGATAATCTTCTTTTTGGAACCGCCAATTATTACACCTCCTCAGGAATCTACAAAAACTCTATTTTTCGAAAAATTTTTTGAGGTCTTCCAGTCTAGGATCAATAACTTCCTTTTCACAGTTACATGTATTTACATTTAGATTTTCACCACAAACAGGACACAAACCTCTACATTCTTCAGAACAGAGAGGTTTTAAGGGTAGCGCCAGAATTAAATTATCCCTTAAAATACTGTCAAGATTGAAAGGTTCACCATTTAAGAATTCTTCCGGCAGCTGTTCTTCTAAAATTACCTCTTCCTGTTCTTCAATTGAAGAAAGCTCTTTAAACTTTTCCTGAATGTCTCCTTCCAGATGCAAAATAAAACTTTCTAAACACCTGCTGCAGGGTAATTCTACTTTTGTTTTAAAGTTACCCATTAAAGTTAAGGCATTTTCGGTAAAAATTACTGCTACATTAAAAGCTATTAATTCCCTTAAAGAGAAGTCTTCATCTTGCAGGTCAATATTTCCAGAACTTACTAAAAAATGATAATTAATTGTGTTTCCCTGCTCTTTCTTAAAATCGGCAAGGTAGATTTTCACCTTTCTCACCTCTTCATTAAGCTATTGATAATTATAATTGATTCCTGTCTTTTTTGTCAAGATTGGAAAGGATAGGTCAGTTACTATCACCAATAAAATATATATTTTAAAATAAAATGTTATATTACATACATTACATTGCCCATCTTAATAAACGACACCCTCATCATCGTAAGTGAGGGTGTCATAAGGGAAATATCTTTTAAATAATTTAATACTTCATCTAAACTATTTACTTCTACCAGTTGAACATCTCTGGCAACGAGACGCGCCTCATCTATATTTTCTGAGGGAACAAAAAAAATATCTGCTCCCACATCTTCAGCCGCAGCTATTTTTTGTTTAACACCACCTATGGGACCTATTTCCTCCTTTAAATTTATTGTCCCTGTTCCTGCAATTTTCTTCCCATTACTAATATCATACGATGTAAGCTGATTAATTATTTCCAAGACAAACATCAAACCTGCCGAAGGACCTGCGATCTTTCCCGTGTCTATTTCAATATCAACTGGTAATTCCGGTTCCCACCTTAGTGTTCTGATATATATTTTAAGCCCTGCTTTATTTTCATCTTCTGGATGGGTAGCAGTGGGAATTGCCTCCGTAAAAATTTTATCGTTTCGTTTAAATGTTACGGTAACACTTTCTCCTGGCTGTTTCTCTTGTATGTTTTCCACCAGTTCTTCCGCCAACAAACCTTTTTCACCATCAAGTTCAAGAATAATATCGCCCGGCTGTAGAATATTGCGAGCCGGACTGTCTTCCATTAAATCTACTACTTTCACACCATCGCTTTTTACAGGTATGGAGTAACCTACTTTTTCCAAGGCAATTACCTTTGCCAGGTTTTGACTGTCTCTCATCCACTGCAGCATCATGTCATTATATTCTTCGGGGTCCATATCAGGTGGCATTACTTGCCACCTGGGAATTAAATCAACAGCCGGATCTATGATGGTATTAAAAAAAAGCACTAAATTGGCTGGCTGCTGTGCAACTGTAACAAGATAAAATTTCCCGTTATTATTTGTATTATTTTCCACAGAGATTATTTCTGTTAAATCCTCAATGGTGCCCGGTTTTACAGCAAAATAATTCGCCTGCAGGAAAAAGCTTAAAACTAAAAAAATAATTAATGCAATTACTATATTTCTTGTTTTAAACAATATAACCTCTCTCCTTCAGTAAACTTTCAACTTCTGGCAAAACTTTTCTTGCAGCTTCTTCTCCAGCCTGTATACATTCTTCAGATTTTTGGAAATGGGTCAGACTTACCGACCCTACATCCGGCAGAATTAATAAATCAGCTTTAACTATATTGTTTGCCATTATCTCTTTACCCATTATATCAATAGTCTGACTTATTACATCAAAAAGATTATTGATGGTTGTTTTTTTAATATGTAAGCCTACATCAACAGCTATTACAACATCGGCTCCCATTTCCTTAACTTCATTGACAGGTAATCTGCAGAGAACGCCCCCGTCAACTAGCATCCTTCCTTCATGTTTAACCGGAGGAAAGATGCCTGGCACAGATATACTAGCCCTAACAGCGGAAGTAAGAGGCCCTTCTTTAATCACCACAAGGGAACCTTCATTAATATCTGTTGCTACTATGGCCAAAGGAATTTTAATATCCGCAAAACTCTGACCTTTAGTTAAAAGATTTAATATATCTTCTATTTTTTTCCCGCTTATAACCCCTAGTCTGGAAAGCTGCCAGTCAAACATATGCTTTCTTCCCAGAGAAAAAGCAAGGCCTTCCAATACTTTGGAGGGCAACCCTACAGAGTATAAAGCCCCTATTAAGGCACCAATACTTGAGCCGGCTATATAATCTACAGGTATGTTTTCCTCTTCAAAAACTTTAAATATTCCTATGTGGGCCAACCCTCTTGCTGCCCCGGAACTTAATGCCAAACCAATTTTAGGCCTATTTTTCATAGAAATCCACCTCATAAAATTTTGGTATATTAAATGTTTCCTCAAATATATTTATACTAACCCATCATATTTTATACATTTATTCAGGGAGTGAATCTTTTGAATCTCAAAAAATTAAAACCTTATCTTCATTCTTACTTGTCTGCAGGTATAGCTGTATTTGTAACTATCTCCCTCGTTATGTTTCCAGAACATGCCTTCGAGGCTGCTGTTGAAGGATTAAATATATGGTGGAATGTTGTATTCCCTGCATTGCTGCCATTTTTCATAAGCGCGGAAATATTAATGGGCCTTGGAGTAGTTCATTTTATGGGAGTACTTTTAGAGCCCCTCATGCGGCCTGTCTTTAACGTTCCGGGAGAAGGCTCATTTGTAATGGCCATGGGTCTGGCCAGCGGATTCCCTATTGGATCTATACTAACTACACGGTTACGGGAACAAAATATATGTACAAAAGCAGAAGGTGAAAGGTTGATGAGCTTTACTAATACAGCTGACCCGCTGTTTATGTTTGGAGCAGTAGCTGTAGGCATGTTTGGCAGTGCTGCCATTGGAACCAGCATAGCTATTTCCCATTACCTTTCCAGTCTTACCATTGGTTTAATCATGCGCTTTCACAGGCGTAGCGAAATGTCACTACCTTACAGGCTAAAAGGGAAAATATTAAGCCGGGCCTTCTTAAGCTTATACGAAGCCAGAAAAAAAGACGGCCGCCCTATAGGACAGCTCATGGGGGATGCAATAAGAAATTCTGTAAATACCCTACTTCTTATAGGAGGTTTCATTATATTATTCTCAGTAATAATTAGGGTGATGGATATACTAGGTATTAATGCAATATTAACCTCTATTTTTTTAAAAATCTTAACTCCTTTAGGAATGCACCCTGAACTAGTACCCTCTCTCATCAGCGGTATCTTTGAGGTAACCCTTGGCTGCCAAAAAGCCGGGGCAGCTGGAGAATTGGTTCCACTGGTACAGAAAACAATGGCTGCTGGAGCTATTATAGCCTGGAGTGGGCTATCAGTTCATGCCCAAGTAGCCAGTATTATAAGTAAAACAGACTTAAGCATAATTCCTTTTTCCTGCGCCCGTTTATTACACGGAATCTTAGCAGCTTTTTATACTTATTTAATTATGAAACCAACAGAAGCTGTTTTTAAGGATGTAGCAGTTCCCGTTTTTTTATATACCCAACCCCACAGCACAATGGTTTTTTGGCTAGACAGAATAATATTTGTCAGTGGCAAAATACTGCTATTTATACTAATTTTGTTTTCCATCTCTATGGTTATATATTTATTATCAAACGTGGTATTAATTTATCTGCGTTTTTGGAAACATTAAAGATTAGCATCACATGGGATATCTCTGTCATTAAATTTATCAAGTATCATGTCATACAATTCATCTGGAACCAATCCTTTAATACATCCTTCATAGCTGGCAATCTCTTTTACTATACTTGAACTCAAATATGAAAACTTACTACTGGTCATCATAAACATAGTCTCAACCATGGGATTAAGTTTATGATTAATCATAGCCATCTGGAATTCATATTCAAAATCCGATATAGCTCTAAGCCCTTTAATAATTATACGGGCTTTTTTTTGTTCAGCATATTTAATAAGTAATCCCTGGTAATAATCTACTTCTACATTAGGATATTTTTTTAAAACAATATTTAGCATTTTTAACCTTTCTTTAGCTGAAAACAAAGGTTTTTTCCTGGGATTTTCTAAAACGGCTACAATTAATCGGTCAAAAGTTTTACTGCCCCTCTCTATAATATCCAAATGGCCATTTGTTACCGGATCAAAACTCCCGGGATATATAGCTGTTTTTGTCAATTCTAAACCTCCCTTTGTAGGTTATAAAAGGTAATCCAGGTGTCCCCGTACTTTTTTAGCTGTTTCTTATGAAGTCCTTTAATTGCTTCCGGCAAAAAAATACTTTTGTGGTGTTCTACAATAACAATCCCGTTTAATTTTAAAATATTGCTTTCTGCAATCTTTTCTAATATAGGAATATATAAATACTTAAAATAAGGTGGATCCAAAAAAATATAATCAAAAACTAGTTGGTCCTTCTTCATTTTCTTTAAGCCTCGGGATACATCCATTTTAAATATTTTGGCCGGACTACTTACGCCTGCTATTTTTAGGTTTTCATAAATTATTTTAACACACTCTACGTTTTTTTCAATAAAAACACAATAATCCGCCCCTCTACTCAAAGCCTCAATTCCTACACTTCCACTTCCAGCAAAAAGGTCAAGAAATTTTTTTTCTTCTAAATACGGCCCAATTACATTAAAAAATGCACCTTTAACTTTTCCCGAAGTAACCCTAACGTCTTTCCTGGAATAGCCTTTTAATTTTCTTCCCTTAGCGTATCCTGCCAAGATTCTCACCGTTATTTTATTCCTCCTGATTTTTCCTAATTAATTTTATCAAGACTATAAACAATAATCAATTAAAATTATTTTATTTTTTTGTATATTTTTTTAAAAAGATGACACAATAATAATTAAAGAGCCAAATAATTTCCCCATAAGCTCTTCCTCCGGTTTCTCCTCTCCCAACTGGCGGCTTTTATTAAAAAAGCCGCCAGTTTTAATTTTTATCACAAATTAAAGGGCGGACTGCCTTTGCAGTCCGCCCTTTATAATTAGACTTGCGTTTCATTTTGTCTTATTGCTTGCTCTGAATATGGTTGCCCAGAAGCTTTGCTTTGATAATCTGCAATCATTTTCTTAACCATCAGTCCACCGACATAACCGTTTTGACGGGATGTCAGGTTTCCTAAATCAGTGTTATAGTCTATTCCTAGTTCATTAGCTACTTCATATTTAAAGTTTTCCATTGCCTGCTCTGCTCCAGGCACCAGAATTCTGTTTCTACCACCTGACCTATTTTGATTTGCTGGCATTAAAAAATCACCTCCTTAATTAACTTGTAGTCTTAGTTTGTCTCAATAATTATTTTATATACTAGAAGTGTTTTCCTTGGTAGACAGTA
>PWHX01000125.1 GCA_003555415.1 Syntrophomonadaceae bacterium | reverse complement strand
TTCCACCAGAGTTTGCTCCGTTCCATTGGTTTCCCTATTTATATAAGAATCAATTTTCTTATCCGTGCCGCAGCCAGGAATCAACAATAAAGAAAAAACGGCTATACAACAAACTAAAAACACCTGTTGGCAGCGCATTTTGAAGAATAATGAGGGCTTTTTAATCATTTATAGAGGTCTCCCTTTTAATTGAAATAAAGCTAAAACGGTATTGCCCTTCCCATCATATGGATTAGAAGAAGTATATTTTTCTGCTCCCCTGGGCAAACCCTGCAGGCTTATCAATTTTGTAACTACTTTATTAATAAGCTCCTCCTACTTACCCCATAAGCTCAGGGCACCCACTGGGGATGACAGCCATTACATAGAGACGATTTTATCTTTATGGATTTCCCCATTTATAAAGATTTTTCCTGCTTATAATTAAAAAAGGGGGATTATTGGTAATCTTAAACAAAATAAAGCTACTTTCTCAAAGATTCCAGGACATAGTTCCTGACCATCGAAAGTAGCTAACGGTGAAAAATACAGTTTAATGATTTAATTGAAACTTTCTGTTTTTTTGACATGGTTAATTAACAAAATAAACAGCGAAGCTAATATACTTACAATTAATCCGTACATAATTGCCAGCAATAAAAAATATAGTATTTGGGATAGTATTTGCCGCTACCGTTAGGCCCCTGCAAACTCCAACCATTAACTTCCCTTCCAGGGTGTAATATTTAGCAAGACTTTTTTGCCGGGAGCTCATCCAAAAAAGACAGCAGGATTCTGTTGAACTCTTCCGGGTTATCCTGATTGGCTATGTGATGTGCATCATTAACCACTGCAAGCTGACTGTTTTGGTGGTTATGGTGCATTTTTCGCAGGAGTTTTTTCACAAAAGATGTTTCATGGTCCCCGTGGACAAGAAGCATGGGCTCTTTTGAAGGTCCCGGGAGGCCTTTTACCATATCCCTCAGCAGTTCCTGGGTTACGTGAGACAGTACCTTTTTTCCTGTTCTCGCAGCCACCTGCTCCATATAAGCCCTGGTATCCGGTTTCAAGGCCCGGTGGCTGGCAAATGCCTTAAATACTGACCTGTCGGGATATAGGGCGATAAAAACAGAGATGAGGGGATTGAGTAGTTTCAATAGCGGGGTGTAGCCCGGATACAGTGCTCCCCCTCCGATATGGACTGTGGCCGTTACTCTTTCAGAGTGCCTGTAGGCCACCTGCTGGATAACGAAACTGCCCAGCGACTGGCCAACTAGAATCGCTTTATCTGTCCCCGTGTGATCTAGTAGTTCTACTATAAAATCAGCAGCAGTTACCGTAAAGGGTGTCCGGTAATCTATGAGCGAAGACATCCCGTGATAGGGCATATCCCAGATGATTACCCTGTACCGGTCTTTAAGGGCATCAACCTGCGTCATAAATGTCTTGTGATCCATGCATATACCATGGGAAAAGATCACGACTGGTGCATTATCTTCTTGGCCGTGAACCTCGTAATATACTTTTCCCCTGTCATTCTCGTAATACATGAGCTGACCCCCTTATATTTTATTGATTTTCCAGTTTAAGCTGAATATGCAAAAAGTTATAAACTAAAATTTTTGGGGGATATATCCCTCACATTTTTCCATATTTGATTATGGTCTAAGCTATAGTCAAAGTCCTCAACAGCCTGGTTGCGAATATTTTTGGTGATGTCCAGGTTTCTTAAGATCAAAAGCTCTTCATAGTACTTGGAAGCCTGTAAAACTGGAATGCCAGAAGGAGACCAGAATCCAGAACCTCCGCAAAAATCGGTTTTAGTTTTATCAAAAACACCTACACAAGTACAACCAATGCTCCAAATTTGATTGTGACTGGCCAAAGCACAGTGCTTCAAATCCCAAATATATTCATAGTAGTTAGTCATCCTGTAGTTAAGCTCAGGGTATTCCCTGACTGAATCTCTTCTCCAAGCAGCTGAATTTATAACCGCATCAACTTCATCCTCGAAGGAGTACTTTTTACCCATACCCACGAAGCATAAATCATAACAAACAGTTATGCCAAAACGACCCCATCTGGTATCGACTACCAGGCGCTGGTCATTGCCCCCCTGAAAAATTTCTTTTTCAACAGGAGTAAGGAAGATTTTATCATAAGAGCATTCATTGTAATCATTGTCAGAACCAATTATAAAAGTAGTATTATAAAGTTTTTCATCCTCGTCAATTCTTACATTGTTTAAAACAACCATATCTAAATGACTTGAAGCCATGCAATCTCTAAGATAATCAATGGTTTCCTTAACCTTTGGGGATGTATTAACACATCCCCTTAAATGTTCTGAAACCTCAGATTTATCCTCTCCAGGATTCCAGACGTAACCAGATATTGAAAGTTCGGGAAAAACTAATATATTTATGCTACTATTAGCAGCTATATCCGCTATGGCCTTTATTCTTTCTAGATTATAATCTACATCAGTAGTAACCGGGTTAATATTAGAAAGCATGAAACTGGGAAGACTCTCATCACTAGAAAACTTTCTGTCCACTACTACAAAACCATCCACTTTGTTATCCAAACCAAATATTTCGCTTTCAAATGTGCTTACCTTTCCTTCACGGGACTTCACATCATTCTTATCAAGTTTACTCATGGTCATGTCTCTCCTTTTACTGGGAATATATTATGGTTTTTAATTATTACAGGAAAACAACCAATGTCACAACATACTCAAT
>PWHX01000091.1 GCA_003555415.1 Syntrophomonadaceae bacterium | reverse complement strand
CCCTCTGCCGTCCCTTCATAAACATCTCCTGCCGGTGCTCCATTACACCCAATCGCCAGAACACCAATCATGACCAGTGCCAGAAAATAAATACCTATTTTTTGTAAATTCACTATTTTCACCTCCTTTCAAAACTACCTGCAAAAATAAACTTCGACATTAGAAATATAATTCCTTTTTCCTGTAAAACATTTTTATACGTAATATTTTTAAATCCGTTAAATTCTATTAAAGATAAAAAAAAATATGACAGCAACAACGATCAAACTTTTTCAAGTTCCAGGATGGCTTTGCGGGCCTCGGAAATAGTATAAAGAGATCCTGATATCAGAACCAGGTCCCGGGGAGTAGCCATTGATATGGCCATCTGAACAGCGCGGGGTATAGATTCCTCTGTAACTATTTCATTAGAAGTAAAGCCAGCAGCAACTGCGGCCACTACTTCTGGAACAGCAGCCCGGGGACTTTCAGGCCTGGTTATAACCAGCTTATCCGCCAGGGGGACAATTTCCCCTAACATTTCATCTATGGCTTTATCTCCCAGAATTCCAACAACCAGTATTAGTCTGTTGTAAGGTATCTGCCCCTTCAGCACCGTCCTCAAGCTTTTAACTCCGTCTATATTATGAGCCGCATCCAGCATAAGCAGTGGCTCCCTACCCATAACCTCTAACCTGCCGGCCCAGAGAGTTTCCTCCAATCCCTTTCTTATATAAGCCGGGTCTATGTTTATACCTTTTCTCCCTAAGGCTTCTATAACCGCCACAGCAGTAACTCCATTAACCACCTGATGCTCTCCTAAAAGACTTATATACAGGTTGTCCAAATTTAGTCCTTCCTTGCTGTGGTAATTAAAGACCTGCCCCTCCAGGGAATATGATGTTCTATTCCAGTTGACTTTTTCTTTTATGCTAAATAAGTAGGCTCCCTTTTCCCGGCACTTTTGTTCAAAGACAATCAGGGCATCCGCCCGGGAGGCAGCTGTAACCACCATACTTCCTTCTTTAATAATACCTGCCTTTTCACCGGCAATCTCTTCTATGGTATCCCCAAGGATGTCGGTATGCTCCAGACCTATATTGGTTATAACTGCCATCAGGGGGTCCTCTATTACGTTGGTAGCATCCAGGCGTCCGCCCAAACCTACTTCCATCACTACAAAATCTGGAGCTTCATCGGCAAAATATTTAAAAGCAATGGAGGTAACAACTTCAAACTCGGTCATCTGCCCCAGATCGGGGTCTTTAGAGATCTCTGCTGCCAGGGGCTTAACCAACTGGACTATCTCCAACAATTTTTCCCGGGGGATATCTTTTCCATTAATAGACATGCGATTTGTAAATGCTTCCAGGTATGGAGAAGTGTACAGACCAACTCTAAAGCCGGCCTCCTCTAATATTTTAGAAATAAAAACTGCTGTAGACCCTTTTCCGTTAGTTCCCGCCATATGAATTACCTTTATTTTTTTATGGGGATTATCTAAAAGTTCCATCATGCGATTGACTCTTTGCAGACCAGGCTTAATCCCAAATCTGCCAATACTGTGGATCCAGTTTAGCGCTTCCTGGTAGTTCATTTTTTGCACCTCTTTCAGTAACGTAAATTGCAATTAATATATCAGTATCCATTCTAAGGATTCTACCTTTAAAGTTATTATTCCTTCTTTTTAAAAAAGTGCCCTGAGAATGAGCACTTTTAAAAATATTAATTAAAACCCGCTATCACTTATTTCTATCCCATGGCAGCGGTTGATATTTTTCCCCTGGAGGTGGTGATTTAAATAATGGGCCTAATGGTTCAATAGTTAGAGAAGCACTACACCAAGGACAATTCAAGGAATTTTCTTTTAGGTCTTCTGGACGCAGGGTAAGCCTATGCAATAAAATGAGCATCTTATTATGGGAATCTGGTGGATAATACCGTTTTTCATTGAGATGACAATCATCGTTGACGCAGATCGCCTGAACATAATTACTCTTAAAGATGGGAAGCTTTGCTGATTCCTTGTGCCCCTTATGGATTAAGACCCTGATAATTAAAATAGCTAACGCAAAAACAATAATGACTAAAATATACAAAACTTGAAAACCTCCTCTCATTAATAAATTTTTTTCAAGACTGATCAGTTAAATTAACTGCTTCCCCCAAATTAAGGATAACAAAAAGCAGTCTGTACCATAATACCAGCTAACAGAGGTATGGTTAAATCGCTCCCCTGGAAAAAACTGGTACAGCCAAAAGCCGTAGGTCAGACTGCCTAAACTAAAACATATATTTTAAATCAGTTTATATAAGTAGGCATTTTTCTTATTTTTATCACTTCAAACTATAATTCTTTTAATATATTTTATAACAAGCTAGACTTTTTGATAAAATATTAAGATGTATAACTTTCTTTATGCACACTTTTTTTCACAGATGATTTATGTCCCTTGAAAATCAAAATCCTTGCTGTAAAAATAATTGCTGCAAAAGCTACTAATACTAATAATTGCATAACACTTGTGCCTCCTCATTTATATTTTTTTAGTTTTTTTAAAATAAAGTGTTTAAAACACTTAAATACCAACCCTTTTAAATTTAAGTAAATCTCTATAAAAAAATATAACTGATATAGCTACACACCACCACCTAGCTTCAATAATTATATATTATATCACTATTATTTTAACTGTCAAGAAAGTAAATACAAAGTAATTTTAATGATCCTAAACCAGCTTTTATGATTATATGTATAGTTATATTT
>PWHX01000036.1 GCA_003555415.1 Syntrophomonadaceae bacterium | reverse complement strand
GACAAGCTGGAAAATGTAGATTTTTTCATAATTCCTACTGTTGCCCAGGATGTAAATATTAATAACTTAAATATTAATGGGTATTTTCAGGCCCTGAGAAACACCGGGAAGCCTGTGATGGGAGGAATTGTCGACGTTGAGTCTTTGCGGCGGGTGATTGAGCTTTCGTCTCATTTGGCCGGAGGCATGGATAAATTACGGGAAAGACCGTTTGTAGGATTTATAAGTACTGTTGCCAGTCCTTTAAAAATAGATGATGACCGGGTGGAGGTCTTAATGGAGGTTGCTCAGCATGGGCTTCCCCTTGCTGTTTCCAGTGCTCCTATAGCCGGAGCGACTTCTCCCATGACTTTAGCCGGAACCCTGGTTCAACAAAATGCTGAAGCTTTGATAGGAGTTGTTTTAAGCCAGCTGGTTAATCCAGGAACTCCTGTATTATACAGCGCAGTTCCCTGTACCATGGATATGCGGTACGGTTCTTTTCTTATGGGTAGCATTGAATCAGGCCTGATGAACGCTGCTGTAACCCAAATGGCTCATCATTACCGTTTGCCCTGTTATATTACTGTAGGAGTTACTGATTCCAAGCTTCCTGATGCCCAGGCTGCCTATGAAAGTGCTACTACCTGTATGCTGGCAGCCCTGGCTGGTGGAAATTATATAAAACAGGCTTTTGGTTTCCTGGATGGGGCCATAACCATTTCCTATGCTCAGTTTGTAATTGACAATGATATTGTGGGGAGCTGTTTAAGGACTTTGCGGGGGATTGATGTGAATACCAATACCTTGGCCTTTGATGTCATTGCTGATGTCGGCCCCGGAGGGAATTTTTTGACGCAGCAGCATACTGTAGATCATTTACGTACTGAAAAGTACTTACCCCGGGTCAGTTCACGCCAGGGCTACCATGCCTGGCTTAAGGCAGGGGAAAAAGACAGTTGGAAAAATGCTGAGGAAATTGCCCGTAAGCTGATAGAAGAATCACCAAAAGAACACATCCCTGAGGACCTGGGGAAAGAGCTTTATTCTTTATTCCCGGAACTCAGGTGATACGGGGACATGGCGGTGACACAGGCGCCAGAGGGACGGGGGACTTGCACTCGTTCCTCAGTTACTTTATTCTCCACCCTGGCGGTACTTGTTTTTTGTTCCTAATGCCTGGGGACGTGCGTAGTTTCTAACAGGCACTGGTTTTCTGAAGAGTACAGCCATTAATGCGCTCCAATTAAAGGGGATTAATGGCCACAAATAAGGCACACCAAAAGATTTGGTTCGTAACAGGATAATAAAGCCGACAATCAGCCCAAATAAAAATCCATAATAAGTAAATAGTCCAATTAACACCAAGAAAAGCAAGTGGGCTATTCTATTGGCCAATTGAAACTCATAGCTAGGTGTTGAAAACATTCCCACAGCAGCAATACTTATATACAGGAGAACTTCAGGAATGAAAACTTTTACATCTACTGCTATCTCACCTATTAAAATAGCTGCGACTAACCCCAGAGCAGTTGCCAGGGGGCTAGGAGTGTGAATTGAGGCCATTTTTACCAAATCTACAAACACATGAGCCATAACAAATTGAAGAGCTAACGGAATAGGCCCTATTTCCTCTGGACCGATAAACGCTAACGCTTCCGGGAGGAGGTCAGGTTCTAAAGAACCCAGAAGCCATAAAGGTGCTAAAAATACGCTAATAAAAATTCCTAAAAATCTAACCCACCTTAAATAAGTTCCTACCAGGGCATTTTGTCGGTATTCTTCTGCATGATGCATGTGATGAAAGATGGTGGCCGGGGCAATTATTGCTGATGGGGAAGTATCAACTAACATAACCACATGGCCTTCCATTACGTGAATAGATGCTACGTCTGCTCTTTCAGTATATCTTACCTGGGGGTATGGGTTTAAAAATTCATGTATAATATACTCTTCTACAGTTTTTTCGGCCATGGGAATACCATCGAGATTTATTTTTCCCAGCTCTTGTTCTATGTTATTCAATAATTCAGGGTTTGTCACGTCTTGGAGGTATAATAAAACTACATCAGTTTTAGATCGTTCTCCAATACGAAATGGTTTTACCCTTAACCTGGGGTCCCTAATTCTCCTTCTTATTAGACCAATGTTAAACATGATGGTTTCCACAAAACCATCTCTTGAACCCCTGGTGACTCTTTCAACTTCCGGTTCTTCTGGATCTCTTGCCGGGTACCATCTGGTATCTAACAAGATGGCTTTGTCTTCTCCATCATTCAATAATACCATTTGCCCTGCAAGTATTTCATCAATAATCTTTTGCAATTCAGTAGTTGTTTCTGTCTCTGTATAGGGGATAGTTTTTTCAAGTATTTTTTGGTGAGTATTGGGGACGATATCTTTCTTTTCAACTACCACTAAATTTTGCATAATTAAAGTTACTATTTGATCATCACTAAAGGCATCAATATAACAGAGAGCTGCTTTTTTCCCACCTATTTTGAATTCTCTAATAATTATGTCAAGGCTTACATCAGCTCCCAGGCAATCTTTCAAAAAATTAACGTTTTGTTCTATATTCTTACTAACTTTGCCGTTTAATTTTTCAGTCAATTTTTACTGCCCCTTTTGTAGACTTCTTGCTAATAACTAACTACAAATATGTTTCCTTTCCCAAAGCTAAATTATTCAAAAAACAAAGTGCCAAGGGGACGGGCATTTGTCACCTTGACACTTTGTAGTTGGCTCAGTTAAGTAACCGGGGTATTATTTATCCGCGAT
>PWHX01000138.1 GCA_003555415.1 Syntrophomonadaceae bacterium | reverse complement strand
GGAGATGGCGGAGGGGCAACACCCGTTCCCATACCGAACACGGAAGTTAAGTCCTCCTGCGCCGATGGTACTTGGGACGTAAGTCCCCGGGAGAGTAGGTCTCCGCCAGAATTTAAATTTTAAGGGGCTCTAAATCGTCGTGACTTAGAGCCCCTTTTTGTTTTTATTTAATTAAAAAGTACTCAGCCATTACCCGGGCCTGAACCTTTATGTTACCAGGAACTATAGGGGTTTCAGCTGCCTCACCGGTAATCATATCTCTTGCTTCCATACCGTATTCAGCACGGTAAGGAGAATAACTGGATATTTCTTCACTAATATACTTAATGCTCTCAATCTGGGTGTCTGCACTTTCAGCAATAGCTTCACCCTTGTTGCGTGCCTGTTTTGTAGCTAATTGCAATGCATCTAATTTCAGGGATTCTTGATCTTCCAACTCAAAACTCACTGATTGGACTCTATTTGAGCCTGCTTTAACAGCAATATCGATTACATTTCCAACATCGTCAGTATTAAATAAAATCAATTTGACTTGATTGCTTGTCCTATACCTGTCAGTGTATTCGTTACTGTTTATTTCTTGTTCGCGGTACTGGTTTACCCGGTAAGCACCGGTTTTTATGTTGTCTTTGTCAACTCCGGAATCTTTAAGAGCTGCTACGACAGAATCCATTTTATCAGCGTTTTTCTGGACAGCTTCCTTAACATCTTTGCTGGTGGTTTCTACTCCCAGAACAGCTCGGGCAAAATCAGGTTTAGCAGAGATTTCTGATTCTCCATATACCTTAATTACTCCCTTTTGTTCTTCCGAATTATCTGTTGTCCCTGTTGTCCCTGTTGTTCCTGTCCCCACAAAAATCAGCATGTTTATAAGGAGTAAACTGGTTAAGACAAATAAAGTATTTTTGTTCATAAATACCTCCTTGAAATTTTTTTAATGCGCCCCCCTCCAAAGAAATAAAACTGTAAAGGAAGTATGCATAAATAGACATACTATACCTTCTACACAAAAGACTAAACTGTTTGAGGATTGTTACAAAAAATGCTAAATTTATAAAATTATATTAAAAACTCTTAGATCTAAAGATTTAAGGGTTTTATTATATAATAAAAGGATTTAAGTGCCGCGTCAACGAAAATATATTAAGTTAGTAATAAAAATATCTTAATGTTAAATATTGATACAATGAAAGTGAGGTTTCAACTTTGTTGGATAAAGTAAACTTACTAACCACAGGAATAGGAAGTTTGCCGGATATTGGGGAAAAAGAAGCATTAAACCTTATAGAAAAAACATTTCCTACATGTCCCCATTGGCCACAGTTCCCCACCAGGAATGAGGAGTATTTCAGCAGCCAGTTTTTACAGCCCCTTGTTGAACTAGGAATGCTAAAAAGGGAAAAGGGAAATAATCCACGCATATTAAACCATGCCGAAGATTTTCTGGAAAGGGCTACGGAGTTTTATGAATTATATCTGGATAATGCTGAAGGAGAAGCCTTGGGTTCCCAGTTCTCAATCCCTGAGGAGTCTGCAAGGGGTTTTTACGCTTTTTTAAATCACCTGGAAAAGAAGGGAACCAATGACGCATTGTTTGTGAAAGGTCAGCTAGTAGGTCCGCTTACTGCAGGGATGCAAGTTTTTAATGAGGAAGGGGACTCTTGTTTCTTTGACAATCAGCTAAGGGATTTAATAGTTAAGACTCTGGAACTTGATGTTATGTGGCAAATCAGGGAGCTAAAAAAAATAGGCTTGCCTGTAATCATTTTTTTGGATGAGGGATTGATGCATGCATACGGTCATAAGGAGTTTTTAAGCCTGAAGGCAGCATGGATAATTGACTCCTTTACAAGCCTCATAGATGTTATTAAAAGGGAAGGGGCTATTCCCGGAATTCACGCCTGTTCCATGGCTGACTGGAGTGTTCTCCTAAAAAGTAAGCCTACGATTATAAACCTGGATGTTTATAATTATTTTACCTCTTTGCTATCTGTAAGCGATGAGCTTAATAGTTTTTTGGAAGATGGTGGATATATAGCCTGGGGGATTGTCCCTGTTTTTGAAGCCTGTTATGAAGAAACACCTGAGTCTTTAAAGGAAAGGCTTTATAAATATATGGATAGGTTATGCAGCAAAGGGGTAGATGAAAAGCTGTTATTTCAGCAGATGATTATAACGCCCAGTTGCGGTACCGGACTTTATCCTCCGGAGTTAGCCAGGAGAGTTTACCAGTTAACTGCTGAGCTGAGGGAGGAAATAATAAAAGAATATTAAGGGTTTTCGACTTTTGTTAACTGCTACACCTTGTGTTGGTTAATAAAACATTATAAAATTAGGAGTAGGTGAAAAAGATGAACATATATCTTCCTGCTTATGAAAAAGGGGAGCTTCAGACTTACGTTGATGCTATGGCAGAGTCCCGCAAGGTATTTGCTTCTGCGGATCCTCTGAAAATGGCTAAAAACAGTGGAGCATCATATCAGGAGGAAGGCCTTGTTTTTAAAGCTATGGGACACTTATTTTCTGTAAAATACCCACAGGGTACCGTAAATTTTAAAGGCACCCAACTGGAACCGGACGTTCTTGTCCAGGTGATTTTTGTTAACTATCTGGCCAGAGCTAAGGGAGCTCCCTTAACATATGATTACATTTCCTATCGGGACTTGCCCGGGGGAGAAGCCTTTTATGATGCTTTTAACCAGCTTGCAATAGCGCCTATAGCCGAAGTGTTGAAAGATAATCCCGGCAGCCTGGCTGATGTGGCTCTTTAT
>PWHX01000123.1 GCA_003555415.1 Syntrophomonadaceae bacterium | reverse complement strand
CATAATGAGAGACTAGAGTTTTTAGGGGATGCTGTTTTAGAGTTAATAATCAGCGAGTATCTATACAATAACCATCCTAATTTGCCTGAGGGAGAATTAACTAAGTTAAGAGCTAGAATAGTATGCGAGCCATCATTGTTTACCATTGCTAAAAATTTAAATCTTGGTGATATTATTCTTTTAGGTAAAGGCGAGATGGCTGGCGGTGGGCAGAGTCGTCCCTCTATACTTGCTGATTGTCTAGAGGCACTAATAGGGGCTATTTATCTTGATAGAGGTTATGAAACAGCAAAAGTCAAAGTATTAGAACTATTCAAGCCTGTTATAGACGAAATTAAAGAAGGTACAGTTTTTAAGGATTATAAAACTATGGTTCAGGAATATACCCAAAGCAAGTTTGCTTTGACTCCGGAGTATAGAATTGTTAAAGAAGCAGGTCCTGACCATGATAAGGTTTTTGTGGCACAGATGTTATTAGAAAATAAAGTTATCGGAGAAGGAAAAGGCAAAAATAAGAAGGAAGCTGAACAAGCTGCAGCCTGTACGGCCTGGGAAAAATTGAAAGGATAATATTTCGGTTAAAGCAGGAATTTCTAAATAATAGAAAGAATATAATAAATAGTCAAAAACTAATATTGAACATTTAACACAATAATACGTTGAAGAAATTAAAAACAAAAGGAGGACTATGCTAATGGAAGTACTAAAAGTTTCTGCTCAATCTAAACCAAAGTCTGTTGCCGGTGCTTTAGCTGCAGTTATCAGAGATAAAGGTATGGCTGAGGTGCAAGCAGTAGGAGCGGGTGCGGTCAATCAGGCTATTAAAGCTATTGCCATTACTAGAGGTTTTGTAGCGCCCAATGGTATTGACTTGATTGCAATTCCAGCTTTTGCCGAAATTCTTATTGACAACGAAGAGAGGACAGCAATAAAATTTATTGTAGAACCTCGATGATAAATTAAATTTTGGCCTGCTTGTAAAATCAAGCAGGCATTTTATTGTTGAATTCCTTTATTTTTAAGGGGGATTTTTATGTATTTGAAAAAGATTGAAATGTTTGGCTTTAAATCTTTTCCTCAAAAAACAGAGTTAGAACTATCTCCAGGAGTAACTGCAATAATAGGACCAAATGGTTGCGGAAAAAGCAATGTAGCTGATGCAGTAAAGTGGGCGTTAGGGGAACAAAGCACAAAGAATTTAAGGGGAAAAAACATGGAAGACGTTATATTTAACGGTACCCAGGAGATGGAACCCTTAAGTTTTGCAGAAGTTTCTCTTGTTTTTGACAATACAAAATCTAATATCAAGCTGGATTTTACGGAAATAAGAATTACCAGGCGACTTTTTAGGTCGGGGGAGAGCCAGTACTTTATAAATAAATCCCCTTGCCGACTAAAAGAAATCATAGAATTGTTTCATGATACAGGAATAGGGAAGGAGGCCTATTCTATAATAAGTCAGGGTAAAATTGAGCAGGTGTTGAGTGCTAGGCCTGAAGAAAGAAGAATGATATTTGAAGAAGCAGCTGGCGTTTATAAATACAAAAACCGAAAAAAAGAAGCAGCTAGACGCTTAAAAGAAACAGCTGACAATCTTTTAAGGGTTAGCGACTTGATTGAGGAACTTAATCAGCAGCTAAGACCTTTGGAAGGACAGGCAGTTTTAGCTAGAGAATACCTGGCCTGTCGAGAAGAACTAAAAGAGTTGGAAGTAGGTATGTTAGTAAATGAAATCTATAAGAACCAGGAGAATAAAGAAAAAGCACAGGAAAAACTAGATGATTTATCTGTGAAAAATTTTGAAAAATATACTTTGCTCAACCAGTTAGATTCCCAGTTGACAAAGGAAAAATTAAAATGCAGCACCGGAGAAGAAGAAATTTCTAAGTTAAGGGAAAAATTACAAGAAATACAAGATAGAAAGAACAAAAATCTAGCGGATAAACAGTTATTTACGGAAAAAATAAAAAGTTTTGAAAATCAGATACAGCAGTTGCAAGAAACTGATAAAGATCATAAAGAAAAAATACAACAGTTTGACCAAAAGATTTCAGGGCTTTTAAGCAACCGGGAAAATCTCAATAGTTCTGTTGGTAATATAAAAGAAAAAATAAATAAGGAAGAACAGGAATTAAAAAAAATCGAGGATGTGATAAATAGTTTCAAGAAGGAAACAGAAGATAAATTGAGTAGGCTTATCAAGGAAATAGAAGAATACTCATTTAACTTGAAAAATAATGAACTAGAAGAGGGATATTTACAAAAAAGGCTTGAAGAAATTAATAGAGAGATTAATGATAAGGAAAAAGATTGTCAGCAGATAGAAAATAGAGAAACACAAAGAAAGAAAATAATAAAACAAAAAGAAGGCTATATTAAAGAACAAAAAATAGAACTGGAAAAGCTTAATAAATCATTTAAAAAGAAAGAGGAAAATTTAAAAGATTTAAAAAATGAATTGCAAAAGAACAACTCGGAATGGGAAAGAGTAAAAACACAGCTAGACGTATTAAGTTCAATGGAACAAAGGCATGAAGGTTTTAATAAGGCAGTAAAAGAAGTTTTAACAGCAAAGGAAAAGGGACATTCTTTTAGCAGAGGGATAGAAGGTGTGGTAGTAGATCTTCTACAGGTTCCAGTTGCGTTTGAAAAAGCTATAGATGCTGCACTGGGCTTTGCGTCACAGCAGATAGTTACTAAAGATGAGGTAACGGCTAAAGAAATAATAAATTATCTAAAAAAGATAAAGAAAGGTAGAGCTACTTTTTTGCCCTTATCTCTTATCACAGAGAGAGATAATAAGTCCCATATTAAAGAAAGTGGAGTTATAGGATGGGCTAAAGAGCTGGTTACCTATAATAAAAAATATGAAAAAGTATTTAACAAGCTTTTAGGAAGGGTTCTGGTAGTCCAGGATTTGGATTCAGCTATTTACACGTCACGTAAAACGAACCTTAAATTTAAAATTGTTACTTTAGGTGGAGAAGTTATATTTCCAGGAGGCGCTATAACCGGTGGCAGTGAAATTCAAACAAAGCATAGTTTTATTGGAAGGAAAAATGCTCTCAAGAAATTAATGGAAGACCTGGGCTATTTAGAAAAAAATATTAAAGAAATTCAGGATTGCTATAGTGATAAAGAGGCAGAAAAAGAAAATTTAAATAAATCCATAAATGAAGTATTATCTATGGGGGATAACCTTTATAAACAAGTTGACAGTGAAAAAGATAGTTTAAAAAAACTTGATATGGAAAAAAAATCATTTCATTCTAGTTTAAAAAGATTAAAAGAAGAAAAGATAGAAGCAGAAGAAAGGTTAGTTGGAATCTCTGCCGATAATAATATTAAAAAAGATAAAATAGAAAAGCTTAAAAAACAAAAGATGGTTCTTGAATCCAACCTGGAAAAAGAAAAGTATAATCTGGATCAGTGTTTTCAGCAAAAAAGTGAAATAGAAAAAAGAACTACTGATTTAAAAATTGAATTATCTTCAACAGAAAAGGAAATAAATATAATCTGTAAAAACCTAAAAGATCTTAAAATGGAAAGATCATCTGAAGAATTAAAATATTCTAAATTAGCCCATAGAATAGAAGAATGTAAGAATAGTAAAAAGGATCTGGAGGAATCTTTAAATAATGCTCTAGAAGAAATTGATAGATTGATAGAGAAAGAAGAGTTTACACTGGAGAGAATAAATAAATTAACAGATGTAAACAAAAAATTAGCAGCAGAAATTACAGATAAAGAAAACCAGGCAAGAAATTTGCGAAAATTTTTACAGTCAAGTGAAAAAAAGAAACATGAATCTGAACTAGAGATTACCCGCTTGGATACGGAACTTAAAAACTATTATCGTAGATTAAGAGATGAGTATAATCTTAACTTTAAAAAAGCTTCTTCCTATTTTATAGAAGTAGGGGAAAAAAAGGCCCTGGAAGAGATCGCCAGGCTAAAAGAGAGATTAAATGAATTAGGAACTGTAAATACTGGAGCTATTAAAGAATTTGACAGATTAAAGGAACGGGTAGAATTTTTAAAAAAACAGAGAGAAGATCTGAGGGAAGCCAAGAATACTTTGCATCAGGTCATAAGTGAAATAGATGATAAAATGAAAAAAAATTTTATGGAAACTTTTAATAGCATAAAATCAAGTTTTTCTGCTGTGTTCCGAGATTTTTTTGAGGGAGGCAGAGCTTATTTAAAGCTAAGTGATTCTAATGATGTACTGGAATCAGGCATAGAGATTATTGCCCAACCTCCAGGGAAAAAATTACAGAACTTATCACTCCTTTCTGGTGGGGAAAAAGCCTTAACTGCTATTGCTCTTCTATTCGCATTTATAAAAACAAAGCCAACTCCTTTTTGTATTTTAGATGAAATTGAGGTTTCATTGGATAACCTGAATTTAAATAGATTCATTAATTATTTAAAAGTTCTTTCCGACAGTACACAGTTTATAGTAATAACTCACCGCAGAAAATCCATGGAAACAGCAGCCTTTTTATATGGCGTTACCATGGAGGAATCTGGTGTATCGAAAGTGCTTTCTATGAAATTACCATCAAAAGAAGATCAACAAGTAAGTTAGGAGTGTTAAAATGGGGTTATTTGATAAATTTAAAAATGCTTTTAAAAAATCCAGGGAAAATTTTGTTGACAAAATTGACGATCTTGTTGGAAGACAAAAAATCAGTGATGAATTCTATGAAGAATTGGAAGAAATATTAATTGAGGCTGACATAGGAGTGGAGGCCACTTTAGATTTAGTTGAAGAACTAAAATTAAAAGTCAAAGAAGGAAAAGTGAAAGATACGCTGGAAGTTAAAGGGCTTCTCAAAAATATAATTATTGAAAAATTGGGAAATGAAAAAATGCCTCTGAATTTTGCCAAAGATAAACCTACGGTTATTATGGTTATGGGAGTAAATGGTGTAGGAAAAACTACAAGCATTGCTAAGCTAGCTCACATATTACAGCAAGACGGAAAACATGTAATTTTAGCTGCCGGAGATACTTTTCGAGCTGCTGCTATTGAGCAGCTGGAAATATGGGCAAAGCGGGCAGACGTGGATATTATTAAACATCAAATAGGGTCTGATCCTGCAGCTGTAATTTTTGACTCTATTTCTGCGGCCAAGGCCAGGAAAATGGATGCAGTTATTTGTGATACGGCCGGCAGGCTTCACAATAAATCAAATTTAATGGATGAACTAAAAAAGATTTATAGGGTTTCCAGTAAAGCTATTCCTGAATCTCCCCATGAAGTTTTGCTAGTTTTAGATGCTACTACCGGGCAAAATGCCTTAGCCCAGGCCAAGCTATTTGGAGAATTATCAAAAATAGATGGTATAATTCTTACTAAACTGGACGGCACCGCCAAGGGAGGAATAGTTGTAGCAATTAAACAAACACTAGATATACCTGTCAAATACATTGGAGTGGGAGAGTCTTTGGAGGATCTTCATGAATTTGATCCCGAGGAATTTGTAGAAGCTCTTTTTGATTAGAAAAGCAGTCTAATAGAGACTGCTTTTCATTCCAGCGGAGTCCGGTGCTTAATATTAACAATCTCCGCCCCTGTTCTGACTGTTTACTGGTTATTATCACTATTGTTTTTATTCTTTTTTTTAAGCTTCTTTTTTTCTTTTTTGTTTTTCTTATCTTTTTTTAACTTTTTTGATTCATCCAGGAGTTCACTAAATTCTACAGAAGAATCTGAGCAGGTGCTTTTACATGGATATGATATTTCCTTTTTAGGCACCATTTTGCCTCCTTTACTTTATTAACTCTATTTTATTTTTACCATTATTAATTTTAAAAAACGTGCAATTTATGGATTTTACTTTCTTAAAACTTGACAATGCAAGTAGCTTAAGTTAGTATTGTCATGTAAAGCAAAAAGGCTTAACAGGTTGCTGGAAGGTGATAAATTTTGCTGGAAAAAACTACGAGAGTGAATTTGCTGTACGATTTTTACGGTAATCTTTTAACCAAAAAACAGCAGCTTTTTATAGAATTGTATTATGAAAATAATTTTTCCTTAAGGGAAATTGCTGATGAATATAACATAAGCCGCCAGGCGGTTTTTGATTTAATTAATAGAGCAGTGGAAACACTAGAACAATTCGAAAGAAAATTACAACTTTATAAAAAACATATCACCCATAAAGAAAAGTGTTTTGAAGTATTGTCTCACCTGGAAGAAAATGAAAAAATTGACAAGAATAAAATAAAGAATATAATAGTGGATATACTGCAATTGTAATTACTGGGAGGGCTATTATGGTTTTTGAGAATCTGTCCACTAAGCTTCAAGAAACCTTTAAAAAACTTAAAGGTAAGGGAAAACTTACGGAGAAGGATGTTGATGTGGCCTTAAGAGAAGTCAGGCTTGCTCTTCTAGAGGCAGATGTTAATTTTAAAGTAGTAAAAAATTTCATCAACACCGTTAAAGAGCGCTGTATAGGGCAAGAGGTTTTTAAAAGTCTTACCCCGGGACAGCAGGTAATTAAAATTGTTAACGAAGAGCTTACCACGCTTATGGGAAAGACACAAAGTAAGATTGATTTTAATCCCTCGGGGCCTACTATAATTATGCTTGTAGGGTTACAGGGCTCAGGAAAGACTACTACGGCAGCCAAGTTGGCCAACTTTCTGCGGAAAGAAAACTACAGCCCAATGATGGTGGCTGCTGATGTTTACCGTCCTGCGGCTATTCAACAGCTTGAATTTTTAGGTGAACAGTTGGATATACCTGTTTTTTCTATGGGCCAAAGGGATCCAATTGAAATAGTAGAGAACTCACTGGAAGAGGCTACTAAGCAAAACTGTAATGTTCTTATTTTAGATACTGCTGGAAGGCTCCATATTAATGAAGAGCTTATGGAAGAGCTTCAAAGCATTAAATCGGCAGCCAGGCCTTCGGAAATTATGCTGGTAGTGGATGCCATGACCGGGCAGGATGCGGTTACTGTTTCTGAAAGTTTTCATCAGCAGCTTGGACTTACAGGAGTGGTATTAACTAAATTAGACGGTGATACCCGGGGGGGAGCAGCGCTTTCGGTTAAAGCTGTAACGGATTGCCCTATTAAGTTTGTAGGCCTGGGAGAAAAGTCAGATGCACTGGAGCCCTTTCATCCCGAGAGGATGGCTTCCCGTATTCTAGGAATGGGAGATGTGCTTTCTCTAATAGAAAAAGCACAGACTAGCGTAGACCAGGAAAAAGCAAAAGACTGGGAGGAAAAAATTAAAACTCAGCAGTTTACTTTTGAAGATTTCCTGGAACAACTGCAGCAGGTAAAAAACATGGGTCCTATTGACCAGATAATGGAAATGATCCCCGGTTATGGTGGAATGAATAAGAAGCTTAAGAATATGAGTTTGGATGAAAATCAATTAGCTCAGGTTGAAGCTATTATAAAATCCATGACTAAAGAAGAAAGAACTTATCCGGAAGTAATAAACAGCAGCCGGCGGCGTAGAATTGCTCAGGGCAGCGGTACAAAGGTTCAAGATGTTAATAAACTTTTAAAGCAATTTGAACAGATGAAAAAGATGATGAAACAGATGACTAAGATGGAGAAAGGTAAAAAGAAAGGGAAAAATATGTTTCCTTTTATGCCAAATTAGAAATATTATTATAATTACAGTAATTGGAGGTGAAAAAATGGCAGTAAGAATAAGGCTAAAGAGAATGGGGGCAAAAAAAAGTCCCTTTTACCGAATAGTAGTAGCTGATTCCCGCTCTCCCAGAGACGGAAGATTTATTGAAGAAATTGGATTTTATAATCCTACTACCGAGCCGATAACTCTTAAGATTAATGAAGAAAAAGCTCAGCAGTGGCTGCAAGAAGGAGCTCAACCTTCTGATACTGTCCGGGTCCTATTTAATAAAGCTGGGATTAGCAAATAAATAGTTGATTTATTTCTTTCTTCATTAAATTCTTAGGAGGGAAAACAGAGGATGAAAGATCTGTTAGAATTTATTGCAAAATCTCTGGTAGATTACCCTGATGATGTTGAGGTAAAGCAGATAGAAGGTGAACGTTCGTTGATACTGGAACTTAAAGTAGCCCCAGATGATATGGGAAAAGTTATAGGAAAACAGGGTAGAATTGCCAAGGCAATACGAACGGTAGTCAATGCTGCAGCAGTTAAGGAAAATAAAAGGGTAATAGTAGAAATCATTCAGTAAATTATTAATAGCAGGTGAAATCATGACCCATGATATGGCAGCCGTTGGAAAAATAGTAGGCTTTCAGGGATTAAATGGAGAGGTTAAAGTTCAGCCTCTATCTGATAATCCTGTGCGTTATGAGTCTCTTAAAAAAGTTAAGCTGGTTTCAGGAGAAAAAAAACTAGAAGCAATAATAGAAAGTGGTTGGAGCAAAAAAAACACCTGGATATTAAAGTTTAAAAATTTCAAATGTAGAGAAGAAGTAGAAGAGTTAAAAGGTTACTATATAATGATTCCTAAAATAGAACGGGAAGAATTACCTGCTGATCATTTTTATCATGATGAAATAATTGGCTTGTCTGCTTATACTGAAGAGGGTAAAAAAATAGGTGTAGTAACGAATATAATAAAAACAGGCAGCAATGACGTATTTGTACTTAAACCTGAAGATCCTTCATTCTCCAGGGAAATTTTGATTCCAGCACGAAAAGAAGTTATAAAGGAAGTAAATCTAACGGAAAAAATACTCAAGGTTAGACTGTTAGAAGGACTTCTTGACTAGGGTGATGCTCATGCGAATAGATGTGATTACCTTGTTCCCTGAAATGTTTGAAGGTCCTTTTAACAGTAGTATCTTAAAAAGAGCCAGGGAGCAGGGAAAAGTCCAAATTAATATAATCAATCTTAGGGATTACAGTCAGGATAAGCATAAGCAGGTTGATGACTATTCTTATGGCGGTGGTAAAGGTATGGTTATTAAGCCTGAACCTGTTTTTCGAGCTGTAGAAGCAGTAGTTAAAGAACGTTCAAAAGCCGGTGTTGTATTGCTTTGTCCCCAGGGACAACTTTTTGACCAGGACAAGGCAAAGAAAATGGCGGAAATAAATCATCTGGTTTTAATATGTGGACATTATGAGGCAATTGACGAGAGAGTTAAGGAAAATTTGATAGATGAACAAATATCTATTGGTGATTATGTTTTAACCGGAGGGGAGATTCCGGCCATGGTGGTTACTGACTCGGTGGTACGTTTACTACCTGGTGTTTTGTCCAGCCCTGAAAGTGTTGAGGAAGAGTCATTTTATCAGGGGTTACTGGAGCACCCTCATTACACTAGACCCGAGGATTTCAGAGGTTTAAAGGTTCCTGAAATACTTTTATCTGGAGACCATGAGAAAATACGTTTATGGCGAAGACAACAGTCTCTGGCCAGAACATTAAACAAAAGGCCGGATTTATTATCAAGAACTTCCCTTAATAAAGAAGACAGGAAAATAATACAGGAATTGTTACCGGATGAGAAGCAGTAACTTTTAGTTGTCTTAGGGAATGAAGTATGCTATAATAATGCCGCAAAAAAGGAATTTATTCGAATCTTGGAATTATCCAGGCTTAGATCTAAATCATAAAATATATTTGAATAAAGTAACAGTCGGAAGGAGGATAAAAAATGGATGTAATTAGAGAAATTGAAAAGGAGCAAATGAAAGACAATATTCCTAATTTTTCTCCAGGGGATACAGTTAGAGTTCATGTTAAAGTTGTAGAAGGCAATAGAGAGAGAATCCAAACTTTTGAAGGTACAGTAATTAGTAGAAAAGGCAGCGAAGCGAAGGAAACCTTTACAGTTCGTCGTGTATCATATGGTATAGGCACAGAGAGAACTTTCCCGGTTCATTCTCCTAAAGTTGAAAAGATTGAAATTGTCAAGAGAGGTAAAGTTCGCAGGGCAAAATTATATTACTTAAGAAAGCTAAAAGGTAAAGCAGCACGGATTAAAGAACGCCGTTAATTTAAAGGACTGGATACAGTCCTTTTTTTCTAAAGGGTTTTATTTAATGGAGGCAGTGTAGAAAATGACCAATAAAAACAGTGAGATTTTTGAATGGATAAAATCTATAATAATAGCTGTTATAATTGCGCTTTTAATCAGGGCCTTTGTAGTAGAAATATTTGTAGTAGAAGGACTTTCCATGCAGCCTACACTGGAGCATCATGAGAGGCTAATTGTTAATAAATTTGTATATCGCTTAAGAGAACCATCCCATGGTGAAATAATAGTATTTAAATATTCGCCAGAAAGAGACTTTATAAAAAGAGTTATAGCCAAAGGCGGAGACACAGTAAAAATTAATAATCAAACTGTAATATTAAATGGTGATCCTCTAGAGGAAGATTTTATTATCAACGAATATATTTCCAGTTATGGTCCTAAAACTGTACCTGAAGGTCACGTCTTTGTTTTGGGTGATAACAGGAGCAATAGTATGGATAGTAGAGAATCTACTGTGGGGTTTATCCCTAAAGATCAGATAAAGGGAAAAGCGGTATTAGTATTTTGGCCTATAGACAGATTTAGTCTGGTAAATAACGAAATAATTACAAACTAGCTTGCACATCAAGTCCCCTTCCAAGTATTTAATGAAGGAAGGGGACGCTTAATTTAAGAAGGTATAGAAAGGTAAATTTAAATGGATATTCAGTGGTATCCCGGCCACATGAAAAAAACTAAAAACATTTTAAAAGAAAATATAAATTTGGTTAAAGTTGTTATTGAACTGCTGGATGCCAGGGTACCTTTAAGCAGTCAAAATCCTGATCTTAAGGACTTAACTGGCAATAAAAAAAGGGTGATTGTTTTAAACAAAGCTGATTTAGCTGAGGACCATCACACAGATGCCTGGGTCAATTATTTTAAGGAGGAAGGATATCCTGCAGTGCCAGTCAGCAGCGTAAAAGGTCATGGGATAAAGCAGTTAAAAGCTATTCTCGGTAATTATAAAGCACCTTCTTCTAAGGGTAAAAGGCCTACCAGGGCTATGGTAATAGGTGTCCCTAACGTAGGGAAATCTTCTTTTATAAATTCCATGGCTAAAAAATCTGCTGCTAAAATCGGTGGAGTCCCGGGGGTTACCCGGGGCAAACAGTGGATTAAAATACCTCCCTGGATAGAACTTCTGGATACTCCCGGTATACTATGGCCTAAAATTGAAAGCCAATATATGGCTTTCAATTTGGCTATAACCGGAGCCATAAAATTTGAATTATTAGATTATGAGGATCTGGCTTATAGGTTACTAGAATTTCTATCCAGGGAGAAACCGGAATATTTGACTGCCCGATACAAGTTAAAAAAAATACCTGCATCGGGAGAACTATTAAAACAAATTGGTATTAATAGAGGCTTGCTAAGGACTGGTGGGGAGGTAGACACTTTGAAAGCTTCTGAGATTATATTGAAAGAGTTCAGGGATGGTCTTTTAGGTAAAATTACCCTGGAACATCTTAGCTAAAAAGAATCCCTTTTTAAGCAATTTATTATTACCTTGGCACCTGAGGGAGTTGGAAAAATGAAAAAAATAAATGAAATGACCATAAAAGAGATTTGCTGCTGGCTGGACAGTAATTATTACAGTGAAAGTTTTTTAAAAGACTTACAAAAAAAGGATTCACGTCGTGGGGTACAGGAACTGGCCAGGAAAAAGCTAAAAGGGTTACTTAAAGAAAAACAAGAAAAAGCCCGGCTGGCACAAATGCTCTATTATGAAAATAATTTATGGAATCAAGGCTATAAATTTGTTGCGGGGGTTGATGAAGCAGGAAGAGGACCTTTAGCAGGACCCATAGTCGCTGCGGCAGTAATTTTACCGGAAAAAAGAAAAATTGCAGGAATTAGAGACTCAAAGCAGCTTAACTCTAAAGCGAGAGAAGATTTATACAGAACTATTAAAAAAGAATCTTTGTATTTTTCAATAGCTGCTATAGATGTGTTCTACATAGATACTCACAATATATACCGGGCCGGTTTGGAGGCCATGAAAAGAGCTGTTCAAGACTTAAAAAAAGCTGAATATGTGTTAACTGATGCTTTTCTTATACCTGATTTAACTGTTCCCCAAAATCCTATTAAAAAGGGAGATAGCCTTAGCTTAAGCATTGCCTCTGCTTCTATATTAGCAAAAGTCACCCGGGACAAAATAATGGAAGAGTATGATCGGAATTATCCAGAGTATGGATTTTCCAAGCATAAAGGTTATCCAACCCGGTGTCATTTTAGGGCTATTGCTGCCTATGGGCCTTCCCCAATACACCGCCGTTCTTTTAAATTATCATTAGATGAAAGTGACTAAGTAATAGCAGGTGAGAAAAATGAGTGATACCCGTAAGATGTTAGGCAGTTTTGGTGAAAATGAGGCTCAAAAGTATTTAGAGGATCAGGATTACAAAATATTAGAAAAAAATTTCAAATGTTCTCATGGAGAAATAGATATAATTGCCTCTCAGGAAAAAGAATTAGTATTTATAGAGGTTAGAACCCGCAGTTCCCTTAGTTTCGGAGAACCATATGAGTCAATTAATAAAGT
>PWHX01000009.1 GCA_003555415.1 Syntrophomonadaceae bacterium | reverse complement strand
TCCCCTTATTACGGGGGAGGATTTAAAAGAACTTGGTTACAAACCAGGCCCCCTTTTTAAAGAAGTTTTAGAAGAAGTAAAAAAGGCCAAAATGGACAAGAAAGTAAAAAGTCGTGACGAGGAAATCAGATTTGTCATAAAATGTATGGAGGAAAGGAAAAAGGGGGAATAAAAAATTGTATCTAGGTGATCCTTTAATAAGAATTCCGGCACTATTAATAGCTATAACTTTTCACGAGTATGCCCACGGTAAAATGGCTGATTATTTGGGGGATCCTACGGCTCGTTTTCAGGGAAGATTAACTTTAAATCCCTTGGAACACCTGGACCCTATAGGTTTGTTGATGTTATGGCTGGCGGGATTTGGCTGGGCCAAACCTGTTCCTGTTAACCCTATGAATTTTAAGGGGGATAAAAGACAGGGAATGGTTTTAGTAGCTGCATCAGGGCCCGGGATAAATCTGGTCCTGGCTTTTGTTGCCCTGACCCTTCAATATGTTTTTAGTATTGTTGTTTACAATGAGCTTTTATTTTCACTGGCTCAGTCTCTAGTCTGGTATAATATCATTCTGGCTATATTTAATCTTATCCCGGTGCCTCCTCTGGATGGTTCCAAGATTCTGTCAGGGATTCTTCCTTATCGTTACAGTCAATTTTACCAACAGCTGGAGCAGTTTGGGCCATTTTTGCTTATATTTTTAATTTTTGCCGGAGTTTTTCGGCTTGTTCTTTTACCTTTAGCTTCGCAAATTCATACATTAATGTCTTTTATTATCAGCCTATTTTTAGGGGTATTTCTATAGATGGAGGAGATATATATGGGAAAAAAAGGTGTAATTTTAAGTGGAATGCGTCCTACCGGTCGACTGCAGCTGGGGAACCTTTTAGGAGCACTGGATAACTGGATTAAAATGCAGGAGGATTATTACTGTTACTTTTCAGTGGTAGACTGGCATGCTCTCACCACAGAATACGAAGATCCCGGGGATATCAGGGCAAATGTTAAAGAAATGGTTATTGACTGGTTGAGTGCGGGCCTGGACCCGGAGAAATGTATAATATTTAAACAGTCTGAAGTCAAAGAACATGCAGAATTACATTTGCTGCTGTCTATGATTGCTCCTCTGTCCTGGCTGGAACGCTGTCCAACCTATAAGGATCAAATCTTACAACTCAAGGAAAAAGATTTAGCTACTTATGGATTTTTGGGATATCCTCTGCTCCAGTCGGCAGACATTATGATCTACAGGGCTGATGCAGTGCCTGTAGGGGAAGACCAGGCACCACATATAGAATTAACCAGGGAAATTGCCAGGCGGTTTAATCACCTGTACGGGGAAGTTTTCCCGGAACCCCAGACTATTTTAAATATTGTAAAATTATTACCGGGGGTAGATGGTAGAAAAATGAGTAAGAGCTATGGAAATACCATTAACATGTCTGCCAGTCCTCAAGAAATAAAGGAAAAGGTAAGACTAATGATAACTGACCCTCAGAGAATAAGAAAAAATGACCCGGGAAATCCTGAAGTATGTACTGTTTTTGCCTTTCATAAAATATTTAACCCCCCAGGGGTAAAAGAAATAGAAGAATTATGCCGTAATGGCGAAATAGGCTGCGTTCAGTGTAAAAAATTATTGGCCGATCAGATGATAGAATCCCTGGAGCCTATATATGAAAAGCGCCAGGAACTTTTGGAAAAGCCGGAATATATCGACGAGATTTTAAATAACGGTCGCGTTACAGCTCAAGAAAAGGCCAGGGAAACCATGGGAAAAGTAAGGGAAGCCATGAAATTATAGGCGGTGAGTTTATGTCTTATAAGGTAAAAACTTCTATTTTCGAAGGTCCTTTTGATCTTTTATTTCACCTGATAAAAAAGGCAGAGATAGATATTTACGAAGTTTCTATCCATCAAGTTGTTTATCAGTATTTAGAATATGTAGAAAAATTGCAGGAACTTAATTCAGATTTGGCTGGGGATTTTTTAGTAATGGCGGCAACTCTATTAAAGTTGAAGTCCCAGAAACTTTTACCAATCCCTTTTTCTGACAGTAGTGAAGAAGATGAAGAAGAGATATATTATTCTTCCGAGGAAGAGCTTTTTGAACATTTGATGGAGTATAAGAAATATAAAGCTGTAACTGAAGATTTGAAAAAATTAGAAGAAGAAGAAGGAAAGTATTTTACCCGGCCGGTAAAAATCAATAAGAAAAGTGTTAAAGATAAAGAGCTTGAGAATATTTTAGAAAATGTTTCTTTACAGGATTTAATTTGTTCCCTGGAAAATGTTATTAAAGAACTGGATGAGGAGCAACCTGAGGTAATACTTCCAGAAGAGATATCTATAAATGGAAAAATGGATGAAATTCTTAGCTATCTTATTAATAGTAGGAAAATTGAACTAGAGTCATTCTTAAAAAAGCAAAAGAGCAAAGCAGCAATAATAATTACTTTTTTAGCCCTTTTAACGTTGATTAAAATAAGAAAAGTTACTATATACCAAAAATACACATTTGGCCCTGTTATAGTTTATTACCTGGAAGAAGATACTGAGGAGTGTAGGGAGAGGTGGAAGGTAAGTGGTTAAAGAAAAAGCTCTTATAGAAGCCATTCTTTTTGCAGCAGGTGATCCGGTAAGCCTAAATAAATTAAAATCCATAACAGGGTTAAAAGAAAATAATATTAAGGATAATATTAAAGAATTACAGGATGATTATATAAAAAGAGATGCAGGGATAGAATTAAGAGAAGTTGCCGGTGGTTATTTAATGGCTACCTGTTCTATATATGCTCCTTATATAAACAAAT
>PWHX01000100.1 GCA_003555415.1 Syntrophomonadaceae bacterium | reverse complement strand
TTGGACTCCGGGGCTGTCCAGTCTGCTGGCCCGCGCAGGGGCCGATTCACTGGATAGCGTGAATAAGATTAATGTTTCGTGGGCCGGCAACTCGGATGATGCTTCAGGGGCAGCGATAATCCTGCACACCCTTCACATATTTAACGGCCGCGTCCCCTCATTTTTCGACGGCTCTTTGCAGATGATTCCTTCAGGTTCAGGCAGGGAAAAAGTCAGATTTCCCGAACCCATTGGGGAAATATATGTATACCATGTAGGGCACCCTGAACCTGTAACAATGCCGCGATATTTTCCCGGCATTTCCGAGGTAACCCTCAAGGGTGGTATTAATGAAGACCTGCTAAATAGACTGGCCATCCTGGTAGGGAAATTGGGAATAAGCCGTAAAGGAGTAACCCGGGATCTGCTTGCTTCCCTTCTACAAAAAATACTACCTTTGTTGCGAAAAGCAGCAGGTCAAGGTTCTGATCTCTCTGGCATAAGAGTTGATATCCAGGGTATTTCTCAGGGAGAACCCTGCTGCCTGACTTACAGTGCAGCTGGTCCCATGGATGTCCTCACCGGTATACCCATGGCTATTGCAATTAGAGAAATGGCCAGGGGCAGGATTGAAAAAACCGGGGTATTTGCGCCAGAAGCTCCGGACACCCTGGATCCGCAAATATTTTTTCACGAACTTGAAAAAAGAGGCGTTAAAATAATCAAAGAAAATCTTTAATTAGTCGCATGGGTACACGGGGACGTTTTAATAAAAGGAGAGTAACTGTGAATAAAAAACATATTATTTTTTCTACCAGTATTTTTATATTATTATTGCTTTTATTTACTTCTACAGCTTTAGCACAATCTGAGTTAGCGGTTTATGTTGATGGCACTGAAGTAGATTTTCCAGATCAAATGCCCTTTATAAATCACGACAATCGCACCCTGGTTCCTATCAGGTTTATAGCTGAAGAAATGGGTGCTGAAGTGAATTGGAAGGATGCCAAAGAGCTGGTTAAGATAGAAAGGGATGCGACATTAATTACATTATTTATCGGAGAGAGCCGTGCCAGAGTTAACAACCAGTGGCGTTATTTCGACACCAAAGCTGAGATCTATAACGGGAGAACAATGGTTCCTTTGAGGTTTATTTCAGAAACCTTAGACGTTAAAGTCAAGTGGGATGGAGCCAGCTATGCCGCTCATAGCTTTACGTCAGGACAATGTGAGGATGAGATTAATATGATTATGGGGATAGTTTCTGACGAAATCTATGCCCAAACTAACAGTAATCCTTTTATGTTTGAATACAGTGTTTCTGATAATAGACCCTATTTGCTCAGTGCCGAAGAAAAGAAAATGTTTGACCTGGTAAATGAGGAAAGGTCCAAAGCAGGGGTTACTGCTTTAGAACTGCATACCGGGGCCAGAAATGTGGCCAGGATAAAGAGCAAAGAAATGATAGACCTGGACTACTTTTCGCATATATCTCCTGTATATGGCCCCCCTTATGATATGCTTGCACACTTTGGACAATCTTTCTATGCAGCTGGTGAAAATCTTGCCTTGCACCGGTCAGTAGAAAGTGCCCATGAAGGATTAATGAACTCTCCTGGACATAGAGATAATATCTTAAGTGGTAAGTTTACCCATATAGGTATCGGAGCTTACCAGGGCCCGCGGGGTCAGTATTTCACACAGATGTTTATAACACCCAGGTAATTTTCAAGTTAGAGAAAGGTGGTAATAATTTTGAGTTTCTTAAAATCACGGGGGATCAGGATTGTAGTATTAATAACTTTTTTATTTGCTTTTGCGTTTCTAATTTACGGCTGCAGTGCGCCCACTGAAGATGCTATGACAGATAGGGGGATGCCAGAAGCGGAGGCTCCCGACCATGCCAACCAGGATGCTCCTGGTGAGGACAGTTCATCGGAAAGGGAAGGGACACATAAAATTTCCAGGGCTGATGTAAGGCTAGAAGTTGAAGACCTGGATGATTCTGTTGGTTTACTGGAAGAAAAAGCAAAGGATATGGGGGGATTTGTTTCTTACTCTTCTATAAATAAAAGGGAAAGAAACCCTCATGCAACAGTAACCCTGAGGGTGCCTGCTGATAAGTTTTATCTTATGCTGGATGAAATTGAAGAAGCTGGGGAAGTAGAATACCGGTCTACTTCGGAAGAAGATGTGACCCGGCGCTATATTGACCTGGAGGCCCGGATAAACAATCTAACTTCCCAGGAAAAAAGACTTACGGAAATACTGCAGATGGCCGACAATGTGACAGATGTGTTATCGGTAGAACAAGAACTGGAAAGAGTGCGGGGGGAAATAGAAGCTTTAACTGGAGAATTCAATTACCTTAAAAACCAGGTAAATATGGCAACCATAAGTATTCATTTGAGTGAGACTACCCTGGCTTCCTCAGGTATCACTTCTATTGATTTTGGCGATATGTTTACAAGGGGTTATCATTCCTTTATAAATAGTATGAACGCAGTAATTATGTCTGTTCGGGGGCTCTTTATCTTTGTTATGGGATCCATTCCCTATATAATAATCTTAGGGATTATTATTGTTGTCCTGAGAAAGCCATACTCAAAACTTAAGGAAAAAAGGCAAAGGGCAAAAACTCCGCCCGATAACAATGTTCAGTCTTAAAAAGACCCTGCTCAAAATTAAAATAACTCAGAATGCAGACTGCTGGCTGATTCGCTTTAGAATCTGAAGAAGGTGTTGTTTCTTATGAAAAATGTGGTAAACTTGAAATATAAATCAAAATGATCGAAAGGAGCAAAATTATGAGTGAAGAAGGCAAATGCCCGGTAAC